>JBAWXM010000384.1:0-4900 GCA_037144075.1 Lentisphaerota bacterium | reverse complement strand
CAGGATCGACCTGCCGCACCCGTTCCATGTACCATTTGAACGTGTTCTGGTGGTTGAACGTGAAGCAGGGTTGAAGAATGTCCAGCCGCGGCCATGCCATCACGGTGGTTTAACGCCTCTTTCATTATTGCCTTCAGGTGCTCCGGGGGCCGCTGAATGAACGCGCCACCCAGGAACAGTATTCTGCGATTGCCTGCGCCGCCTGACAGTTTTTTGTAATAATATCGTCGCCTTTTTCGTAAAAATCTTACTCATGTAGTTTTATAGGGAATCCGGATTGTGCCCCGGCAATGCGAAAACAGCTCCGGCAGCGGAGTTGTTCGCCATCAGGTCGCTACCGCAAGCGCGTTGAAAATGCCGCTGAAGTTCAGCGGCAACAGGCCGTTTTCGGCGGTTGCATCCCTGTTTATTGGCGCGATGCCGCCGGGATTAAGGAGTCGTTCAAAAATAACTGGTGCTTTCTACTGGTGTCTCGGTGGCGCTTTCGGCTTTGCCGGTTCGTTACAACGCGATGGCTTTGCTCCTCTCCGGC
The DNA here is from genome assembly GCA_037144075.1 of Lentisphaerota bacterium. Classification (GTDB taxonomy): domain Bacteria; phylum Verrucomicrobiota; class Lentisphaeria; order Victivallales; family Victivallaceae; genus CAIPAT01. The sequence goes on along the minus strand of JBAWXM010000384.1, from coordinate 4,368 downwards.
AACCCCAAAATTTCTCCCCGATACCCTCAGTATAAAAATACCACTTATTTCTTTACAACTCCTAAGATCATCTTTCAGAAAGTCCAATGCTTCCTGCGTCAAAGCTACCAGCAGATCGATCCGTTTTTTCAGCCCGAACAGTTCGGAACTATCTGTCCAGTTCAGACCGCCGCGAATCCTGGACATGTAGCTTTTGCCGGTAAACACATGCAAGCCGGCTGTGGCCAGCGGCCCGGATAAAATTTCTCTGAACGAAACAACCACTTGACCAGATTCACCAGCGATTCGAAGATTGATATTCATGGTAATCCTTTTTTCCGTGTTTTATCAGACACGGAACCGCAATAAATAATTTTCTCTGAATAGAAACTACAACAGCCATTGTATCTTTTCAAAGTCTATTATTTTTTCGAAGATATTAAAAACAGTTTTGCCGATGCAGCTGCATTCCAAAATATTTTTCAATAATTTTTCTTGTTTTAATGTTTACTTTTATGGTAAAGATGTTATAATATATAAAGCAAGCTCAATGCTGGTAGTTTGTAATGTGATTGAGTTGAATGTTTACAATATAAATAACATTTGATATAAAGACGGTGGTATAAATGAGTTCGACGCAGATAAAAACATTACAGGAAGAGTTGAAGAATAAGGGACCGGAAGAAGTGCTGACCAGGGTTAGCGAAGTATTCGGCGACAGAGTTGTTTTTGCCTCCGCGCTTGGCGCGGAAGATCAGGTGATAACGGACGTGATCGGACGCGGAGGACTGAAAATACCGGTTATCACGCTGGATACCGGACGCCTGTTCAACGAAAGTTATCAACTGCTGGAAGATATTGAAGAGAAATACGGGATCAGAGTAAAACTGTATTTTCCTGATAAGGAATCAGTTGAATCGATGACTGCGGAACACGGCGTCAATTTATTCCGCGAAAGCGTGGAAAATCGGAAGCTGTGCTGCCGGGTAAGAAAAATAGAACCTCTGCGCCGGTCGCTGTCAGGTTACAAAGCCTGGATATGCGGCTTGCGCCGTGAACAGTCCGTAACCAGAAGCGAAATTAAAACCATAGAGTGGGACGAAACAAATAAATTAGTCAAAATTAATCCGCTGGCAGACTGGACGGAAGTTCAGGTATGGGAGTACATCAAAAATCATGAAGCGCCATATAACAAACTCCATGATCAAGGGTTTCCCAGCATTGGCTGCGCTTGTTGCACCAGAGCCGTGAAGCGCACGGAGGATGTCAGGGCCGGACGCTGGTGGTGGGAATTACCGGAGCAAAAAGAGTGCGGGTTACATGTCGTTGACGGCAAACTCGTCAGAAAAGCAAAAGTATAAGGAGCAAATCCAATGTCAGAATACAGTCTCAGTCAATTAAGACAACTTGAAGCCGAAAGTATTCATATCTTTCGCGATGCGGTCGGCCAGTTTGAACGTCCGATACTTTTATATTCAATCGGCAAAGATTCTTCTGTGCTGGTCAGGCTTGCCCAGAAAGCATTCTATCCGGGGCGGCTGCCTTTTAAACTGCTGCATATCGATTCAACCTGGAAATTCCGGGAAATGATCGAGTTCCGGGACCGGTTCTGCGCGGAGCATGGACTGGAATTGCTCGTTCATCACAACAAGGAAGGCAAAGCCGCCGGGGTGAACCCGTTTGACTACGGCAGCAGAAAGTATACCGACATCATGAAAACGCAGGCGCTGCTGCAGGCGCTGGATGCTGGAAAATTCGATGTCGCATTTGGCGGCGCACGGCGCGACGAGGAAAAATCCCGCGCTAAAGAGCGGATTTACTCTTTCCGCGACCGCCATCATCAATGGGACCCGAAAAATCAGCGGCCGGAATTGTGGTCGCTATACAACGGGCGCATTAACCCAGGCGAAAGCGTGAGGGTATTTCCGCTGTCCAACTGGACTGAAGTGGATATCTGGCAGTACATCCGGCTGGAGAAAATTCCTATTGTTCCACTCTATTTTGCAAAAATGCGGCCGGTGGTCGAACGCGACGGTTCGCTGATCATGGTGGACGATGACCGTATGCGTTTGGATCCCGGCGAAAAGCCAGTTGAGAAACTGGTCAGATTCCGTACACTCGGCTGCTACCCGCTGACAGGGGCAATTGAATCAGGCGCGGATACAATCGAGGATATTGTGGCGGAGATGCTGCAAACCAGACAGAGCGAACGTTCGACCAGGGTGATCGACCACGACGGTGACTCATCAATGGAACAAAAGAAACGGGAAGGATACTTTTAATTATGGATATCGATAAATTCTTAAATCAGCACGAGAAGAAAGACCTGCTGCGGTTTCTGACCTGCGGTTCGGTGGACGACGGCAAATCAACGTTGATCGGGCGGTTGCTTTTTGACAGCAAACTGATCTATGAAGACCAGTTGAGCACACTGCGCCGCGACAGCGAAAAAAACGGCACTGCCGGCGCCGGGGAGATTGATTACGCCCTGCTGCTGGACGGTTTGAAAGCCGAACGCGAACAAGGAATCACCATTGACGTGGCGTACCGCTATTTTTCCACGCCTAAACGGAAATTCATTATTGCGGACACTCCAGGACACGAGCAATACACCAGAAACATGGCGACCGGCGCCTCAACCGCCAATCTGGCTATTATCCTGATTGACACCCGCTACGGAGTGGTCACCCAGACCAAACGGCATGCGTTTATCATTTCGCTGCTGGGGATCAAGCATCTGGTGGTGGCCATCAACAAAATGGACCTGGTGGATTATTCGCAGGAAGTCTTTAACAATATCCGCCAGAGTTTCGCGGAATTTGTCGAGCATCTGGACATTCCCGATGTGCAATATATTCCGATTTCAGCGCTGAAAGGCGAAAATGTTGTTGAAAAGTCCACGGTGATGCCGTGGTATCAGGGTGACTCCCTGCTGGAGTTTCTGGAAACGGTAAATGTCGCCAGCGACCGCAATTTCACGGATTTCCGTTTTCCGGTGCAATACGTCAGCCGACCGCATCTGGATTTTCGCGGTTTTGCAGGAACTGTTGCCTCCGGTGTGGTTAAAGTCGGGGATAATATCAAAGTACTGCCTTCGCTGAAACTGTCAAAAGTTAAGAATATTGTTACCGCTGACGGCAACCTGCTCGAAGCATTTCCGCCTCAGGCGGTGACGATTGAACTGGAAGATGAAATCGATATCAGCAGTGGAGACATGCTGGTGCATATCAACAACCAGCCGAAAGTCAGCCAGCGCTTTGAAGCGGTTGTAATCTGGATGACAGACACCCCGTTGAAGCCTGGCGGTAATTATCTGATCCGTCATGCCGGGCGCAATGTCAAATCCAGGGTTGATACCATCATCTACAATATTGACGTGAACACCCTGCAAAAAAATAAAACTGAAAGTATGACTCTCAATGAAATCGGCCGGGTTGTAGTTTCCACCACCAAACCGCTTTACTTCGATGCTTATTCTAAAAACCACGAAACCGGCAGCTTCGTACTGATCGACCCGATCACCAACGCCACTGCCGGGGCCGGCATGATTATTGAGGGAGTGTCGTTTGACTCCAAACAGGATGACGGCGTAAAGGATACTGAAACCAGATTGAAAGATCATGTGGAACGTCGTGAATTTTACTGGGAAACCGGGCTGGTGGAAAACAAGGAGAGAATATTGCGCAACCGCCATATGGGTAAGACAATAGTCGTTACCGGCAGCAGCAATAACGCTGTTCAGGAATTGGCGACCAGGCTGGAGCAGCGACTGTTCCGGTTGAACATGAATTCGTATTATCTTGGCATCTCCAGTATCAATAATGGTCTTGACGCGGATATCCGGAACGATGTGATCGAGCGTGACGAACGCATCCGGAGGCTGGGCGAACTGTCCAGAATTCTGACTGATGCCGGACTGATCTTCATCACCGCGCTGACTGATGCCGGAGATTATGAATTGAACCGGCTGAAATTGTTGAATTCGCCCAATGAACTGTTAATTATCAATGTGGACGAATCGAACTTTAAAGCTGTTGCAGTGGATGTAAATCTGGCATCGGCAGACAGCCTGGAAAGCAACCTGCAATCCATCATTAAACTGTTGTCAGCCAAAAATATTATTCCGGAATATTGTATCTGATGGCTAAAAAGTTTATATTATACTTTGCGCGGCTGAAAATTTAAGAATAGACGATCAGGATTGTGGATTGGATTTTTTTGCTCCGACTGACAGGCGATGCCCGCATCGCATGAAGGCGGAACGGAAAAAGACGGGCGCAAGACGCTCGCTGCAAAGCAGTAGCGATCTTTCGAGTTTGGATTCGCACTCTTCAAGGCCTTCGATACCCCGGTATCGGCAGCCTCTCAGAATACGAACCAATTCTCAAA
>JBAWXM010000383.1:0-4904 GCA_037144075.1 Lentisphaerota bacterium | reverse complement strand
AACATGAGTCTTGCGGCGCATCAGAAAGCAGGACATGAAAAAATCTGTCAAAAAAATAACCGCTTGGCTTCCTCCGGGCCTCAAGCATAAAGGAATTGTAATATGAAAGAATGTCCACAATCGTTAGAGGCTAAAATTCTTGCACGGATGGACGAACCTTTCGCCATGGGGCTGCTGGAAGATCGCAATGCCGCGATGGTGAAAAAATATGCTCGTGGTATCCGGCGCTACTTAGAAGCGGTCAGACTGGAAGATATGCCGCCGGTTAATGGCGCGCTTTATCCATCCGGGACAGTCAGCCTGTGGAATCTCGGGCAACCTGCAAGCATGGGATATAACTATTCTTACTCCATCCATTTCAACCGCGATCTATTTCTGAAAAAGCGGGAAAAGTATCTCACAGATGAGCGAGCGTTGAGCGTAGCCTGGGAAATTCTTGGAACGTTGCAGAACTACACTGCCAGTCCATTAAGTCCGAAATATTGCATAGGCGGTAACGGCTACACTCATTCCATCATCGATTACCGGAAGATTTTGACGCAGGGGTTGCCGACATATAAACAGGAAATACTGAATAGTTTAAGCAAAGCTGAAACACTGGAACAGCGGGATTTTTACGCTGCTTTACAGGAGACTTTCGACGCTATTATGGCTTTTATGCAGAAATGTATAAATAAGGTGAAATGCGGAAACAACGGTCAGTTGGCGGAAGCGCTTGAAGCTGTATCGCAACGTTCGCCGGTCAGTTTTTATGAAGCAATGGTAATGCTTAATTTTATGTATTATCTTGATGGATGCGACTCGGTCGGTAATCTGGATGCGGTGCTGTCGCCGTTTTTCACCCGCTATTTCGCTACCGGTAGTATTACCGATGCTGAAGCTGAAAAACTGCTGTCCGCTTTTTTCTTCAATGTCAATGAATGCTCCGGCTGGCACATGATCCTAGGGAACAAGGGCGCGGATGAACATTTTACCGTGATATGCCTCAAGGCAATGAAATGTCGCCGTCCGAATGCGGGATTGAAAATCAGTCCGGAAACTAGTGACGCAGTATGGAACGCCGCCTTTGACTGTCTGGCTCAGCAGACCGCCAATCCAGCATTTTACAATGATCCGGCTTACCGCGCCGGAGCACTGGTCCATGCCGGCGTCAAACCGGAAGATCTCGATGATATTGCCTACGGCGGGTGTACTGAATTTATGGTCGCTGGAAAATCCAATGTCGGTTCGATTGACTCAGGAATAAATCTGCTGGAAATACTTGACGGTATGATATCCCGCATCATGGTGCATGACCGGTTTGATGGTTTTCTAACTGAATTCAAAGAGACTGTCCGCAGGGAAATTAAACAGGCTGTTGCGGAAACTAATTTGAACCAGCAAGCCAAGGCATTATACCGCCCGCAACTGCTCCGGTCGCTGTTCATTGACGACTGCCTGAATAACGGGGTGGAATATAACGCTGGCGGCGCACGCTACAACGGCGGGGTTATCAACGTGGCCGGCATCGCCAATACCGCCAATTCTCTTTATGTATTGCAACAGATTTTTGCCAGCCGCCTTAATATTAACAGGGACCAGCTGCTTGAGTTGCTGGCTGGCGATTTTACAGGCCATAAGGATATTCACAACATTCTGCTGCAACAGCCGAAGTATGGTAATTCTCAGCCGGAAGTGGATGAGCTGGCACGGGATATCAGCGATTTTACTTTCAATGAAATCTTACAGTACCGCTGTTTCAGGGGAAACGGCTTTTATATCCCCGCTGTAATTATGTTTGTGACTTATACCGGCGAAGGTAAAAATATTCAGGCAACGCCGGACGGCCGTATGGCGGGAAGTCCGATTGCCGATTCGTGCGGCCCCATGCAGGGTACCGACCTTGATGGACCAACGTCAATGTTAAGAAGTACTGCCTTGCTGCCTCAGGCCAAGGGACTTGGTACGATGGTTTTGAACCTCCGCGTTCGAGCTGAAATGGTTAAGGATCCGCAGTTACGGGAAAAATTCAAGTATCTGCTGCAATCATATTTTGCCATGGGCGGGTTGCAGGTGCAGGTGACTGTTCTGGATGCCGAGACGCTAAAACAGGCGATGGCGCATCCTGAAGAATATGGCAGTCTGGTTATCCGCATCGGCGGCTATACTGAGTATTTTCACCGGTTGACACCCGAGTTGCAGCAGGAAGTTATTAAACGATCCGAACATTAAGGATTGCAGTAAAAATGACAGGCATGGTTTTCGATATTCAGAAATTCTCGATACATGACGTGCGGGGAATACGCATGACCGTATTTCTGAAGGGCTATCCGCTGAAGTGTTTGTGGTGTCATAACCCGGAATCGCAGCAAAGCGGACAGGAGATATCCTTTATACCGGAGAAGTGCATCGGCTACGGCTGGTGTTTTCAAAACTGCCCGCAAAAAGCGCATGTTATGGAAAACGGCAGGCATGTGTTACGCCGGTCGGCATGTATTCACTGCGGCAAGTGCACGGAGAAATGTTATGCTGGCGCAAATACCATAATCGGCAGAGAAATGGCCGAGGAAGAAGTCATTGCCGAAGTACTGAAAGACAAGCTTTTTTGTGAAACTTCAAATGGCGGTATGACTATCTCCAGCAGCGAGCCGATGCATCAGTTCAAATTCACCGCCGCGCTGCTTGCGGAATCCAAAAAAGACAGACTGCATAATTGTCTGGAAACCTGTGATTTTACGCAGTTTGAGCATTTTCGGAAAATCATGCCGTATGTTGATATTTTTCTTTACGACCTGAAAGAGACCGATCCGGCAAATCATCAGCGTTATACCGGGGTGCCGTTGCAGCCTATTCTGGAATACTTATTTGCGCTGGATAAAGCTGGAACTGCTGTCTGTAGATTATTCCCGGACTAAACGATCACGACGAACACTTCCATGCTATTGCCGCTATTGCCGCCAAAATGTGTAATGTGCTTGAAATCAAATTGATGGCATACCACCCGCTGGGCGAATCGAAAATCAATCGTCTCGGCAGGCCAAGTATTATCGACGGCCAAAGTTTTGCCGATGAAAAAGTTGTTGCCAGATGGGTCAAAAACGTTAAGGCCGGAACTACTGTTACCGTTAAGAAAAGATAATCACATGAGCTCTACAATTTTTGCCGATATGACAGCCAGACTCCAGTCAGGCAAGCCGCAGCGCTTCATCGCTCTGACCAACAACGGTTCAGCCTCTTTTCCAGCGTTGTATTACTGGTTTGATATTTTTGCCAAGGCGATTATTCGAAAGTATAGCGCGAAACATCAATTTCTCAACACCGATTATTACAAGAATACCGCAATTCTGCTCAATAAATTAGATACTGATGGCGCATATTTCCAACCGGACATGGCCATAGTCTTGATTGGCGGTACCGAGTTGGATGGTACCGATAGTAGTCCGATGTCTCCAGAAAACACCGCCGCCAATCTCCGGGCAATTCACAGTTACCTGCTGGAAGCTAATTGCGCCACCGTGTTCATGACCTACTATCTGCCGGACCCGGATAAGGTGGAATTAAGCAGGATGAATCATATCTGCGAATGCATGGATCTGGTCAGGTTGGCGGCGTTGGAAACCGGGGGTGGACTGATCGACCATATGTGCCGATGGGAAAAACTTCGCGCTGCCTGTCCGCAAAGCTATCAGTTGCTTATGCAGGATCCATTGCATGCCAACGAGCGCGGCAATCTGGTCATGGCGCTGGATATGGCCAGGTATTTCGACGCGGCTGTTCCTGTCGGGTTAAGCCGCGAACTTGACGATGCTCTGGCTGTACAGGAATTGATGGATCGATTTGAAAACAGCTGATGCTCAATAAATCGGTTTTTCTTCCCGACGTATAGAAACTTGAGAGGAGAAATAAAGATGGACAATATTTTTGGGAATTATTTGGAGGAGTTGCTGGAGCAGGAAGTAGCATGTCGGGAGTGGTAACTTCTGCCGGATTCGTAACCTTTTAAAATTTATTTTCATTCTTTTTTGCTGATTTTTTTGAAAAACTGTTGACAGCATTTAAAGGAGGAACTATAATATAAGCGAGGTGGTACTATTATCGAGCCCATTGAAAAGGTGAGAGTAAATGGCTAATATTCCGGAATACATGCGGGTACGGCAGTATGTGGTCGATCTGGTAATGTCGCATCCCAATATCGACGAACGAATCATGTCGGAACGCGAACTTTGCAGCCAGTTGAATGTAGCACGCATTACGGCGCGCCGGGCATTAAAGGGTTTGATTGACGACGGCTGGCTCTACGTCAAACCGGGCAAAGGCATGTTCATCCATTCCAGCAAATATCGCTCCAGTATGGCTTCGATACGTAAATTTTACAAAATAATGATAATCTGGGGCGATGGTAAATTTGTCCATATTGACGGCTTTTTCATGGATATTATGGAACATCTCTGCGCCGGATTCAAACGCCTGCCGGTTTTGCTGCAGACTATCAACTTGACTGCGGAAAACGGTCAGACCATTGATGAACTGTCCATGTACCGGCCTGACGGCATCATCTGGGTGCGCCCGCCGCAGAAAATGGCTCCGGTAATCGCCGCCATGCGGCAGAAGATTCCGGTCTGCCTGATCGGCAATCCGCCGCGGCAGGATGAGTTTGCCGTAACTATGGATTATCAGTCGGCCGGCCGGCTGGTCGCGGCATGGTTTCTGGACCGGAATTATCGCCGTGCGGCATTTGTCGGTCAAATGCCGGAACATAAGATTAAATCCGAGGTTTTAACCGGCTGGCTGGACGAATTTGCCGAACGGAAAATCCCGATAGACCAGAATTTGATTATCCGTGAAGATGAAGATATCGGTAATAAAGTCGGAACACTTCTGAATGGCGGCCTTGATGGTATTTTCTCCTTCGGGTCCGATTTTCT
>JBAWXM010000382.1:0-4918 GCA_037144075.1 Lentisphaerota bacterium | reverse complement strand
ATATTCTCCCGTCCGGCGGGATCTCGCTTTGTGGGACGGGATATTGGATATTGAAAATCGGCTGTTATGTTGGATATTGGATATTCCGTGTTGGATATTGAGTATTTGGCTGTTATGTTGGATATTGGATATTCCGTGTTGGATATTGGATATTCCGTGTTGGATATTGGATATTGAGTTTGGTTGCGGTTATGCCGCGCTAAGTTCTCCGTGTCCTCTGTGGTGAAAACAGGCTGTTCTCTGGTGCTATCGGGGTCAACATTGCCGGTCAGGAGACCGGGCTACCGGGGTATTTGTTCCCTTATTATTCGTAGCGCAGGGCGTCGATGGGGTCCAGGCGCGATGCTTTCCATGCCGGATAGAAGCCGAATACTATGCCGACGGTGGCGGAGACGCCAACGGCGGAAACAATTGCCGTCGGCGAGGTCTCGATCGGCCAGTGCAGGAACGCTTCAACCAGCAGCGAACCGCCATGTCCGAGAATGATGCCCATTATTCCGCCGACCAGGCAGAGAACCACGGCTTCTACCAGGAACTGCCAGAGAATGTCTTTGCTCCTGGCTCCGACCGCCATCCGCAGCCCGATCTCGCGGGTGCGCTCGGTTACCGACACCAGCATGATATTCATGATGCCGACGCCGCCGACCAGCAGCGAGATCATGGCGACGCATAGCAGCAGATTAGTCATCAACGCTGTAGTCGAGGTAAGCACCTTGGACATTTCCGTCATGTCGCGGATGCTGAAGTCGTCGGGTTCGCCGGTTTGCAAACGGTGACGTTCGCGCAGGACTGCGGTCATCTGCTGGATGGCCGCCGGAATTTCTTCCGGCGACACTGCGGAGACCAGAATCTGGTCAACATTGACAAAGCGCACAGTCAGCATCGAATCCGCGATCTGGGTATCGGATTTATCCGGATAGAGCGCCAGTTGACTGCTGGGATAAACCTGGCTGAGGGTATTGACGGCAGAAGCCGCCGCGCTGCTGCTCTGGTTGGTATTGGTGAGACTGGAGCCGCTGACCCTGAATTTGATGCTGGTCCACGGCGCAATCACGATGTCGTCCTGGTCCATGCCGACCATATTCGCCCCTTTCGCGCTCAAAACCCCGATAACCTTGAATGCGACATTCTTGATGCGGAGCTCTTTGCCGATGGGATTTTCGCCCTGGAAAAGTTCTCGCGCAATGGTCTGTCCGACCAGGCATACCCGGTTGGCGTTAAGCACGTCGCGGTCGGTAAAGCATTCGCCGTCAGCCAGATCTTTCCATAGCTGGACATCCAGAAGAGACGGAGTTGAGCCGCTCATTGATTGCGGCACCCAGTTGCGGCCGTTGTAAACCAGTTGCGTCCTGGCCCTGACAATCGGTGCGCCGCAGCGGACGGCAGGGCAGTCGCGGACAATCGCCTCATAGTCGCCGGGAGTAAGCGTCATGGTGCTGCCGGCTCCGAAGCTCACGCCGCCGGATGAAGCAGTGCCCGGCAGGATCAGCAGATTGTTCGCGCCCATGCTGGCAATAGATTTCTGAATGGCGGCGGACGACCCCTGCCCGATCTCCATCATGGCAATAACCGCCCCGATGCCGATAACAATACCCAGGGTGGTCAGCAATGCCCGCATCGGGTTGCGGCACAGCGCGCGCATGGCGGTATGCAGTGTTCCCTGCAGTTTCATAGTCCGCCTCCCGCCGGTTCAGACGCCGCGGCGGCATGGCTGTATGCCCCGTTGACGATCAAGCCGTCATGGATATGGATGGTGCGCCTGGCGTGATTTGCGACAGTAACGTCGTGGGTGACCAGAATAATGGTTATGCCGTCATCCTCGTTGAGCTGCTTGAACATCCGCAAAACTTCCTCGCTGGTTTTGGAATCAAGATTGCCGGTGGGCTCGTCGGCGAACAGCACCGGGGGATTGTTGATCAGCGCCCTGGCGATCGCCACCCGCTGCTGCTGTCCGCCGGAGAGCTGGGACGGGTGATGATGGCTGCGGTCATCCAGCCCGACGCGGGTAAGCATGGCCATACCCCGCTCATTCCGTTCCTTCACCGTCAGGAAGTCGGCAGTGTAAGTCAACGGCATGATGACGTTCTCCAGCGCGGTGGTGCGCGAAAGCAGGTTGAAACTCTGAAAAACAAACCCGATCTTCTGATTGCGGACCATTGCCCGCTGGTCGTTGGAATAGCTGGAGACCTCCTGTCCGTCCAGCCAGTATTCGCCGGAACTGGGACGGTCCAGGCAGCCGAGAATATTCATCAGGGTGCTTTTACCTGAACCGGAAGCGCCCATCAGGGCGACAAGCTCACCGCCGGCGACCGCCATCGACACGCCTTTCAGCACCGGCACGTCGATTTCGCCCAGGTGGTATGTTTTCCTGATATCGTTGAGTTCGATAAGGTTCATCTTCTCCTGTTGCCTATCTGCGGGGTGAACGGGTTGGTGGTGGCCGGTTTGCCTTTTTCCGCGACGCGCTGCCCGACAATCACTTCCATGTCTTCCTTGACCTCGTCGCCGCTGACTTCCGTAGTTGAGCCATTGGTAATTCCGACATTGACTTTAAGCGGTTTCACCATGTCGCCAGACTGCACCCATATCAATCCGGCCTTCGGTTCATGCGTTTTCCCGCCGCGCTTTTTCCCGCCTTTATCTTTGCCCTTTTCTTTGTCTTTGTCCGGTGTTTCGCCGACTGCGGCCAGCAGACTCTGGAACTGTGGCGGCGTCTGCTCAGGTTTCGGCGTCCAGCGCAATGCGGCATTCGGCACCTGCAGCACATCATCGCGCCTGGCCTGCTCAAACTGAACGCTGGCGGTAAGATACGGCAGCAATTTGCCGCTGGAATTGTCGGTAATAACTTCGACCGTGAAAGTCACGACGTTCTGCGTCATTGAGGCATTCAGACGGATCTTGCCGACCTCCCCTTTGAACACTTCGCCGGGAAATGCGTCAACCGTAAAAGTAACCGCCTGCCCCGGATGGATTTTGCCGATGTCCGCCTCGTTGACCGACACCCATACCTGCATGCGCCTGAGGTCTTTGGCAATCAGGAAAAGGCTGGGCGCGTTGAGGCTGGCGACCACGGTCTGCCCGATATTGACCCGGCGGTCAATGACAATACCGTTGACCGGGGACTTGATGGTGCAGTAACTCAAATTGCGCTGGGCTTTCTGCAACATTGCCTCAGACGCCGCCAGCGACGCCTTTGACTGTAAGATCGCGGCTTCGCCGACGGCTTTGTTGGCGATTGCGGAGTCCAGCGCCGATTTGAAAGAGTCGTAAGCCGATTCGGCCATCACCTTGGCGGGCCCCAGTTTCTGAGCGCGCGCCCAGTCGCGATTAGCAAGGTCCAGCTTGGCGGCAAGCTGCTGAAGGTCGGCTTCCGCCCGCTGCGCTGAAGCCTGCCCCAGCCGCACCTGTGCTTCCGCCTGGAGCAGTTCCGCCGCATACATTATATCATCAATCCGGGCAAGCACCATGCCTTCCTCAACTTCTGAGCCGTAATCTATGGTCTTTCCATTTTTGTCCTTGCCGAAACTCAATATCTGCCCGGCGATCTGGGCGCCGACATTGATCACCTCCTCCGGTTCAATTGTGCCTGTGGCATTTATTCCCGCCACCAGGTCTCCGCTCTGCACTTTTGCTGTCCGGTAGGATACGCCATTGTCGGACAAGCCGCCGCGATAATACCATATTCCACCGGCAGCCCCTCCGCCCAGCACAAGCGTCGAAACTGTAATAATCAGCCAGCGTTTCATAAAAACCACCTTAATTTAAAATTATCTAAGATACGTTGCCGCTTTCCATCCGCCGCCTGATCTCACGAATACCAGACAGACAGAAAACGGTTATGTGTTCAGTCATCTCCAGAGGGGAGAACCCGGACGGAAGCACCGCGCCTTTCAATATCCCGGAACGCCGTTCCCGCATCGCAGGATGCAGGCATTGAGCCATAACGCTCATCAGGCAGAGTCCGACCTGCCGGGGAGAAGCTTTTTCGCCCAGCAGTTCCCGGATAACATCTTCCATTCCTTTGCGTACCGGCGCGATTGATTCCTGCATGACTTCTGACAGCAGGCCGGTAGGATTGACCATTTCCCGGTGGATGATCGCGAAAGACTTGTTATCAGGGTCGGATACCCGCCGGATGATGGAATCTATCCTGCCGCGAAGCCGCTCTCCGGCGGGTGCATCCGGCGCAATTCCACCGTCCGGCGGAAATGCTTCCAGTGAATCATTGAATGCCGTCTGCCATGCTTCGATATACAGATTTTCCTTGCTCCGGAAGTGGTAGTTGATTGCGGCGGTATTTGCCCTGCAGCGCCGGCAGATCTCCGCGTGGGTTGCATCGCGATAGCCTTTTTCGCCGAACAGACCGCCTGCGATCTCAAGAATCCTGCGCCTGGTTTCTTCGCCATCTTTTCTGACAGACATATTGAATTTCCCGTTGCAATTATTAAAGAGCTAATTCAACTGCACAGTTTAATTATACGCTTGAATAACCATCTTGTCAAGTTAATTCTTGAAAGGTCTCCACCTTGAAGTAGATTATATCTACACGAATACAGCTGGAGTAATCAGCCCGGGAGGAAAAAATGTTAAACGTTTATGCCGCCGAATGGTGTCCTCACTGCCGCAATACCGTTGCATGGTTGAAAGCACACGGGGTGGAGTTTCAGTATCATAATATTGGTGAAATTGATGCTGAAGGCGGTAAGCTTATCCGTAAAATCATCAATGTCAACGGCGGAGACGACTGGGTTGTCCCGACGCTGGAATTCAACGGGCAGTGGCGTCCCGGCAGGGTGTTTGATGCGGAGGAACTGAAATCCGACCTTAAATCTCTTGGCGTAATGTAAGGCTGCAAATAGTTTGGTATTCAGTTTCAATTAAAAGACTCTGTTTTTATTGAAAATCGGGAACAATACTG
>JBAWXM010000381.1:0-4934 GCA_037144075.1 Lentisphaerota bacterium | reverse complement strand
TCCCACAGTTGCGGGATCCCGCTGCCGCAGGACGCGATTCTTCTCAATCTGGAAGCTTTAGCGGCTGAGCTAAAAATTGTTTTGGATATTCGATATTCAAGCCGCGAAAACACGGAAACTTATGTGATCCCGATTACAGCTATTCCGCAAAATTTGACACCAGATAATCAAAACTCAGTTTCAATGATTCAAACGGGGCGATCAGACAGTTGTCCTGTTCGACAATGAACCATTCCACGCCGGCCTCATCTGCGGCGGGAATGATTTTATCCCATTCCAGATTGCCGCCGCCGATATGATACATGGTTATTTTGCCGTCCAGTATCCCGAATTCCTTCAGGTGCAAAAGCGGCAGCCGTCCGGAAAGTTTTTTGATCCATGATACTGGATTAGCCCCGCCGTACTGTACCCAGAAAGTATCAAGTTCTCCCTGCAAGTGCGGAGCTTCATCGTAGAAAATATCCAGCATGGTACGGCTGCCGAATCTGGCGAACTCGTTAGAATGGTTATGGTAGGTGAGTATCTGTCCGGCGGCGGCCATTGCCACTGCCGCTTTTTCGAACTCTTTTGCCATGCCGGCAGCCTCAACCTCATTTGCCGGCATTTTGTGCGGGAATGGATATGCGGTATATTTACATTGGAGTTTGTTAAGCCGTTCAATAACGGCGGCGGTTTCCTCGACAATCTTTTCCCCCGGTTCATGCGTGGCGCAGCAGATCAAACCCTCGCCGTCAAGAATCTTCACCAGTTCTTCTTCGGCGACAGGCCCCATACCCGACACCTGTACCGCGTCATACCCGATCTGTTTGACTTTTCGCAGAGAAACGGCAATGTCCCCCGGTGTTTTTAGAAAATCTCTCAAAGTGAAAAGCTGGGCGGCAATCTGACTTTTTTTCATGTTCTCATCCTCTCTTTTAGTATCTTTGTTTCAAATTAAACGCTTTTAAGATTTGTATATAAAACTACTTTAAAACCGGAGGTTCATACCATTATACTGGTTTTCTATTCTGAATTATGACTCTATTCTTTAAAGTCGATTGCGGTCATTGAGTGGGGTGGAAATTTTATTGTTAGCGTTTCGCCTTGCGGTGGCAACTTGACCATTGCCTGGACCGGCGCTGCATAATCAAGCGAGTTGACATCTTTTTGCCAGACCGTCCACGACTCTGCCTTTGACGCGGCAAAACTCTTCAGTTCAATTGCTGATTCGATGGTCTGATCATAACTTTTATTGAAGACTATCAGGTGCAGCGTTTTGCCGTCTTGCGATAACGAGGCGGTTGATGTCAACCCCTGGTAGGCCGGATAACTAGGCGGACTGACGAGCTCAACTTTCAGATTACGAACTTCCAGTGTGCCGGTCGCAGGATGATAAATTTTCCCAGTATATGGGTTGTTGCCGTCTTCTATTTTCAACAGCAGAACGGCGCCGGGACAGTCGGCACTGGTCTGGAATAAGCAGGAAAAAGGTTGCCAGTCACAGGCTTTTTCCACTCCCATGATGCCTGCTCCCGATTTTGTTTTATCATAGCCGCGAAGATCGTTGATACCTACTCCGAGCGAGACTTTGTTCCTTGCGGATGAATCGTCGGTCAGAAAACGGGCTTCGAAATTAAGTCGATAGCACCAGGCAATGCCGTTTACAGCAGATTCCGGACGGGTAAAACTGGTAATTGCCGGATAGCTCTCTTTATTGATGCCGTCAATTTTAAATGAGATAAGTTCTGACGGCAATTTTGTCGCATAGGTCGCGTTTAAACTGAATGAGGGTAAGGTGATGTCGGCAATTTTTTCCGGCATAATTTTTATTTTCCCTTGTGACTGGATCAGGCTGCGGGTCGAAGGTGCTTCGCAGCGGATCGCATTCTGAACTTCGACTTTAAGCAGCGAACCATCAAAATGCTCTCCCCATAACTGAAAGAAAGGTAGCGCCGCACGACGTTTGACAATCGCGTCGCCCCTGGTATCGAACATACCCCACCAGCCATTGGCGACATGCCAGTATTCAGCATTGGCAATCTGCATGGACGGATCATGAAAAATTCGCATTAAGTCGGCGCAAAGTAACCCGGCAGTATAAGTAAAACGGTAAGGAAGTGGTTTGTCGGTATTGTGGTCGACATTGTATTCGGTAATGGTCAGAGGCAAATCCTTGCCTCCTAATTGTCGGCTTAGTTCCCTGTATTTTGTCAATCGTTCCGTCAATTGTTCGCCATAAGCCATGCAGGATTTAAAGTTACCGGACGAATCATTGCCATCAATACCTGGACCGTAGATGTGAACGACCAGATAATCTGCGATTGGAACGGCATCCCGATAAACGACCATGTTCCATTTGCAGTCGTAATCGTTGCCGGCACCAGGCCTGGTCACGACTCCCAGCTTGATAGACGGATCTACTTGCCGCATCGCCTTCGCTGTTTTTACTGCATAATCGACATATTCTTCCGGCGTATAGCGCCGCTCCGCAAAACCACATTTGGCACCATGATTGCCATGGTCGCTTTCATTGCCCAGTTCGAACCATTTTACCCCGTAAGGTTCTGGATGTCCCCATTCTTTGCGTTTCATAGCCCATGGATGCTCCGGCGTTGCCGGACTGTTGAGGTATTCGACCAGCGCGGCGGCGTGGCCAGGCATTTCGTCGGCGGGTAAAACATAATCGCTAATGGTAATCATAGGTTCGGCGCCCAAGTCGTGACAAAGGGTTATGAATTCGTCGATACCGAACTGCCGGTCGCCACGCTGGGCCAACGGACCGGTAAATTGCCGCCAATCAAAGCTGTGGACGTAGCATCCTCCAGGATAACGCATCATGCCGATGCCGAGTTTTTTGACTGCATCGACTATTGCCGGATTGCTGCGCCGCGTCTCGGCGTTCCAGAGTCCTTGACCATATTTAATGTTGTTTATCCTGCCTGCGGCTTCAATATTATGACCGAAAAGATTCCGGTTGACCGGTCCGATCGATGACGATGCATCAACGACAATAGTGGTTCTTTCCGCCGCTAGTATGTTCCATGTCCAGATGGCCGCCGCAACTAATAAAAGTGTACCCTTCATGAAATACCTGACTTTTAGTATGGTTATGAGGAAAAATCAAATAGCGTTCCACTTTAATAACTTTTCGTCTGTGGTTATGCGAAACGGATAGGACAGGAATGGATTGGCTGGATTGACAATTCTTACTGTTTCCACATGACCGTCCAGCCACAAGACAGGACATTGACGATTATGTCTGGCTGAAGGACGACCGTAGTCCACGTTGAACGGATCGACTAGATAGACCTTGAAACGCCAGAATCCCTGTACTGGATAGAGATTACTGATGATTTCGGACGTAACCACCATCAATGATGGTGAGTAACGCCGGGATGAACTACTGATTTTGTTGGAACGGCCGATGCCGCCAGCCCCACTGAAGATGTCGCTATTTATTCCGTAGTCGATGAAATAAGATTTATTGTTAGGATCTATATAAGCGGCACTGCTGACTCGTCCCGGACACTGCATATTTTTCACAGCCAGGCGACCGCTTTTGATAATGGATTCGAACCAATATGGCGAGGAAGTGGAGTTTCCGTTGAATTCAGGCGGCAGATAACCGCCGAAATCGTCAGTATAGCTCATGAAGGATTGACCGAGTTGTTTCTGGTTGTTGACACAATTAATAAGTCGTGCCTTATCACGCGCTTTATTCAGCGCCGGCAGCAGCATTGAAGCCAAAATCGCGATGATAGCTATCACCACTAGGAGTTCAATGAGCGTGAATCTGTTTCTGTCTTTCATAAATAGATCCTTTCCTTAGTTTTGTTGTTAATTTAAAGATTCCCTTATGATAATTTCCGCCGGAAGCACTTCCCGTACTTCATTTTCAGTATGGTCATTGATACGCTCGATTATTCGTTGGGCGGCCAGACGCCCCTGACGATAACGGCAAAGCTCGATTGTGGTAAGCGACGGGATCAGAAAATTGCCGATTTGCAGATTGTCGCACCCGCCTACTGCAATATCAACTCCGGGCTTAAGCCCGAATTCATACATTGCCCGGTAAGCGCCGGCGGCAATGATATCGGATGCGACAAACAGGCCGTCCGGTCGCAGTCCTTCGGACAGCATCGCTTTTAACACCTCATACCCGCCACGCATGGTATGTTCCGCGTCACGGAACAAAGACTCATCCGCCGTCATTCCGGCGATGGTCAATGCTTCTTTAAAATATTTCATCTTGTCAATATTGATTCCCTGGTCGGTATGTTTGCCGAAAGCGCCGATATAAGCCGTCCGGAGGCAGCCGCGCCGTCGGAAAAGCTTGATCATGTCGATCAGCGCCCCGCGCAGATCGGCCGTGACAAAGGAAGCGTTTTCGTCATTTACCCGGTCGTAAACCATAATAAACGGAATTTCATTTCTCCGGAGGAAATCTATTTTTTTAGGATTGGTTGATCCTAATACCAGCGCCCCGGCAGTGTTGGCGGCATCAATGTTCTCCATCGCACCTAGACTTCCGTATTCCGAAACCGAACGAACCGCGAATTTAAATTCCTGGTTCTGCTGGAATTCATCAACGATCCCGCGATAAAACTCCGACCAGAATTCCTGTTGCTCAATCGGAGTATTACTGACATAGATAAGTTCAATATGTTTGCGGAAAGGATTAGCGGCAATCCTGGTAGTCTTGCCGTGTATCAAATCAATTATTCCCAATTCGTTTATATTAGACAGCGCCTGTGATACCGTATGTTTGCTTACTCCATAACGCCGGCACAAATCACGAATGGACGGCAGGCTGTCTCCAGGACGATATACTTCACTTCTGATATCTTTCAATATCAGACTCTTTAATTGTTCGGTCTTAGAAATCGATGTAATCATAATCAATCTGAAGTTTTCCTGAAAATTGAAATTTTAGTTCATGAAGCCCAGCGGAAAAT
>JBAWXM010000380.1:0-4978 GCA_037144075.1 Lentisphaerota bacterium | reverse complement strand
TCTGCTTCAGACGTTCAATTTTTTCCTGATACTGGCGTTGATCCATGTCCGGAAAACGATATATCTGACGCAGTTCAACGCCGTCGCAGCCGTTGATTTTAACAAGATCAAAAAGCGTATCAAGCTTCCCCGCGCCTTCATAATAATTTACATGCAGAAGAACTTTCATTTCCATCACCTTATTTTAAAATTAAGGAATAATTATATACCGGTTTTTAATATATGTCAACGGACAAACCGATTTAAATATAAATATTAAACAGGTTCTATCGCGCACAGATTTCGGCGACGACTTCGCGGTCATCAAAATGGGTGTGAATGCCGTTCTGTTCCTGATAATTCTCATGCCCTTTGCCGGCAACAAGCACGATATCGCCGGGATTGGCATGGGCGGCAGCAAGCAGAATGGCCTGCCTGCGGTCAGGTTGCTCGACAAACAATGTGCCATCCGGAATACCGAGTTTAATTTCCTCGATAATGCGCAGCGGATCTTCGGTTCTGGGGTTGTCGCTGGTAACAATCACCATATCGGAATATTTGGCAGCGGCGGCCCCCATGCGCGGGCGTTTGGCGCGGTCGCGGTCGCCGCCGCATCCGAAAACGGTGATAATGCGCCCGGTGGCGATGGTTTTAAGAATGGTCAGCACTTTTACCAGCGCATCGTCCGTGTGCGCATAATCCACAAAGAAATTGACTCCCGACCTGGAAATAAACTGCTGCAGCCGGCCGGGAACATTAATCCCGCCGCCAATGGTTGCGACAATCATTTCCGGATCAATTCCTGACGCCATGGCGGCAAGGAAGGCGCCAGCAAGGTTATAAACATTATGTTCGCCGATTAAATTTGTCCTGAATTCAAAATCTTTTCCGTCGAAGTGCAATGCGAATATTGTTTCCAGCGATGAAAGCCGAATGTCTTTAATCTGACAGGCACTGTCTGGATTTTTGCCGAAAGAGAAATCGCGGCGGCCGCACTCTTTAAACAGACGTTCGCCGTAATGGTCGTCAGTATTGACAATCATCGCGCCGTCTTCAGCCAGATATTCGGTGAACATCAGTTTTTTCGCCTGATAATAGTTTTCCATGTTCAAATGATAGTCAAGATGATCGCCTGAGAGATTGGTGAAAACCGCAGTTTTGAAACGGGCGCTGCCGGTGCGATGCTGATCCAGTCCGTGACTTGATACTTCCATAATTACGTCGGAACAGCCGTTGTCCGCCATGTTCCTGAACAAGGTTTGAAGTTCGCCGGCCTCCGGCGTTGTTCTGGCCGCTTCCTGGACTTTTCTGCCGTCAGCATATTTAACGGTAGTGATCAAGCCGCAGCGCCTGCCGCTTTCAGTCATGATTTTTTCCAGCACAAACGCCGTAGTCGTCTTGCCTTTAGTTCCGGTGATGCCGTGCAGCGTCAGTTCACGGGCTGGAAAACGGAGAAAACATTCCATCGCCAGGGCATAGGCAAAATAGGTATCCTTCACCTGTATGTAATCCACGCCGGGAGCAAAGTTTTCCAGCGTTGAAGAATAAACTATGGCAGAGGCGCCCTTTTTCACCGCCGCCGCTATAAACCGGTGACCGTCAGCAGCAGCGCCTTTAATCGCGACAAAAAGTGAACCTTTATCGACCATTCTGGAGTCATTAGTGACTCCGGTGATCATTGCTTCAGAAGAGAGCCGGACATTGACGACGAGCGGTTTCAGGCAATCTATATATTCATTTACCGGTTTCATAACTGCGGTTCAACCTTTTCCAGATGGACGCCGCGCGAACCTTTGAGCAGAATCATCTTTCCCGGCATCAGAGCGCTTTCGACTCTTACTGCCGCTTCTGCGGAATCCTCGCAGACAACGACCGCCGCGACCGGCTTTAGCTCATCCACGGCGGCGGCCATCCGGCTTCCGACAAAGAAAAACTGTGCATACGGAAATAATTCCAGCGCGGCGGCGACGACCCGCTTATGTTCATCATGCGAGGCATCGCCCAGTTCCAGCATATCACCCAGCACCAGTATAAGTTTATGCTGTTCGGCAAATTCATTCAACCAGTTAAGCGCGGCCAGCATACTGCCGGGATTAGCATTATAAGCATCATTGATCCAGGTAACGTCATTTTTATTGCTGATCTTCATGCGCATACCGGGCAGCGCGCAGTTCATGAGACCGGCGACAATGCAATCAGGCTCGATCCCCAGCGCTATCGCGGCGCATGCCCCGGCGGCGGCATTGGCGGCCTGATGGGCGCCGGAAAGCGACCATTCAAACCGGCGGGACAGATTATTCAGTCCTTTGAAGGTAAGTTCGATGGCGCTGCCGTGCAGCTTGCCGCCAAGATAGGATGCCCTGACGTCAGCGGCGGCCGTAGTTCCGAAACGGAGCATGTTGAATTTAGCGGCGGCCGCTTCAATAATCTTCATGCCGCTGGAAACATCAGGAATAACCGCCGTTCCGGCGGGATTAAGATATGCTAGAATCTTCGACTTTTCCATGGCGACGCCATCCAGATTATGCAAGTGTTCCAAATGACATGGTCCGATCGAATTTATTACTGCTACATCCGGGCGGGTGCAACGGCTTAAAGGTTCTATTTCACCGTGATGGTTAGTTCCCATTTCGATTACCGCGTATTTGTGCTTATCAGTCAGCGCCAGCAGATTTTGAGGAACTCCCACCTGGTTGTTGGTATTGCCGACAGTCGCATGAACAGCCTCCGAGCCAACGGCGGCGACCAGAATTGAACGAATGATCTCTTTGACGCTGGTTTTGCCCATGCTGCCGGTTACCGCCACGGTTTTAAGCCCTTTCAGCCGGTTTTTATGAAATGCCCCTAAATTCTGATAGGCCAGCAGCGTGTCATCGGTCAGAAGAACCGGGATTGACCAGGACGAGTCAATCCTGTCGGCGAACTTGCGGTTGACGCACAGCGCGGCAGCGCCGGCTGCAACCGCTTTCGGCAGAAAGTCATGGGCGTCAAAATTTTCGCCGGCAAGGGCAATGAAAAGCGCATTTGAACAGTCTTCCCGTGAATCAGTTTTCACCGCGGAAATGCTGAGCGGCAAAGCAGGATTTTTGTGCCATTGCCCGCCTGAAGCCTGCGCTATTTCCTGTAAAGTAAAAAGTCCGGTACTCATTTTATCCTGGTAATAAAATAGTCGATTGTTTTCTGAAGTCCTTCACGCAACTGGATAGTCGGTTTCCAGCCGAGCGCCTCGCCGGCTCTGGTTATGTCCGGTTTGCGCTTGGTCGGGTCATCCTGAGGAAGCGGTCTGAAGACTTTGCGGGATTTCGAGCCGGTCATCTCAATCACCAGATCGGCAAGTTCAAGCATGGTGAACTCGCCGGGATTGCCGAGATTGATCGGGCCGGTAACTTCAGCCGGAGTAGCCATCATCCTGACCAGGCCTTCCACCAGATCCGCAACATAGCAGAAACTTCTGGTCTGCGAGCCATCGCCGTAAATGGAAATATCTTCATTCTTCAGCGCTTGAACTATGAAATTGCTGACCACGCGCCCGTCGTTCGGCAGCATTCGCGGACCATAAGTGTTGAAAATACGCACCACTTTGATCTGAACCCCGCACTGGCGGTTGTAATCGAAAAACAGCGTTTCAGCACAGCGTTTGCCTTCGTCATAGCAACTGCGCAAACCGATACAGTTGACATTGCCCCAGTAAGACTCCCTCTGCGGGTGCTCCAGCGGATTGCCGTACACTTCGGAAGTTGAAGACTGGAGTATCGGAATTTTAAGCCGTTGCGCAATGCCCAGCATGTTGATCGCCCCCATCACGCAGGTTTTGGTGGTGTGGATCGGATTGTTCTGGTAATGGACAGGCGACGCCGGACACGCCAGATTGTAGATGGCGTCAACCTCAAGAAACAGCGGCATGGTAATGTCGTGACGGATAAGCTCAAAATCCGGGTGAGACAGCAAATGCCGGATATTGTCTTTGGAACCGGTGTAAAAATTATCCACGCAAATCACGTCATGACCGTCCTTAAGCAGACGTTCACACAGATGGGAACCGATAAAACCGCCGCCGCCCGTAACCAGAATAGCTTTTTTACTCATGATTGTTCAATCTTCCGGATATTTGTTAATCAGTCATTTAAATTCAGGATAGTTTTGACTTTATCGGCGCGAAAAACCACCCTTATTGTTGAATTATCATCAATCCAGTAAATCCAGGTGCTGTTCTCCAGCGTCGGCGTCCTGAATGCCGCAGGAGTCCCGTATGCCAGCAACACTTCACGCCTGGTCATGCCGGCGGTGACGATACCTTTTTCAAGTTTACTGACAACCGCCGGCTCCAGACCTTTAACCTGCTCGGCTTTGTCAGACAGAGTTAAAATCTGCCGGATGTAAGTTTCAACCGGAATCATCATCAGCGAGTCGTCAAATTTAATCCTGTACTGAACACCTTTCATATCTTTAAATATAATCCTGCTCTCGGTAGCATCAACGATCTCGACTTCGGTGCCGAACGGGATAAATTTGCCTTTTTGAATATTAACCGCTGATATCTTATCGGGGGTCTGATACCAGATATTGCATTTAGTATAAACCTTGCTGTTCTGCGGCTGCTGAAGCACTTCGGGAACAATCACCTCTCTGGCGCAGCCGGAGACTAAAGCAACGGCCACCGCCGCGGCGAATAACAGACTATTGCGCATATGACAATCCTTTCTGATTTCGTAAAATTATGAATAAAAAATACACCATGTCCGCTATTAAACAAGAGGCGAAAAGCAGGTATTCACAGCAAACCAAAGGAAAATTGCAATGAGCAGGTTGATTATTGAGACCGGATGAGCCAATTACAAAACTGAACTTAACCGGCTCTGCCAGGACTTTAACCACAGAAAACAGCCAGTTTTACCACAGAGGACTTAGCGCGGCATAGCCGCAACCAAAAAATACACCTTAACCACGAAAAAAAGCCAATACAGTTTTACCACAAGGACGCAGAGCACACCGAGGAAAG
>JBAWXM010000379.1:0-5012 GCA_037144075.1 Lentisphaerota bacterium | reverse complement strand
TCACCAGTCACCAGTCACCAGTCACCAGTCACCAGTCACCAGTCACCAGTCACTCAAATTAATGGATTCCGCATCCATCACTTAAACGCTTTAATTCATTGCGCATTTCCGCCAGTTTTTCTTTAAGGTTCAACAACTCCTGTCCGGAAACACTCTTGTCTTTTTCCTTATGTTCAACATCCTCTTCCAACGCTTCAACTTCATCCATCAGCCGCGCGAACTTTTCATGAATCAGGTCTTTCATAATCCGGCACCTTATGTTTCAGCTTAGTTTTTTCAATATATTTTCGAATCTGGCCGCGATTTCCGGCGGGAGGGCGTCGAGGGCGGATTGCCCTACCCTGTCCGCTTTGCGTATTTCTTCCGAATATGGAATAAACTCAAGGATATCATGCCCGGCCAGCGCTTCCCGGATAAATTTTTCGTCAGCTTCATCTTTAACTTTGTTAGCGATAAAACGCAAATCTTTGATGCCGATCTGCTGCGTCATTTTGATGATCCGCTGAGCGCACTCGATGGAGTTCTGTCCCGGTTCGACCACCACCAGCATGGCATTGACCCCGCGCGCGGTGGCGCGGCCGAGATGTTCGACGCCTGCCTCCATATCCATAATCAACGCGTCGTCTTTGTATAATATCAGATCGGTGACCAGCGCCTTGATCAGCACGCTTTCCGGACACGCGCAACCGCCGCCGCCGTTTTCCACCGCGCCCAGCACCAGCAGTGCGACGCCTTTATGCTTCGTCGCATAATTGTCCGCAATATCGGCAACTTCGGGATTGAGCTTGAACATCTGCCCGTAGCGTTTGACTTTCGCCCCGGTCCGCTCTTCAATCAGCGCCACCTGATGGGAAATCGGCACTATTTCAGCCTGCTCCTCCGCGCTTAAACCAAGCGCTCCGGCCAGATTAGCATCCGGGTCGCAGTCCAGAGCCAGCACCCGGCCGCCGCGTTTAGCCAGCATTAACGCCAGCACGGCGGCCACTGTAGATTTCCCGACTCCGCCCTTGCCTGATATTGCGATTTTCATATTTCAGTCCCGGTTGATTTTATGAGTTTTGAAACTTAACCTCAGAGACACAGAGACATCCATGCTTTCCGGTTTCACGGTTTCACGGTTTCACGGTTTTACTGTAATACCGTTAAGCTGTAATGCCGCAATACCGCTTTATTCTGACTCCTCCTGACTTCCAGAGTTTAAAATCCGTATTTCGCTTTCATGCGTTTGGACAACTGGCTGACCATTTCAAACACCCTTTCAGCGTCTTCAACGGCCATTGAGCCGGTTCCGCATGACGGAGTGATGATCGCCTGACGGGTTATCAGTCCCTTGTCAATGCCGGTTGCGGCCAGATGATCCATCACTTTTTCAAGTTGTAATTCCAGCGAATCAACTGTCTGCTCACGGATGGCGGTCGACGTGGGAACCACGCCCCAGGCCAGCAGTCCGCCACTGCTCAGATGGGTCTTGACCTTGTCGGCATACATCGCAATGGTTTCGCCGAAACCGAACGCGTCGAAGTTGACAATATCCACCCCGGCGTCAATCAGGATGCTCCATTCGGTGTTGCCGCAGCAGTGAATCCCGGCCAGTGCGCCGTCGGCGTGAACCGCCGCGATAGTTTCCTGGAGGGCCGCCACTACTTCGTCACGGCTGACTGAGACATAGGTGGAACTGCCGAACGCGGAAAGAATCGGTTCGTCAATGAAACAGATAATATTATCGGCATATTGTTTGAATTTCTGGATCTGCCAGCGGCATTTCATCGCCAGCGCCTTGATGACCACATCACGGAACTCGTCATTATACCACAGCGCGCGTTTGTTTTCATCCACAATGGTCAGCGCGAAACTGCACGGGCCGGTCGTCTGGACTTTCGCCCACGGAATTTTTCCGCCTTTGGCCTGCAGCGCTTTTTCCAGCGCGTAAATGCCGTGGGAGAAGTTTTCACTGATAGCCATTGCTGAACAGTCACCGGTGCCGGAATCTTCATCCATCGCGGTCATGTAGTTTTCATAGAATACGGCGAAGGCTTCGGAATAATCCACGGAAGTGTCAAAATACAGCCGGCCTTTAACTTCATCAATCACTGCGCAGGGCATGCCTTCGGAATACTGGATTTCCATCTGTTCGTGCAGGCCGAAATGGGAAAGCTGCGGCCAGATCGGACAGTCGAGCTTGGTCAGAGAGACGTTTACCGCATAGGCCGGATCCGCAAAAGGCATGCTGCCGATTGCCGTGCTTAAAAATTTACCTTTATCTGCCATTTTTTCCTACCTCTGTATGTCTTTAAGTTTACAATTCTATGGTTTCAGGTTTCAGGTTTCAGGTTTTATCCTGACTCCTGACTCCTGACTTCTGATATTTATTTAAGTTTCAAAACCGCTTCTTTGATCGCCTTGATATGAGCCGGAGTGGTACCGCAGCAGCCGCCGATGATATTGGCGCCAGCCTTGACCAGCGCTGGAACCAGTCTGGCCATGTCTTCCGGAGTATCGGGGAACACGTCAACGCCGTTGACATTCTTCGGCAGTCCGGCATTCGCATGGACCAGGATCGGAATATCCGCGTCGGCAGCCCGAATTTCCTTGACGATCTCAATCATGCGCTCCATACCGTTGCCGCAGTTGGCTCCGACAACATCGGCACCGGCTTCGAGCAGCGCCTTAACCATTTCCGCCGGGGATACGCCCATCATGGTGCGGTATTCGCCGGAAACAGTTCTTTCGAAAGTAAAGGTGCAGATGGCTTCGAGCAGAGTATTTTCCTTGACTGCTTTGACCGCGAGCACGGCTTCATCAATTGCTGACATGGTTTCGATACAGGCCGCATCGGCGCCGCCGTTTTCCAGCGCCACCGCCTGAGCTTTGAAAGAATTGTAAAGTTCCTCTTCGGTAACATCGCCCATCAGCAGCATTTTTCCGGTGGGCCCGATGGAGGCGATTACAAAATTATGATCGCCTGCGGCTTCGCGGGAAATACTCGCGGCGGCTTCATTAAGTTCAACGACCCGGTCGGACAGGCCATAGTGTTCGAGTTTGAAGGAAGTTCCGCCGAAACTGTCGCTTTCGACCATGTCCGCGCCGGCTTCGATATAAGATTTGGCAATGTCGAGCACAGCGTCACGATGTTCCACGCACCAGAGTTCAGGGCATTCGCCGGGTTGCATTCCTTTTTTCTGGAGAAACGTGCCCCAGGCGCCGTCTGATACAAGAACTTTACCGCTTTTCACCTGCTCAACAATCGTTCCCTTGCATGACTCACACATAATGACCTTCCCTTTTTTAATTATTTATTCCCAAGCCGCATTCATATTAACATCTTGATCATATAAAAAACATAACTTCATTCAGCGCATGATGCATCCTGTCTTTTATTATCTTTTTGCTCTATTTTATCTTTCAGCAATAATAATAGTCTAGTCGCCAAACATGATTACCCGCACAGGCAAGTTGAAATCATGACTTTACAGCCGGGATAACATTGCGGATTAGTTTGATTTCAGACATGGCACAGACAAAGCAAAAATATACTTTGTATTGCAATCTATTATCCTTGCTTAGATATGAGAGGTTTGGGAAGTTTGGGAAGTTTGGGAGGTGCCGGTTGTCTTGAACAACCGGCAGGATTGTCGTATCATTGCTAAAAACACATAAGTCCCATAGGACTCACAGTAGCCATCGTTTTATATCAGGCCAGTTTCCAGGCGGACAGCATCGTCGCGGCGATAAGCTCATTGCCTGCCGAAGTCATGTGGGTGCCGTCGCGCGTCAGCAGCATGCCGGATTTGGCGGCAACGCCTCTGGTCAGCCATTCACGGGCGAATACCGCGTCCAGCGGCACCAGACGGGAACCTGACTCATCGGCGGCTTCACGGGCGGCGATGCAATAAGTGGACATCACGCCGCCGCAATTCTCCAGCGCCGCGCCTTCAAACTGCCACGCAGGAGTCGCGATACTGAATTTGCCGATACCGGCCAGACGGCACAGATGAACGATCCAGATGAGGTTATTCTTGTACGCTTCCGGTTCGACGCGGGGTTCGTCCGCCCAGATGCCGCGGCCGACTGCGGCATCGTTAGCTCCGAGAAAAATTGATACGGCATCCGGTTTCAGCGCAATCACGTCGGAACGCAGCCGGGCCAGCGCGGCCGGGGTTTTGTCGCCACCCAAACCGGCATTAATGACTTTGATCTTATGCTTCCTGAGTTTATTTTCCAAAATTTTTACATAACCGTCCTGCGCCGCCGTAAGACTGTCACCGAAGCAGACCAGTTTCTCGCCTTTTTCCAGCCACGGGTTATCAAATGTAAGCATAATTCATTTCCGCTGTAATTTGTCTATCAGGAACCGTAAAGAAATAAACTTGACAGCTCCCTGGTTGAATCATATAATCTTGCATCGGCCGAAAATTGTTCAAGTCCGCCAGCAACAAAAACTAAGGTATTTACACGGGAAAAAGATAGATTAAAAATGAATCAGGCTGTACGATCAGAAGATCCTGACTGTCCAGCCTGGCCTTTTACAAAAAAACTATTCGACAATAATAACACTATTTAACGTCCCCATGGCGTTCGGCCTGAAATTAGGATTTTCAGGGTCAACGCACCAGTTGTCATTGATGTGGAACTTGTATTCGTAGATGCCGGGTTCCAAGGCTATGACGACTTCATAAACGCCATTGCCGACCTCATCCATCAATTCCTGCATCAGGTGATTCCACTCATTAAAATCACCGCCGACATATACCCTGCTGCCAGGCTTGGTTTGTACTTGGAATTTCACATGCTTATGCTTACCGCCCGGCTGCTTTGCGGCAGGAACTTTTTTCACGGCGGCGGTCTGGGCTGCTTTAACCGCCGGCTGCTTTACGGCAGGAGCTTTTTTCACGGCGGCGGCCTGGGCTGCTTTAACCGCCGGCTGCTTTACGGCAGGAGCTTTTTTCACGGCGGCGGCCTGGGCTGCTTTAACCGCCGGCTGCTTTGCGGCAGGAGCTTTTTTCACGGTAACA
>JBAWXM010000378.1:0-5033 GCA_037144075.1 Lentisphaerota bacterium | reverse complement strand
AAAATGAAACCAACATTGCTGGTACTGGCGGCAGGCATGGGCAGCCGTTATGGCGGACTTAAACAGCTTGACCAGGTCGGACCTTCAGGAGAAACCATCATCGACTATTCAATTTATGACGCGATACGGGCCGGCTTCGGCAAAATCGTATTTATCATCCGCAAGGATATAGAAGCGCCGTTCAAGGAAAGCATCGGCAAACGCTATGAAGGCAAAATCGCGATTGAATATGCGTTTCAGGAATTGAACAAACTGCCGGCCGGGTTCAGCTTTCCGCCGCAGCGTCAGAAACCATGGGGAACAGGTCATGCCGTCTTGTGCGCTAGAGACGTCATTCATGAGCCGTTCGCGGTAATCAATGCCGACGACTTTTACGGCGCCAACGGTTATCAACTGCTGGCCGGTTATCTTAGCCAGGCCAAAGACGGAGTTAAAGCCGATTACTGCATGTGCGGGTTCACACTGCGCAACACGCTTTCCGACAACGGCACAGTTTCCAGAGGCATCTGTAAAATCAACGAAGGCTATCTTGCTTCTGTCACTGAAACGACCAGGATTGAGCGCAACGGCCGCGCCGCCAGAAATATCGAAGAAGGAGCGCAATGCGACTTGACCGGCGATGAAATTGTTTCCATGAATATGTGGGGCTTCACGCCGTCTCTGTTCGAGCATCTGGAAAGACTGTTTATCGAATTTCTCAAAGTCAACGGCCAAAAAGAGAAGTCCGAATTTTACATTCCTTCAGTAGCGGATACTCTCATTAAAGAAGGCAAAGCCGAAGTGAAAGTGATGGAGAGCAGTGATTCATGGTTCGGCATCACTTATCGGGAAGACAAAGATAACGTAGTTAACAGCATCCGGACACTTGTCAACAAAGGCGTTTATCCGGAAAAATTATTTTAATCAGGCAAAAAAATGACACACACAACATTAAAGCACGATATCAAGACAATCAGCGAGTCGTTTGAAATTTACGGCGATTATATTATCGCCGAGCCGTATGGTTCCGGCCATATCAACGACACCTACCGCGCTTCATTCAATCAGGGCGGAACTCCGGTTAATTATATTTTTCAGCGCATAAATCACAATATATTCAAGAATCCTCCAGCCCTGATGGAAAATATCGACCGTGTCACCAGCCATATTTTCAACAAGCTGAAAGACTGCCCAGATGCCACGCGCCACACGCTAGTGATAATCAAGTCAAAAGACTGTAAAGTCTATCATCAGGATGCCGATGGCAATTTCTGGCGGGTCTATGTATTTATCGAAAAAGCTAAAACTTACGATGTAATCGAGAAGGAAGAGCAGGCCTACCAGGCCGCAAGAGCGTTCGGCGAATTCCAGAGAACGCTCGTCGATCTGCCCGGTGCGAGACTTCATGAGACGATTCCAGACTTTCACAACACTCCGAAGCGGTTTGAAGCGCTTGAAAAAGCAATTGCCGCCGACGCTGCCGGCCGCGTCAAACTGGCCGGCCAGGAAATAGATTTCGTTCTTAAACGCAAAGGCGATGCATCATTGCTGCTGAACCTCAGCGCTCAGGGCGCAATTCCGGAACGCATTACTCATAATGACACTAAGCTGAATAACGTCATGCTGGACGACATAACCGGCGAGGGCGTATGTGTTATTGACCTTGACACCGTCATGCCTGGATTGGTTCACTACGACTTCGGCGACATGGTCAGAACCAGCACCAGCCCGGCAGCCGAAGATGAAAAAGATCTTTCAAAAGTAAAGATGCAGTTCAATATGTTTGAAGCCCTGCTGCGCGGATACCTCACCACCGCCGGAGCCTTTTTGAATCCGGTCGAACTGGAGCATCTGCCGTTTGCCGGCAAACTCATCACCATGGAAATCGGGGTCAGGTTCCTGACCGACTTCCTGTCAGGGGATGTTTACTTCAAAGTCCATCGCGAAGGTCATAACCTCGACCGCTGCCGCACCCAGTTCACGCTGGTCAGCTCCATTGAACAGCAGATGGACAAAATGATGCAGCTGCTGAAAACTATCAAATAACTAAACAGGATTTTATATGATGAAAAAATTAAGAATAGGCATTATCGGAACCTGCCGCAGAGGCAGCCTTGGCGACCGCTACCTGACTACTGAAGACAATGTGGAAATTGTCGCCGGAGCTGATATTTCAACCCATCAGCTCGACCGCTTCAAAGCCAGAATTCAGGAAAACCTCAAAAACACCCCGAATTGTTACCTTGATTATCGCGAAATGATCGAGAAAGAGAAACTGGACGGCGTTTTTGTGACATCCCCCGATTTCTGTCACGAAGAACAGGCGGTTTTCGCGCTTGAACACGGAGTCGGAGTTTACCTGGAAAAACCGATTGCCATTACAGTTGAAGGCGCCGACCGCATCCTGCGCGCCGGCTATGAAAACAAAACCAAACTGGTGCTCGGCCATAACATGCGCTACATGTCATTTGTGCTTAAAATGAAAGAACTTATTGACAGCGGCGCTATAGGTCAGGTCAAAGCCATCTGGTGCCGTCATTTCATCAGCTACGGCGGCGACGCTTATTTTCATGACTGGCATGCCGATCGCAAGTGCGCCAACAGTCTGCTGCTGCAGAAAGGTGCGCATGACATTGACGTCATTCACTGGCTGGCCGGATCCTATACCAGACGAGTCAACGGCATGGGCGGACTGACCGTTTACGGCGACCTGCCTAAGCGTGAAAAGAATCCGGATATCCCGGTTGAAACAACATTCAACACCTCCAACTGGCCGCCGCTGGCACAGAAAGGTTTCAACCCGGTGGTTGACGTGGAAGACCTGAATATGATCAACATGCAGCTTGCCAACGGCGTTTTCGCCACCTACATGCAATGCCATTACACGCCTGATTCCTGCCGTAACTACACGGTTATCGGCACTAAAGGGCGACTGGAAAATTACGGGGATCATCATGAAGACACCACCATTGAGCTGTGGGATGACAGGAGAATTGATGCGTTCAGACTAAACGGCGACGCCACTTTCCGGACGCCGCCGGGCAAAGGCGGACACGGCGGCTCGGATCCGGCCATAGTCAGAAGTTTCTTCTCGGTTCTGCGCGGCGAAGGCAAACCCAACTCATCGCCGCAGGCGGCGCGCTACAGCGTAGCCACCGGCTGCCTAGGCGCTGAATCCATCCGGAATGGCGGAATTCCTTTTGATGTGCCAAAATTAGCAAACTACCTTGAAGAATACGATTACAGCAGTTAAATTACTTATTTACAAATATCGGAATTAAGTTGCATGCCGCAAATCAGGCGGAAAATATATTAAAGAAGGTTGATGCAATGAAAGTTTTAATTACCGGCGGAGCCGGATTTATCGGCAGTCATCTGGTGGAACACTTCCAGGGAAAAGCCGAAGTGAGAGTGCTGGATAACCTGCGTTCCGGATACCGTAAAAATCTGGATGGCTTCAAGGTTGAATTCATTGAAGGCGATATTCTCGACCGGAGTGCGGTAAGAGAAGCGGTAAAAGGCATTGATTACATTTTTCATCTGGCGGCTATGATCAGCGTTCCGGAATCAATGTTCAAACCCATTGAATGCGTGGATATTAACGTCAAAGGTTTGCTCATTGTACTGGAAGAAGCCGCCGCTGCCGGAGTGAAAAAGCTCTGTTTCAGCACCAGCGCCGCGATTTACGGCGACAATCCGGTCGTGCCGAAGCGCGAAGAAATGCTGCCTGAACCCAAAAGTCCGTATGCCATCACGAAACTTGACGGCGAATACTATTGCAATATGTTCACGCAGGAAGGCAAGCTTCAAACTGCGTGCATGCGCTACTTTAACGTCTTCGGTCCGCGCCAGGATCCCAAAAGCGCTTATGCCGCTGCCGTGCCGATCTTCACCGCCAAAGCTGTAGCCAATGAAAAAATCACTATTTTCGGCGACGGCGATCAGACTCGCGATTTTATATATGTCAAAGACATCGTCGCCGCGAATGTATTCATGGCGGAAAATAATTTCACCGGGGTTTATAATGTTGCCTATGGCAGGAAGATCACGATCAATGACCTTGTTGAAAAAATCAAAACCATCACCAGTTCATCTTCCGAAGTGGCACATCTGCCGGAAAGAGCCGGAGACGTGAAACACTCAATGGCCGCGGTTGACAAACTGCATGCCACCGGATTCAGGCCGGAAAACGATTTTGACCATGGGCTGTCAGCAACTGTTGAGTATTTCAGATCACTCGAAAAAATTAAATAAGGAAATATTATGGAAGTAATTATCAGAGACGATGCCGGCGCCGCAGTCAATCTGACCGCGCGCCTGATCGCCGAGGCAATGCATAAAAAACCAAGCACTGTACTCGGTCTGGCGACCGGCAGAACAATGGAAGCTGTATATGCCGAACTGGCCAGACTGCACCAGAAGGAAAGTCTGGATTTCTCCCTGGCTAAAACATTCAACCTGGATGAATATATCGGACTGCCGCCGGAGAACGAAAATTCATACCGCTATTATATGAATTGTCATTTATTCAACAAAGTCAATATCGACATCAGAAACACCCATCTGCCGAATGGCATTGCCGGCAATATTGACCTGGAGTGCGAAAATTACGAAAAACAGATCGCTGAATGCGGCGGTATTGATCTCCAGTTGCTGGGCATCGGACGCGACGGCCATATCGGGTTCAATGAACCGCTGTCCGCGCTGCGGTCGCGCACCCGCTCAAAATCGCTGACTCCTGTGACCTTCGCCCAGAATTCTCCGCTGTTCAACAGGCCGGAAGACATGCCCAAGCGCGCAATCACCATGGGCGTGGGAACCGTGCTTGAATCCAAACGGGTACTTATGCTTGTAGTCGGCGAAGAAAAGTCCACTATTCTTGCTAAAGCGGTTGAAGGACCGGTGACATCAATGATTTCCGCGACTGCCCTGCAACTGCACCCGCGTTGCACAGTTATTGTTGACGAAGCCGCCGCTTCAAAACTAAAAGAAAAAGACTATTATCACTGGATTTTTAATAACGAACCGGACTGGGATCCGTACCGCTGATAACG
>JBAWXM010000377.1:0-5039 GCA_037144075.1 Lentisphaerota bacterium | reverse complement strand
CTCTTCGAGGCCTTCGATACCCCGGTATCGGCAGCCTCTCAGAATACGAACCAATTCTCAAAATCTTCGCAATCTATTTTTAATTTTCAGCCGTGCAGAGTATAAAATGAACAGTAATCTGATGCTTTTTTACAATTCTGCAAGTATTTTGCATAAAAAATTAAAAGTCTTGTTATTTTAGATTTGCGCCGGAAGAGATATAATCTATATTGTATGGAAGAGTTTTATTATAATTAGAGATTCTTTTAAAATATTAACTAAAAAAGCATGAGGACATGTAAATGATTAAGTCGGTATTATCCAGAAAGTTTATTTTGGCGGCAATGGCAGTAGTATTAACATCCAGCGCTTTCGCATTCAATGTGCGCGAGATGGCAACCCCGTACCAGGGACCGGAAAGAGACGTGATCACCTTGATCATCACCTCCAACTACAAGAAGTCCCGTCTGCTGGCCGAGCTGATTCAGCGCGAAACCAAACAGCCGATTCTGCTTCTGCCTGCCGGGGATCAGAAGGGCATATATTTCATGCCTGCGTCGGTCAAGAAACCGGCAATGGAAATTAAAGAGGAAAACATCGGCAAGTTTGTTGCGTTCATCAATCCGCAGCAGATACTGGTACTGGGCGACCGCGGTTTTGTTCATCAGGAATATATTGACATGATTGACAAAAAGATGCCCGTGTTCGTTGTCAATGGCAGAGACTGGATCATCAACGCCAGAAGCGTTGCCAAACTCCTTGATCTGAACAATCTGTCTTCCGACTATACCCGTCTCTATCGCCAGGTAGAAGGCGGCACACTGTACAAACCGTCTGAAACAGCTCCTGAAGACACTGCGGCAAAAACCGAAGAAGAAGTAAAGCTGGAATCTAAAGACGCCAAAGACGCCAAAGCAGTAAAAGAAGAAACTAAAGATGTCACTGCTGATGTTAAAGAGCCTGAAGTCAAGAGCGCGGCAAAGAAATAATTGGTCTGATGGAAATTTGGAGAACAAATGTTTAACCTGTTTCAGTTGACCAGAAACACTTTCAGAGAATGTATCCGCGAGCCGATCTTTTTCATCCTGTTAATAACAGCGCTGGCCCTGATCGGTCATTTCCCTTTAGCCGCGCTGTTTGTTTTCTCTGAACAGATGAAACTGGTAGTTGACAGCGCAATGGCCACCAGTCTGGTTTTCGGCCTTTTTGCGGCGGTGCTTTGCGCCAGCCACACGGTTTCACGCGAAATGCGCAACGGCACGGTTCTCCTGCTGCTCTCCAAACCGGTTTACCGCTGGTCTTTTATCGTTGCTAAAATATTCGGGATTATTTCCGCTGTAACTCTTTTCATCTTCATCTGCAATGTCGCGACAATAATTTCTGTATACATTGCCAAAGACCAGTTCCGCCTGGATATGACGGCATATTATATTTTCTTCAGCATCCTGATTATCGCTTCAACCGTCGGCTGCCTGAGTAATTTTCTCTACAGCAAATCGTTTTCATCCACCGCGATATGGATGCTCGCAGTAATGCTTCCGCTTTACTGTTTATGCCTCTTCTCTTTTAACGTGCGTCCGGAAGAAATCATATTAACAGACCTGCTTGTTGCGCTGTCGCTTCTATTTTTCTCGGTCGCGACCATGGCAACTATCACCGTAGTATTCTCGACCCGGCTGGAAATGGTGGCCAATCTGACCGTTTGCTGCGCAATTTTTTTCCTGGGTCTAGTCTCCAACTACTTGTTTCAGACCCCTGACGGCACTGGTTCCGCATTGCTTGATTTCGTTTGCGGATTCTTTTATGCGCTGCTCCCGAACTGGCAGTTTTTCTGGATGGCGGATGCACTAGCCACCAGGCAGAATATTCCGGTATCGTATCTACTGTGGTCGGGCATTTATGTGATTCTATATATAAGTTTCTGCAGCATGTGGGCGGTGGGAGCTTTCCAGTCACGCGAAATAGCCAAAGACTCGCGCTGAGCATTGATTTTTCCCATCTTATCGATCCTGCATGAATAACCGTGTCATGCCGAATTCATCAATTGGATATTGGATATTCTCGCAGTTCAGTGAAATACCGTCACTTCCCTATCGGCTCGAGCGAATCAGCGTCAACTTCCACCGAGGCGGACTGACCTAATATCTCGACATTCACAGTAATCAACGTCTTATTCTTGCGGTATTCTATTATTCCGGTAATTCCTTTAAACGGTCCGGTGCTGATCTCTACAGGCGTTCCGGCAACGAGTTCCGGCTTGACCACAATATCTTCGTTTAAAACCAGCTCTTCGAAAGCCCTGATCGACGCCAGTTCCTTCAGCAAGCAAACTTCACCTTTTTCGTCGATGTTAATCCTGTAAAGAACAGCATTGGATATGGTAATGGTGCGGTAAATGTCTTCCGACAGCAGACAGAAAACATAGCCGGGAAACATCGGCAGCATAAATTCCACCGTCCGTTTGCCATAGTGGTGCAGCTTCCGGAGCAATGGCAGATAACACTCAACACCGTGCGCGGCGCAATATTCTTTCAGTTTTTTTTCCTGCCGCGGCTTGGTTCTGACCGGCATCCAGCACAATTCCGGACAATGTTCAAATTTCATTTTTTTCTGCTCTCCGGTTATTTTTCATCCGGGGATCTGCCGCCCGGAACAAATTTGATCTCGTCGCAAAAGTCATCTCCGATAATCTTTTTAATCTTCATTATAAGCTGTTTTTTTACCGGGCCGTTAAGTTCCCGCAGCCAGGCGCTGTGAAACACCTCAACATATGCTACTTTGTTCTTGATATTAAGCGGAGAAGACACCGACGCAATCTGCCGGCCTGCTATAAGCTCCCACTTCTCCCGCAATTTCATTATCTGCAAAGTTTCTTCAGACAATATTTTGCTTAGAATCTTTTCGGCAGTCTCTCCGACAGACACCGGACGCGGACAATATGCCACAATTTCCATATCTGCCCGGTTTTTGCCATACCAGTCACACAATACTTCATAAGTATTGTAAAAACTTTTCTTCATTTTTGCCATAAATCCCCCCGATATGCAGAAACGGCAAGACACAATCCCCCCGTATCAGCTCCAGCTAAAATCCGCAGAACCGCACCGGCAGCATGGCTGCATGGAAGGCCAGTTTAAACGGGGCCACTATACCCAGCACCATATTGCGTATGCCTTCTTTAAAGAAGCCGAACGGAGCGCCAAGCGTGGCCTCAAGGACGCCAAGCGGCAGCCGGAATATATCTATTATATCCATTCCCATATCCACAAAACCCTTAAGTCCGCCTTTGAGTCCGCGTATAACATAGGGCTGCGCTTTCTCCGCGGCAGCCATCGCCACGGGAGCCAGCAGCGCGATGGTTATCGGATCCATGGCTTTGGCCTGCGGCGCAGGAAAAAGCATGAAAGCCAAACCAATCAAAATGATCAGCAATAAAGTTTTTCTCATCAGATATTCCACCATTTACATAATAAAACAAGGATGAATATAAACCTGAAAATCATAAAAACAATAAGCGTTTTAACCCTTTAAATTAAAATTATTCAATCCCCGGCGACGGCACAATTGACATTGCTCGTCATTGGATATTCTCCCGCCTCGCCGGACCGGCTATTATTGCCTGAAAACTATCGGGCATTCTTTGCCTGCAGCCACAGCTTTTCCATTTCAGCTAGCGAGGCTTCGGAAAGGGTTTTGCCGGCAGCTTTAAGCTCTCTTTCTATATACTGAAATCTGGTTTTAAATTTCCGAGTCGCTGCATTCAGCAAATCTTCAGGCGTGGCACGGTCGCGGAATCGGATCAGATTCACCACGGAAAACAGCACATCGCCGATTTCCTCGTCCACATGTTCCTGATTGCCGGAAGCCATCGCAGATTTCAACTCCGCCAGTTCCTCATCGATCTTCTCCATGATCTGCGCCTCGGAACTCCAGTCAAAGCCATACTTGGCGGCTTTGCGCTGCGCCGCGCGCGCGGTCAGCAGCGCCGACAGGCTCCGGGGAATGCCGTCCAGCGCCGACTCAGGCGCGGCGCGATGCTGTTTTTCGCGCTGTTTTATTTTTTCCCAGACGACCACAACGTCGTCCGCGGAGTCAGCCTTGGCGTCGCCGAAAACATGCGGATGCCGGCGGATCATCTTGTTGATTATCCCGGCAAGCACATCATTGAAGTGAAAATGCCCGTTTTCATTGGCAATCACACAATTGAACACAATATTCATCAGGAGATCGCCAAGCTCTTCACAAACTTCTTCCGGGTCATTATTGTCTATCGCATCAATCAGTTCCGCGCATTCCTCCGCCAGATACAGCTTCAAAGTTTCATGCGTCTGCTGCCTGTCCCATGGACAGCCTCCAGGCGAGCGCAGTTTTTCCATTACTTTCAGCAATGCCTCCGCGGAGATATCCGCCGGATTCTCTTTCTTATCCATAACTGTCCTTTAATTTTAAGTGTAAATAATGGTAACGCCGTCGCCGCCGGGAATATTCCACTCCTCGCCCAGCTCAAATCCTTTGATGGATTTGTTCGCGCTGAGGTAATCTCTTACTGCTTTCCGCAATTTCCCGTCGCCTTTGCCGTGAATAACCATGACACTCCTGCCGCGCCGGCCGCAGCAGATTGCCCGGACTTTGCCAACGGCCTCTTCGGCTCTCCAGCCATGCAAGTCAATTTGAATGTCATAGTTAAACTTCATCAGCCATCCGATCCGTTTGGGATTACCTTTGTGTCAACGTTATAATATTAAAAAACATTCCGCGAAGTTCAAGCATGATTAGCAAATAACCGCCTTAAAATTGACAAAATGGTTTTTTTTATGCTTTTTTAAATTTTATGAGGTTTTAATGCTTGAAAAAACAATGTTTTGAATTACATTTTGTACCGCTAAATAAAAAGTGGGGGAGTAGCTCAATTGGTTAGAGTACCACCCTGTCACGGTGGATGTTGCGGGTTCGAGTCCCGTCTCTCTCGCCACTTATTTTTTAGCATTGTACCGCTTTCAATAGCGGGGGAGTAGCTCAATTGGTTAGAGTACCACCCTGTCACGGTGGATGTTGCGGGT
>JBAWXM010000376.1:0-5041 GCA_037144075.1 Lentisphaerota bacterium | reverse complement strand
AATGAATATTTTGCTGTGAATTTGATTTTGCGTCACAGAATCAAACTCACAGCAAAGGCTTCTGTTGTATTAGTGCTCCCGCTTTGCGGGATGCCATTAGTGGATAAAAAGGTTTTTTCTGTTTTCCCGCGACTGCTGAAAGCTTGTTGCAAGATGTCCAAAATGGTTTGGCTGCAGCTCCGTCCGTGTCGAACGGAAAGGTTCGGAATGCCTCTCGCATAGCGAGAGCTCTACAACGGGAAGGTTCGGTACGGAACTGTCCACAATATACAGTACCAGTGTCCAGAATGGGTTGGTGTAGTGCCGTCCGTGCCGGACGGTCCTGGACTGATGTCCAAAATATTGTTGAAATACTATTGAACGTTAAACGGTTATGTTCAACGGTACTCCAAAGTATCGGAGTGGTTTGAAAAACCGAAAGGCATTATGTTCAACAGCACTCCAAAGTATCAGAGTGCCTGTCCAAAATGTAAAGACTGGTGACTGGGGAATAGTAAGACAATGAAAACGGTTCTACGCGGCATGTGTCAGGAATGTCCGGAACTGAATCTACATTCTAGAGCCAATTGCAAAACTCGCGTTTTACAATTGGCTCGATAGAGTATAGATTACAGAGGCCAATCCAGATTCATTGTATGCATTGCCTTTCTGTTTTTTATTTTGGCTTAATGACTTGTATTTTGATGTTATCAAATTAGATTATACATTTTGTTTTCGATGTTACGACGTATCATTATTAATATAAGACTGTGAATATTCAACTGTTAAGGAAAAAGAGAAAATGCCGGTAAATATCCTGGTCGGAACGCAGTGGGGCGATGAAGGAAAAGGGAAACTGATAGATGTTCTCACCGAGAGAACTGATATAGTGGTTCGCTTTCAAGGCGGTAATAACGCCGGACACACCGTTGAAATCGGGGACAAAAAATATGTCCTGCATCTGGTTCCGTCCGGAATTTTCCGTCCTGGAACGCTCTGCGTCATCGGCAACGGCCTGGTCGTGGACCCCATCAGCCTGATGGACGAAATGCTCGATTTGAAAGCCAAGGGGCTTGATATATCCGTAATCCAGTTGAGCACGAAAGCCCACCTGATCTTCGAATACCAGAAGATGTCGGACGCCCTTAACGAAGCGTCATCCGCATCCGGCAAAAAGCTCGGCACCACCAAACGCGGCATCGGTCCGGCATATTCCGACAAGGCCGCCAGAGTCGGCATCCGTGCCATCCAGATGCAGAACATCACCGAATTCGAAAAAACTTTCCGTGAGCAGGCCGTAAAATACAACGAATTATTCAAATCGCACAACGCACCGGAACTTGATGTTGACACCGCCTGGCTGAAAGTGAAAGCCGCCGCGGAATTCCTGACACCGTATATCACCGACACCGTATTCACGGTAAACCGCGCCATCAAGGCAGGGAAAAATATTCTGTGCGAAGGCGCCCAGGGAGCGCTGCTGGACATTGACCACGGCACCTATCCGTTTGTAACCAGCAGCAACACCACTTCCGGCGGTGCATGCACCGGCGCGGGAATCGCGCCGAAATACATTTCCTCGGTATGGGGCGTGATGAAAGCCTACACCACCAGAGTCGGCGAAGGGCCGTTCCCCACCGAATTGAAAGATGCCGCAGGCGAGAACCTCCGCAAAGTCGGCAACGAATACGGCGCCACCACCGGACGTCCGAGACGCTGCGGCTGGTTCGATGCCGTCGCATCACGCTATTCATGCATGATCAACGGGGTGGACAAACTGGCCATCACCAAACTTGACGTACTGGACGGACTCGATGAACTGAAGATCTGCACCGCTTATGAAGTTGACGGACAAATCACCGAAGACATGCCGTCGGACACCATAACACTCAATGAAGTAAAACCGGTTTACGAATCAATGCCAGGCTGGAAATGCAGCACCGCCGACGTCCGTTCCTACTATGATCTTCCCGCCAACGCCAGAAAATATCTGGAACGGATAGCAGACCTGGTGGACGCTGAAATCTCCATCATCTCCGTCGGACCGAAACGGGAACAGACATTTCAGGCCTGATAACAGTTTTATTCGAACGCGAATTATTCTGAAAAATGCTGTTAAGGCGAAGGGCAGCCGGATTCTCTCCGGTTGATGAATAATATGGCATTTATGGTGAAAAAACAATCGGAAAGCGATTTTTTCCTCAAACGTGTCATTAATTATGTAGCCAGTTTTGACTATATCCAGATACTTTCCGCGCTGCTGCTGCTGGCTATCGGCATAATCTTCATCTATTCCACCGGCGAGCAGGTGGGAACCGCATCTGCTTCGCAGTTCTGGCTCAAGCAGATACAGTGGATTGTCATGGGACTGTGTTTCTGGACAATAATGGCCTGTACCAACTACAGGGATTTGAAACCGCTGGTCTGGATATTTTATGTCCTTTGCCTGGTTCTGCTGGTCGTCGTCTTAATTTTCGGGCTGAAAATCTACGGCGCCAGAAGATGGCTGGACTTCGGCACCGGAATCCGGCTGCAACCTTCTGAACTGGCCAAGCTGGCCGTTCTGCTGCTGCTCAGTTATACCATGACGCAACCGTCGTTCAATATCAATAAATTCAGGTATCTCGCCTGGACCGGACTGCTGGTCGCAGTGCCGTTCGTGCTGATTGCCAAAGAGCCGGATCTCGGCAGCGCGATCATCCTGATCCCGATTTTCATCGGGTTGATTTTTGTCTCCGGACTGAAATGGAAATTTATCATCACCGCCGGGATCATTCTCGCTGTAATCATCACCGCCGAAGTAATCAACGAAGTCGGGGAATACTACCCGTTCCTGAAAACCTATCAGAAAGAACGGCTGCTCACGTTCCTTGATCCGGAACGCGACATCACCCACCGCGGCTACAACCAGTTTCAGGCGCGGCTGGCGGTCGGCAGCGGCGGGGCCACCGGCAAAGGCATCGGCCAGGGTACTCAGAACACGCTGGGATTTCTACCGCAGACAGTTTCCAATAACGACTTTATATTTTCCGTGATCGCGGAGGAAACCGGGTTTGCCGGATGCTCAGTCCTGATTCTTTCATATATCCTGCTGACTTTTTCTATTCTGCGGACAGCATTTACAGCGCCCGATGACTTCGGCAGGTTTATCGGAGTAGGCACCGCCTGTATATTCTTCGCACATTCTTTCATCAACATGGGCATGAGCATCGGCGTCAACCCGGTCACCGGCGTATGCCTGCCTTTCGTCAGCTACGGCGGTTCGTTCATGCTGCTCTCCATGACCTGCCTGGGCATCCTGCAATCAGTCTACCGTCATCGCAAGGAGAGAAACTTTTGAAATTCCTGCGGACAACCTTGATATTCTTTGCCATTATCGCCGCCTTCGTGCTGTTCATGCATTTTTACTACAGGGTTGACCGCCAGGCAACCGCCAGGCAGATTGAAACCGTTTACGACGCGGCATACGCCGGCAAAGCCGCCGTAACCTGCAAGCATATTGGCATTATCTCCGGCAATAGTACCAGATTCAACTGGCTGACGGAAGTTACTTTCATCAGCAACCGCGACGTCGTTTTGACCGACCCGGCGCTAGGTCGAATTGATCTGAAGAAGAATACTCCGGCAACATTTCCGGTGACCTTCGTTTTCTCCAGAGACTCCAACAGTAAATGGCGGAATACCATGGCCATCCCCGGCATTCAAAAGTGATACAACATTATTATTAAGGAGCAGGAACGAATTTGGAAGCGGCGGAAAAACTTACACTGGAACAGCGGGCTAAAGCCAAGACCGATGCGATAAAGTCCGCATGTTTCGGCTCCCTGTCTTCAGTTATGATTCAGGACAGTGCGATCATCATTTTATTCGCGACCATCCTCGGAGCCGGCGACATGCTGTCCATGATCACAACGTCAACCCAGGGGATCGCCAGTTGCCTGCTGCTCATCCCGGCGGCCTACCTGTCCGGCAGGCTGGGTTATAAAAAAACCATCATGCAGTTTACCGCAATCGGCGCGGTCATGATCATGCTGCTGGCCGCATCCCCCTGGTTCACCGGATACGCCAAACCGGTGCTGCTGCTCTCCATTATCATGTTTTCAATCTGCATGACCGTATATGCAGCGGCATGGTTCCCGCTGCTGGACGGGTTTCTCATAAAATCAGACCGCAGCGATTTCTTCGGCGTAATGCGATTCAGCTGGCAGACATTTTCGGTAATATTCTGCTTTGTCTGCGGCCTGCTCCTTGGTAAAAATCCTGAAACATGGATGCTCCAGGTCATTATTGCCATTTCGGCGCTGGGCCT
Source organism: Lentisphaerota bacterium (assembly GCA_037144075.1). Classification (GTDB taxonomy): domain Bacteria; phylum Verrucomicrobiota; class Lentisphaeria; order Victivallales; family Victivallaceae; genus CAIPAT01. Next base: position 753 of record JBAWXM010000376.1, on the reverse strand, counting down.
GCTGGGCAGAATGTATTATGTCGGCAGAATCCCTGACGGACACCAGGAAAAAGAAAGCATTTCGTTCACTGAAGGCATTTCCGAGGCCATCGCCAATAAATCGCTGGCCGGGTTCTCGGTATATATCTGCTGCCTTTATCTGGCGGCATACTCCACTCCGCCGCTCACATTCATCTACATCAAGAAATATCTGCTGGTCGCCGACAATATCATCATTATCATCTCCTCGCTGGCGCTGGTAGGCACCCTGCTCGGCTTCCTTACCGCGGGAAAGATCATTGACAAGATCGGCATCAAACGCATGCTGCTGTTTATTCACTTCTTCTTTGCGCTGGTCAATCTGACGCTGTTTTTCATCGGGACGTACTCGATATTCAACTTGATCATGATTACTTTCCTGCTGGCGACATACGGTTTCGCGGCTGCTTGTTCTTCAATCGCAATCTCAACCGAAATGATGGAACTGGCTTCTCCGAATAACAAAGCCATGTCGATGGCTTTCTGCGGCAGTTGCTTCTCCGCCGGCACCGGCGGTTCGCGACTGCTGGCATCGCTGATTCTCGGTTCCGGCATGCTCGCCCCGGAGTGGTTCATCGGCACGATGAAAATATCACACTATCAGACGCTGTTTCTGGTTTACGGCTGTGCCATCCTGTTCGTCTGCCTGCTGCTGGTGCTGGTCCCCGCGATATTCCCCAAGGGCAACTACCGGTATATGTTGAATTAATCCATGTTGAATTAATCCATGTTGAA
>JBAWXM010000375.1:0-5044 GCA_037144075.1 Lentisphaerota bacterium | reverse complement strand
TTTGCATGCGTTGTCAATCTTAATGCCGAATGGTATAAACCGGAATGGAAATTCCGCAAGCAATTGAAGATGGACGATAAGCTTGTCCAAGGGGAATTAAAAAATTTCCCGGTTTGCATTCAGCTTCCTGATTCAGAAACGGATTTCTATGATGCGGTCAAACCGGATGGCGGCGATGTTGTATTTACTGACGACGACGGAAAAACCGAACTGCCGTATGAAATTGAACTTATAAATCGTGAAAAAAAACAGTTCGTATGCTGGGTGCAATTACCTGAATTTAAATCAGGAGCTCCATGCAGTTTATATCTTTACTACGGCAGGCCGGATGCCGCCGCCCCCACTGAGTCAGCAAAGAAAATGTGGGGCAGCGACTACGTTGCAGTGTGGCATATGAGCAGCCGTGAGAAAGACGGGGTGAAATATGCGCCGGATTCCGCCGGAGGTTTTAATCTGCAAGCAGCCGGCAAGGCGGCTTTTGTTAATGGCAAAATAGGCATTGCCGGAGAAAGTGACAATGATCCGAAAAGCTGTTTCAGTTATGGTTATTACCGCGGAGAACCGGCACCCAAACTTAGTGCGAATGATTCGTTTTCATTGTCCATGTGGGTCTCAATGAAAAGCATACAAAGTAACTTTTTTAATGATTGGCCGTTGATGTTTTATTATCATAATAGCGGGCGCTGGCAATTTAACCTCATGAAACAAAAGGGTATTGCCGGCCATTGTTATTGCCCGGATAAATCGCCTTTAGACCGCTGGGTGTATATGAGTGCGGTTTATGACGGCCAGGCAAAAACACTAAGTTTATATATAAACGGCCAGCTCTCGGGTGATAGCGCTAAAGCTGTGGAGTTTTGCGGACTGCGGGAAAAATCGGTATTAACGATATTGCCAGGTACCGCCGGAATGGCGGATGAAATCAGACTTGAGCGAATAGCAAGGCCGGCGACATGGATAAAGGCCTGTTATGAGAATCAGAATAACCCGGCGTCAATCACTTGCGGAAAAGCAGAGAATCAGTAATAATCAATTGTATCGATAAATCCGGAGAACTAAGATGAAATATATCGGCTGTGCATATTATCCGGAAGTATGGCCGCGCGAGCGCTGGAAACATGACGCGGCAATGATGAAAGAGGCAGGTTTCAACCTGATCCGTCTCGGCGAATTCGCCTGGTCCATCATGGAACCTGAAGAAGGAGGCTATGATTTTGCCTGGCTGCATGACATCGTCGATTTACTCTATGCGAACGGAATTCAGACGATGCTGTGTACTCCCACAGCCGCGCCTCCCCCGTGGGTAACGCAACTTTATCCTGAAACATTACTGTTTAACCCGTCGAAACTGCCACCGGCAGTTGACATCCGCCGCCGCTATTGCCCTTCATCGCAGCAATACCGAACGCTAGGTGACAGGATTACCGCCCGGATGGCACGGGAGTTCGCCAGTCATCCGGGAATAGTCGCGTGGCAGTTAGACAATGAAATCGCCATTGGAGAAAATCCTGCCTGCGAATGCGAGTCCTGCCGATCACAGTTTAATCAGTGGCTAAAAGTACGCTACTGCACTCTGACCAATCTTAATCAGGCCTGGGGCAACCGGTTCTGGTCGGGAGAATTCTCCGACTGGAAACAGATTGTGCCGCCGTTTCACCGCAATTCCGCCAGACTGGACTGGGTCCGTTTCCAGAGTCACCTCTTCGGCAGCATGACTACCGGGCAGACGGCTATTCTGAAACGGTATAACCCGTCATGGACCATTACTACCAATAGCTGGGTCAGTCTGGATTGTAATCTTAACATGGGGGACATTATAGAGTCGCTGGATGTAGTTTCGTACGACTGCTATGTCAATTATCACGGACATATCCAGGTTTGCCGCGCCGCCTGGGATTTGTATCGCAATCTGAAAAAGCGTCCGTTCTGGATTGCCGAAACCGGGGCGTGGAACTGCATCACCACCGGACAGGACGCTAATGCCGCACTGCGCTGCTGGGCCTGGGAATTTTTCGCCCGCGGGGCGGAAGCGCTGCTCTACTTCCGCTGGCGGCAGTCGGTCATGGGCGAGGAAGAGCATCCTGCAATACTGCCATGGAGCGGCGAGCCGTCCGATGCCTATTTCCGTATTAAAAAAATTACAGAAGAATTCAAATTTCTTCGTGAAGAGCTGCAAAACCTGCCATTGCCAGAATCCCGGACAGCCATTTTGTTTTCGCCAGCTGTATCAATGCTGTATCACGAACGCCACTCTGCGAAATACTGTAACGCTGTCATTGTAGCGGATGATCTTCTTAATCAATTGGCCCTGACTCCAGATATCCTCCCCTCCGATAACCTGTCTGACCTGAAACAATACAAGTTGATTGTCGCTCCGCAGCTTGAACAAGTCAACGAAACCATGGCTGCAAAGCTGAAGGAGTTTGTTTTCAACGGCGGCATTCTGCTGACAACAGGACGCCTGGCGTTGACTGACGGTAATGGCAAACATCTGCCTGATACCGCGCCATGCGGATTGATTGACCTTTTGGGAATAGCAATCAATGAACGTTGTGATATTCATGCGGCGCCCCGTTACAGACCGATTGAATACGAAGTTTCTCAGGCACCTGCAGCCGTACCGGCGTCAGTGACGGCGGAATGGAACGGAATAGAAATCAATTGTTTCGAATATATGGAACAAGCAATGCCTCAACCCGGCTGCAAAGTAACTGGACGTTTTACTTCCGGTAAATTCGCAGGACAGCCGTTTATGACTGCCAACCAGTACGGTAGCGGAATGGCAGTATATCAAACTACAATTGCAGGCGAAAGTTCTTTCCTGCAAATACTTTCTCACTTAGCCATGAAAGCAGATTTGAACTATCATTCCGGACTTCAACGGGAAGTCGCCGTTCTCAGGCGCGGAGGATTGCGTTTCTACATCAACCACTCCAGCCGGACGCATGAAATTGAAATGCTGGAACCAGGCGATGCCATTACAGGCATGCAAAATGGTTCCAAAGCCATTTTGCCTCCCTATGGTATAACTATTGTCAGAATTCGTGAGTTTTAAAGATATTTCACAAAAATATTGCTGTACCTGAAAAACCTTTACGAAAAATCATTATTGAATAGATAATAAAGAGGAAATATGACTGATCCGCGAATATACCTTGCAATTGATAATTGTTTTGCATCAAAGCGGTGGACTCGCCCTGCGGAATGGACCAGATTGATTAAAAGCCTTGGGTTGAGCTATATTGAAGCAAGTGCGGATAATGAGTGCGATCCGCTTTATTCAACTCCCGGTTATATGGAAGGGTGGATTAATGAAGTGCGGGAAAATTGCGAAAGAAATGAAGTTGTAATTGCAAATTTATATTCCGGACATGGTACATATTCAACTTTAGGGCTCGGACATAATGATGTCCGCATCAAAGATAGAATGCTTGAAGACTGGCTTAAGCCAATGGCCTTAACAGCAGCAAAAGTTCAGGCTGGAATCGGTTTTTTCTGTCACGCTTTTTCTTATGCAACCATGCAATCTCCTGAATTGTATAAAAATGCTGAAAATGAACTTCTTGAGAGGCTTGCATCTTTTGCGGTATTCTGCAAGAAAGCCGGCGTAAAAACCGCAGGGGTGGAACAGATGTATTCACCCCACCAAATTCCATGGACAATCAAAGGCGCGGAGGATTTGCTTCGTAAAATATATAATATGAGCGGCTGTCCGTTTTATATTACAATTGATACAGGACACCAGACAGGTCAACAGAAATTTCTGCGTCCTGACAGCGTCAGAATAAAAGAATTTGCCGGATCATGTATAAGTCATGGGAAAATTAAGTCTTTATGGCTTGGTTCTGAGTCTGCTACTGAATTATTGAATAGAATGATTTCGAAACGGGAAAATATTGATGAAAACTTTATTAATGTTTTAAAACTGAAAATGGATCAAGTTCCATACATGTTTGCAGACGTCCGGGACGGGGATACGTTTAAATGGCTGGAAAGCCTGGGGTGCTATTCCCCGATTATACATTTACAGCAGACAAACGGAAATTCATCAGCACACTGGCCTTTTGATAATGAACATAATGAACATGGCATTATAAAAGCAGAAAAGGTTTTTTCTTCCATTGCTTCGTCATATTCACGCAGTATTGATAAGTGCATGCCGCCAGAATGTGATGAAATTTTTCTTACCCTTGAAATCTTCTCCGGAACTGCTGATTTGTATGATGAAATTCTGCAGAAAGTCATTTCTTCTGTAGAATACTGGAGGCAGTATATTCCCCGTGACGGCATGCGGCTGAGTGACATCATGAACGGATTCACCACCGCCGGAACGTAACAATCAGGTAATGTATTAAAGCATATTGGCTGTGCGGGGTCTGTCCTGAATGCCGCTAAGTTAAGGATTGTTTTGAGCTTGTTTTTTGTATTTTTTGATGTGCTGAATTTCTACGAAAATGTGCCTTGACGCAGTTAAAAGCTGATACGGTTTCGGCCGCCTTTTCACAGCTCTTGGCTCCCTTCTGGACGGTCTGTCCGGTCGGCTGTGAGGGGTCTGTCGGCTGTGATGGGTCTGTCCACTTTATTTATACTTTATTATGCCTACATTCATCAAATTACTTTTTTTATTGCTTCTTATTTTAATATTTTCAGCCGCAAGATTTTGAAATAAGGTTTTTATAGCCTTTCCAGGTAAAACACTGGGCACATCGGGGCTGGCAATATTTATTGATTACAGCGCCCCCTACATTTATCGTATAGGAATTTGTATTTTAACAGGGCTTGCCCGCCGTAGGCGTGGATAGACAGGATATACAGGATAAGAAAAACCGCTTTACTATGAAGAACAAAACGCACTAAAGAAAAAACAATACATATTTTCCACAGAGTTCACTGAGAACACGGAGAACACGGAGAAAGATAATACAGGAGAGTCGGCGAATTACTGCGGGAATACCCGCAGTAATTCGCTGACTGCGGTTTTAACTCTGTGCCCTCCGTACTACTATCCGTCATCTTCTTGTTTTTTTAGAAAGATTTTCATGCA
>JBAWXM010000374.1:0-5052 GCA_037144075.1 Lentisphaerota bacterium | reverse complement strand
TGTCCCAGGTCACATCCTTATCCAGCGGTTTCGCATTAGTCGGATTGATATAAAGGAGCGCAGTGCCATTGCTTACATGTTGAATCAGTTGGGCACGTGCCTTCCCGGGTATAATATTCCAATCTAATTTGCCAATGACAATCGCATCGTAACGGCGCATCGGATGAAGCCTGTCAATTATGTAATCTTCAATAGCTGCTTTCTCTCCAAATGGATTACTATACCAATTTTCTCCTCCAATGATGCTCAAACTATTGAAGTCCATTGCTGGCGCTATACAAGAAATAATATCCATCCGCTGCTCAAGTTCCAAAACTTCACGGACGCTATAGACTGGCACAAGAAAAAGTGCATTGACAGGACTGAATACAGATGGTTTTCCCCATACCGTGCGCGGCGAACTCAATGTCCTCGGCACATTGTCCAGACTATAGGGATTTTTAAAAATCTCCTGATTCGGTTCCGCCGTGTATTCGTATGTTTCGAAAGTGCGGCCGGCATAAGTGCTGCCCGCTAAGGTTATCACTGTCAGAAGGCTGATTAATAGTTTCATGGGTTTCTCTCTTTTTTATTAATATTTTGAAAGTGAAAGTAATTTTGCATATTCGGCTTCGGCGGAAAATTGACCGAACGCATCACTGATAAGACCTAAATACTGGAAATCTTTCGCGGCGCTACCGGCTTCGCTAAAATCCTTCGGAGTGTTCCTGCGTTCGAGATTTATCAAGGCTCTAAGCGGGGTCGCCTGTTCGGCTGGAAGTTGGAGTTTTGCAAGCGTTGCATCCGCATCGGAAAGAACTTTCTTCCTCCACTGCGCATAACCGATGGCATGGAGCTCCGGAAAGTCTGCAATGATATGATAATTGGACATGTTGCCTAAAACAGCAACAGGTTTCCCGTTGTGATACATGATCAAGTTAATACGCCAAGTCGCATTTTCAGTAACTTTCTCAAGTCCCATCGGTTTCACGGCTATTTTAAAGACCATATTCCAGGTGTTGCCGGAAGTGAAACTCGCAGCCTCCCATTCCCCGTTCCATTTGGAATCCTTGCCCTGTCCATCATACTTCTGCTTCCCCATCGAATAAGTATATTGGAAATATGGGCACCCCGGCGGCAAAAGAAATATTTCATAGGAATAAGCTGAACTCCAGCTGTCAGGTTTTAGATTTTTCGCATTATCCTGCTCCTGCTGTTTTTGAATACCTGTCGCATTTGCTAAAACAGTTGAAAGCCCCAGATAAATGTAATTATCGTCGTAAAGTGCTTTATAGGTGAATTGCACTGCGCGACTAGTCATATTCTTAAATGAATTGAAGACGGCAGCATTTTTCCATTCACCCTCATTAAAATTGCCGTCAAGCGCAACATGATCATGGGCTCGACTTGCAAAAAGTACCGGCTTAACCACCTCATGCCCTGTTGCCGGCATGGAAAAAAGTTTACCCAACGCTTTTTCGACTGTCGCAACCTCATCCAGTACTATTGAGTTATTTGAAACTGAAGCCGCAATCTTGTCTTCCGCTGCTACGGCAGCCACGGCAGCCAATGCAATAACTAACGCAATATACAGTTCTGAAAATATTTTCATTCTCATTAATTATTTTCCTATTCATCTGCTGGTTTCATCAACTTAATTTTTTATACCGAGTTGCTTTCATCGGGAATGTGATGCGCCAGCGGTGTGACGCGACTACAACTTGTATTTGTTGTAGCCAAGGCACTATGTTGCCGCGCTCTCTGATTGCTGCTTGGCTAACGGAGGGCGGACTTACCCCTCCTCACTGGTAAGAAAACCAGCGTTATTTTGCTCAATACAATACACATCGAGACTATTATGAGACTACAAGTAACTATTAGGCAAATCCCCCTGCCTTTTGGTCGGCTTATTTCTCTTGTTTGGTGATAGTTAAATCATCCACGAGCATAAGGTCATTCGAGCAGAGGCGGAAGGCGATACGTTTTGCCCCAGAACCTATAACTTTTATCGTTTCGTTTACTTTGGCCCACTTCCCATCCTCGACATCTTCGACATCATGAGACTCTATTGAAAAAGTTGGTTTGTTATCCCCCATGACATTGGGATATACCTTCACACTCTTTGGATTGTCCCCGTAAACATAAAAAGTAATGTTATAGACTTCAGAATCTTTTGCCGGAAAATCAACAAAAAACCAAAGACCACCTTTTAGCTCAATGGATGCTTTCCCTGTGTTGAATTTTTCGCTCTTACGAATGATCCCCTCCTTGTCTGCCGCAGGTTCAGAAATTTGACCACAAATATCTGGAATCAACACTGAACCTTCTTTTTTACCCGGAGTGAAAGACCATCCTTTTTTCTTCGCTTCTAGGTAATGCGCTCCATCCTTGTTTTTCGTTTGAATAATTTCCCATTTTTCAAAAGCGCCTCTTCCCTGCAGAAGATCACTCGGATCAATTTCCTGCTTAGTTGCCGCTTCCTCGGCGCTAGCGCCTAAAGTTAACCCCATGAGTACTGAAATTACTGTTATTTTGAGGACATTCATATTCATATTCCTTTCTTTTCTCGTTTAAAGTACATTCTATTTTAAATGAATAAATAACTCTTCAAGTTTTCATTTGCAGCCAAAGCCAATTTTCTTATGACAAAAACCGCTATATAATTGAATACCGTCAAACGTTCTCCTGCTTCCCGACAATTTCTTTTCTCATAAATTTATATTGTACTTACCGGTGCCCACGTCCAGAGACCTCAATTTATTCATATAATCTATGTACGAATAATATCCGACATGCCCGTCCACAAAACAAAAATTAATACCTTTCTCATGGTTAGTCATATTTTCCGTGTTGTTCCTCAACTGGGCACTTCTGTCTTCGTCTGGATTGCTAGCCCCCCAAACTATATTGGTATTTGAACAAGCCGGCGGAGTCAGATATCTGCCGACATCACAAATCAGAATATAGGATGACGGTTTTTTCAACTGAGTCGCTTTGTGTGGTCGTATTCTGAATCCAGCATCGCTACCAGGATAAAGCGAACCACCGATTTTCTCATTGTAACCATAACTGATATTGTTACCAGCGCCATAATACGGCCAGTAATCCACTGTCGATACTCTAGTTATATCCGACGGGCAATCAAACTGCTTCACGCCGCCGGTACAATACTTACTAGAGCCTGAAAGCATTTGGTATTTAAACGCCGATGTTGCATTAGGCGTTTCTCCAGCCGGATACCAGTCCTGATAGTCACTAGTATAGTAATTAACTGCCAGCCCAATCTGCTTTAAATTATTGGCGCAGGTAGCTTGCTTCCCTTTTGCTCTCGCCTTATTCAGCGCCGGCAGCAGCATTGAGGCCAAAATGGCGATGATTGCGATCACAACCAGGAGTTCTATAAGTGTAAAAATCCTTCTATTTACACGCATCCCGGTTAGTTGTTTCCAATTTTTCATTTATTGTTTCCTCCGTTTTGTTAAGGTTTCGGTTGCCTGATAATTAACTCTGGTTGAATTAATATATCTTGTTCTTGTGTTTCATTCGTCAGCAATTTTACCGCCACATCGGCGATTTGTTCTTCATGAATGCAAATGGATGAAAACCCGCATTCTTCCGCATGATGCGTATTATAAAAGCCGATTAGATTAACATCCTTCACCGGCTTCATATTTTTTGATTCAAGCAATGGAATTATCTTACTGCGGATAAAATAATCAGGGTAAGCAAAAATCGCATCCGGGCAATCTTTACTATCCAGCACTTCCCCGACCGTCTTTTCAAATGGCGCACCATGCAGCAGTTTCCAGAAGAGATCCTCTGAGAATCTGACATTTGATGCCTGGCAAACTTCGGCAAAGCCCTGCATAATCATAACCTGCATGGAACTCCAGGAGCCGGGATATTCCTCTTCGTGACTTGCGAGACATGCAAGTTTTTTATAGCCTTTATTAATAAAGTACTGTGCCGCCATCCGTCCGGAAGCCGAAAAATCCACCAGCGCGTATTTGGCGTGCCCGATTCTTTCAGGATGATGATATTTGGTGATGAAAACAATGTTTTCAAATCTGCTGGGGTTTGAAAATAGATGGTCAAACGGAAATCCATAATTACCGTCAATGATCATTCCATAAGGCCGTTGCTCATCGCCGGTCATCTGATCCAGATAAGTTATGACGCAATCCCGATGTCTCTCGACAACGCTTTCGTTAATTAAAACCGGATAAAGTTTCCTGTGCATCAGTCCATGGGATATTTTCAAGCAGATATCGCTGTAAACATCGCCTTTACTAAACATTACCATGCCGACCGCATTGCTGACAACCTTATTGTTTTCAATGTTTCTTACTACGATAGTACCGCGCCCCGGCGCTCTTTCCAATAAGCCTTCTTTAACCAGAGCATTAAGCCCGGCGGCAATAGTCCGCGCATTGACTTTATATTTCAACGCCAGTTCATCATCGGAGAATAATTTATCACCTTTTTTAAAATGCCCAGACTTAATCTGTTTTCTGACCATATCTGCTATCAGAATATATTTTGGCTTATAATCAAGTATTTGCAAATTTTCGTTCATTTTTCTCGATGGTTAACGTATATCTACTTTCGCATATACAGTATATATACATTAAGTTCTCAATAATGTCAATCCCCTTGCACTGAAAAACAGCAAAAAAGAATGAATTTTTTTTTCAGGTCCACGAATCCCGACACCCTTCGCGTCGCCAGTTGCTCGATGAATAATCTCCGGCGCTAGGCGCTTTACCCTTTCTGCGATTGTAAAGGGTGGTTGGGTTTTAGGTTTTAGGTGTTAGGTGTTATGTGTTAGGTGTTAGGTTATCCAAGTCTTTCCACACTTTAGAACTCTGAATTCTAAACTTCCTGACTCTGCCTATCCTGTCCATCCCTGTTAAATTGGCATTTATTTTTCTTCCCCAGACTCATGACTTTCAAATCTGCATTTTCCACCATATTTGAGACTGATTTCACAATTCCGGTTGACAAAACCACTAATTAGTAAAAAGACATTGCAGCAAGATGAAAGACAAAAGTAAAAAGATAAAAGTTTTAAAA
>JBAWXM010000373.1:0-5060 GCA_037144075.1 Lentisphaerota bacterium | reverse complement strand
CCATGCGGCCAGCATAACCAGACGGACAACCGTCCGACTCCGACACTTTGGAGTGCCGTTTAACATGATGTTATTTTGTTTTACCATTTTCAATTTTCAACTTTCAATTTTCAATTATCTTTCCCATTTTGGACAATCTGGACATATTAACCACATAGAGATACATTTTTAATACACTTAACCACGAAAAGCACGAAAAGGCTCGAAAGTTAATACTGGCAGCGGATATTTGCGTGGAACGCAAACATCCACTGCCCCATTTTTATTTTTTTTCGTGTGATTTCGTGTGGTTCGTGGTAAACTTCTCCTGTCTTCTGTCTTCTGTCCTTTTATACATATAGCGATTTTGTCAACCCAAACGCGTACAACAGGCTCAAATAGGGCGGCAAAATGGATTTTTAAAAGGCATAAGTATATTTATACGTGAATAGCTATTTATAAGCATTTTTCTGATATAGTAATGTTTTATATTGAAAAATGTTTTTTGTAAGTATATTTGAGCCAATTACAAAACTCGCGTTTTGCGGGAATTCAGAAGACAGAATTCAGAATGAAATTCTAACTCAAATCCAGTTAGTTTTCCAATTATTCTGACTACTTTTGAAATTACCTCTAGTTTAAGAAATTAATGAACAAAAGGTATTATTGATTCTGTCCGTTACAATGCTAAATTTATACCTGACAACAATTTTAAGGAATGTAAATATGTTCAAGAAAAGCCTTGCAACAGAAATAGGCCGTACCGTACCTGATTTTGTCGTATATGTTCCAAAAAGTATTGAAAAAGGCAGTGACTGCGGCAATGAACATTTCCTGGTTTTTGATATGAAAGACGGGACGCTTGGAACGGTTTGGACCCAGAGCAGTTTCGAGGGAAGATCTGACCAGATGATTGTTTTCAGCAGGAGCTTCAACGGCGGTCTTACATGGGAATCTCCGAAGACGATTGCCGGAGGAAAAGCGGATCCGGCAACCGGACGCGGAATGTGCAGCTGGGGATTTCCAGTGCTTTCAGCTTCCGGCAGAATTTATGTCTTCTACAGCAAACACACCGGCGTCAATGACATATTTTCCCATACTACCGGATTGATGGGCTGTATTTACAGTAACGACAACGGGGTAAGCTGGTCTGAAGAGACTCTTATTCCGATGTCCCGCGACAAATGGGATAATCCCGACGAAACAATTCCACCGAACTGGATTGTATGGCAGAAGCCGCTTCAACTGAGCGACGGCAGATATCTCACCGGATTCACCCACTGGGTCAGCCCGGCAGTGCGTCCGCCGGCCCCGTTGAACACATGGTGGGCGGAGGAGGCGGTGATTGAATTCATGCGGTTCGAAAACATCAACGACGATCCGGAGCCGTGCAATTTGAAGATAAGCCGGTTTGCCGCAGGCGATGCCGCGTTGCAGGTTCCGATTCCCGGTCATCCTGATGTGAGTTGCGCGCAGGAGCCGTCGCTGGTGGAGCTTCCAGACGGCGGAGTTTTCTGTGTGATGCGGACCGCCAACGGAAGTCCATGTTTTTCAGTTTCACACGACTGCGGCGAAACATGGACAGCGCCGGAGATTTTAAGGTACAAAGACGGCGGTGCGCCACTGATCCACCCGGTCAGTCCGTGTCCGATATATTCCATCGGCAATGGCGAGTTTGTCCTGACTTTCCACAATCATGACGGCCATTTCGGCAAATGGGGGCCTTTCGAAACTTCTTCTCACCGGCGTCCGATATGGATCGTCAAAGGAGAGTTCCGGAAAGATGCTAAACAGCCGGTATGGTTTTCAGACCCGCTGCTGTTCATGGACAATGACGGAATTCCGCTCAACAATATCGACGGCAATCCGGGCCGGACCGATCTTGCAATGTATGCCAGCCTGACTATCATTGACGGCGAGCCTGTCCTCTGGTATCCGGAAAGGAAATTCTTTCTGCTCGGCAAGAAAATCCGCTGTGAACGTTTGGAAATCATGGAAGTTGATAAACAATAAAGGAAGGTGACTTATGCTGAAAAGATCCGTAATCAATAGAAGCATAGAAATAGCAAAGGAAGTGTTTGCACGCTCCGGACTGCGCCGCCGGAATTCGCTTTCTGGTCATACGAAGACTGGTTTAAAGCCGGTAATGAGGCGGACGAAATCCGCGATTGTATGCTGGGGTGGGACGTTACCGATTTCGGCAGCGGGGATTTTACTAGCATCGGGCGCACCTTGTTCACTTTGCGGAACGGGCGTCATAACGATCCCAAATACCCGAAGAGTTATGCCGAAAAATTCATACTTGATCCCGAAGGTCAGCGTGCTTCGGCACATTTCCACAGAAGCAAACGGGAGGATATCATCAACCGCGGTACCGGTGTCATTGTGCTTGAATTGACCAGGTCCGGCAATGACGGTCTTCCTGTGTCAGGCCCCATGACCGTGGCAATCGACGGCATCAGCAGAACAATTTCTTCAGGCGGCAGGATAAAGCTCAAGCCGGAGCAGAGCATCTGTCTTCATCCTGGTGTGATTCACCAGTTCTGGGGAGAAGGAGGGGACGGTTTCATCATGAACGGCATAATGCACGGGGGGCAGCGGTGAGGTGTCCAGTGTCTGCGATGATCGCAATGACAATGTTTTTATCGGAGGCGGCCGGTTTTGCCGGTTCCCTGAAATAGATGAAGATGAAAAGCCTGTACACTTCCTGTGTCAGGAGTATCCCCGAAATACTGAAGTATTGTAAATATATGATTAAGGCCATGATATTATGAAAACAGAACATTCTCCGGAGTGCGCCGATTCTTTTGCAGAGAAGATATTGAAAGAGGTTTTTGCCCCGGTAGTGGCCGGGGTTCCGCCGATCAACGGTATTCATGACCTGATGCTGCTGCCGGACGGAGAAATACGGCATTACGGTTTTCGTGGAGATTTCCGCAACGGCAATATACGCAATATTTTTATCTCCAGTCCCGACCACGGTCTCTCCTGGGTCGAGCATGAATCGGCCCCGAACTCGCCGGGAGCAACGGTACGCAGTCCGTGGTCGGGGGATTACCTTACAGTTCTGTGCAAACACGGGCATCCCGGGGTGGAGGAATGGCAGTCGATCCATGACTCCTGTCCTGCACACGGAATATATGTCCACCGGTCAGGCAATGGTCCGGACGGACCGTTTGTTTCACATCGCATCGGCGATCTGCTGCCGCGCTTATTGATGCCGCGTCAGCCGCTGGCTCTGCGTTCCCGCCGCCGCTGGATTCTGCCTGCACAGGCAGCGGGGGCGGACGGCAGAAATTGTCCGCTGGTCTTCCGTTCCGACGATGACGGCCATAGCTGGGAATATACTGCCCTCCCGGCTATTCCGCTTTTCGGCCTGCGTCCGCCGCATGCCGGAATGCGCTGGGAAAATTGCGGCACGGAGCCGACAGTGGCGGAACTGGGCGACGGACGGCTGTATATGCTGATCCGCACGGCACACGACCAGTTCTGGCAGTCATGGTCGTTGGACGGCGGCGATAGCTGGTCTGAACCTGCGCCGTCACGCTTTTACGGCACTATTACCACGCCGCTCCTGTTTCATCTGAGCGATGGGCGCCTGCTGGCATGCTGGAACAACACCACGCCGCTGCCGGAGGTTAATCACGATCTGCAAGCCGGGCTCGGTGCTGACGAACGCGCCGGTGTCTGGGAAGATGTTTTCACGAACCGCGACGCGCTGCATGCCGCGGTTTCTGATAATGACGGCAGGGATTGGGTTGGATTCCGAGAGCTGCACCTGAACGAGCGCCGTAATGATATTGATTTTCGCAGTCATGGCGGCAATGACAGTTCGCTGGATAAAAGCATTCATCAGTCACAGGCGGTGGAACTGCCGGGCGGCAAGGTTTTGCTGGCTTTCGGACAGCATGCTGACTGCCGGCGGATGATTCTGTTTGATCCTGACTGGTTGTATGAAACTGACCGGCGCGAAGATTTCCGCTGCGGCCTGGGCGCATGGTCATATCAGAGTTATTTGAAAGGCGTGGCCGGCGGTTTCCGCGGTTTCACGGGACACTGTTCATTGAACCGCCGCCCCGGCGTGGCGATGGTTCCCCATCCCGACGGCGAGATGCGGGAAGTCCTGCGGATTGCCCGCCATCCCGATGAGCGGCTGCTGGAGGAACGGCAGGGTGCGGTCTGGAATTTTCCGGCCGGTTTTACTGGTAAGATACGTCTGAAACTGCGTCAGCCGGACGGCGCCGCCGGGACTAAGATTTCATTAGTTGACCGCTGGTTCAACCCGACCGATCCGGTCGTAGCAGATTATTCGATGTTTGTACTCAGTCTGGACTCATCCGGACGCATTAACGGGCATCCGGCGCTTAAACCCGACTGCTGGCACTGGCTGACAATCCGCTGGAATCTTGAAGCGGCACCGGCCGCAGCGTTCAGCGTTGATGATGGTCCGCAATTCGAGCTGCCGCTCTGTTTCTCCACTATTAACGGGATCAGTTATCTGCATCTGCAAAGTGCCGCGACAGAAGCGGATCCGCAGGGTATAATGCTTGAACTAGTGGAGAAAACCGGTCCGGCCGATTGATGTTCACTATTTTGCACTTTCAACTTTCAATTGTTCTCAGCGGGGCTGTCCACTTAATTTAACTATATCATCATTATAAGCATAAATTATTAGAGCCAATTGCAAAACTCGCGTTTTGCGGGAATTCAGAAGACAGAATCCAGAATTAAGAATGAAATTCTAACTCAAATCCAGTTAGTTTTCCAATTATTCTGACTCCTGGCTCCTGAATTCTGACTACTTTTGAAATTACCTCATTAGTTATAAATAATAAAAATTCGGCATGTTTCAAAAGGTAGTTGACTCTTTTACGTCATAACGCTCTGATAAAATAAAGTAACACAGTCAAAACAAGCTCCGGCTTTGCTCCTCTCCGGCAAGCCCAAAATTTCTCACCGATACCCTCAGTATAAAATGCCACTTATTTCTTTACAACTCCTTAGGCGGAAACAGGAAAAAGTTCTCTTTGTCAGCGCCGACTTAAAATGTCCTAATTTCGCCGATCTAGAATGTCCCAATT
>JBAWXM010000372.1:0-5060 GCA_037144075.1 Lentisphaerota bacterium | reverse complement strand
AAGAAATGGAAAATCTTTCTAAAAAAACAAGAAAATGACGGATAGTAGTACGGAGAACACATAGAAATACAGTTTTTATCCACGAATAGCACTAATTGGCACTAATAAAGCAGAAGTGCTTGCTGTGAGTTTGATTTTGTGCCGCAAAATCAAATTCACAGCAAAATATTTATTCGTGTTCATTCGTGTAATTAGTGGACAACCGTTCCCCGGTTTCCCCTTCGTGCCTTTTTTTATGGTTAAGCGGGTTTTCTTATCCTGTATATCCTGTATATCCCTGTTAAAATACAAATTCCTATACGATGAACTTATTTATTGAAATCTGCTTGCAAATATGTCTTTTGTTCATTATTTTATCATGTTCATAAAAATTGAACACTAATATAAGTTGAACATAATATGGAAGAAAGAAATCTCATTAAGGCGATATTGGAAAAGGCGCGAATCAGCCTGGCTCTGGCAGG
The DNA here is from genome assembly GCA_037144075.1 of Lentisphaerota bacterium. Classification (GTDB taxonomy): domain Bacteria; phylum Verrucomicrobiota; class Lentisphaeria; order Victivallales; family Victivallaceae; genus CAIPAT01. The sequence goes on along the minus strand of JBAWXM010000372.1, from coordinate 4,596 downwards.
CAAACCTGTTAATGTGAAGTTTTCCAGCATAAACGCCGGAAACGGCGATGGCGCAGTATTGTTTGGCAATGTTAAAAAGAATGTCGAACTCAAAAGGGCGCTGCCAAAACCACAGTTGCTGAGTGTTATCCGGCAATGCCAGGCTCATGACAGCATGCTTTTCACGGAGTATCTTACGGAAGCGGCCGCAAGGGAACTGGCGGAATGCGGCATCGAATTTGCTGATGCAGCCGGGAATCTTTTCCTGAAGCTGCCTGAACATACATTTTTAATCATGAACTGTAAAAAAGCAAACGACATAAACCGGGAACGCAATTCAGGCCGGATATTTGCGCCATCCGGTTTAAAATTGATTTATATTCTGCTCACTGCTCCTGAAATGCTGAAAGCAAACTACCGCATTCTTCAGGCAAAAAGCGGTGTGAGTCTGGGCTCTGCCGGTTACATTATGGCGGACTTGAAGGAACATGGCCTGCTGCTGGAAATTGACGGGGAACTGCGTTTTGCCGACAAGGAAAAACTTGCGGAACGCTGGTGTCTTGCTTACAGCGAGAAGCTCAGGGGAAAACTTAATATTCAACGTTACAGTGCCGGCATGGACAATTTTAAAGATGTTCAACTTTTAGCCGGACTGCCCGCCGCCTGGGGCGGCGAAGCCGCCGCATATTTTCTCGCTGGCCACCTTCATCCTGAAATCTGGAGTATTTACCGCTGGGGCAACATCAATAAGCTGATAGCCCGGACAAAATTGCGTCCTGATCCCAATGGGAATATTGAAATCCTCGACGCTTTCTGGCCGGAGCAAGGCAGTGCGCTGACAACTGTTCATCCTCTGCTGATTTATGCCGACCTGATTGCCAGCGGCGACTCCAGAAATCTTGAAACCGCCATGGAAATACATCAGAAATATCTTATTGAACAATAAGAAATATGGAAAACAACACACAAACCAGAGTAATTGAAATCGTAAGCGAGGCGGCTAAGCAGAAAAAGATTGATTTTCTGCTGATAGGAGCTTATGCCAGAAATCTGTTTCTCTCGTGTAAGCCGGCTGTTCCAATACCGCGCTGGACTTACGATGTCGATATAGCATGTCAGGTGCATAACTGGAAAGAATATCAGGCGCTGGTTCAGGCCTTGATTGAAGAATACGATTTCAGGAGCGATTCTTCCAATCTGCACCGCCTCCTTTTTGGAGCAGAGGATATGCCGCTTGATATCATTCCGTTTGGAGACATAGAAAACGACAAAGGTGAAATATTCTGGCCGCCGGATTTTGACACAAGCCTGAATGTTCGCGGGTTTAAGGCAGCCTTGCATTCCGCGGATGAAATCCAAACAGGCCGGGCAAAGGTAAAAGTCATTAATCCGCCGCTATTTGCGTTATTGAAACTGATTTCCTATTTGAATGATAATTCGCGCGCAAAAGACCTCAAGGACTTTTATTTTGTCGCAAACCATTACCTGGATATTATTGATGCTGACGCAAGAGTGTACGCGGATGCCGCCCCGGATGCTGATATTCTGGAAGCGGAGAATTTTGATTGTATCGTTGCCGGCGCTGAACTCATCGGACGCGACTGTGTCAATATTGACAAACAACTTTCATCCGAAATCGCGGCATTCATCTCGGCGAACAATGAAAACGACAAATTAGTAATTGCGTTAAGCCGAACATGTGCCTTATCTCCAATGACCTCGAAAAAAATGTTCTCAGGCATGTTGAATGAAATAATCCGCCGTTCTTAATCAGCGCGCCCGGACTTGCCGCTTTGTCCGCCGAATGCAAATCTGCAATTATCTTGCGCCAAGCCACAAAGAAAAAGGGTGCGTTGATAATATAATGTTGCCTCACCTTAGCAAGTCTGTTTTTCGTGCAACTGATTCCAATGGAGGGCAAGCACTCCAGAAAACGTTGCTGAACGACAGATGAACATTTTAAAGAGTACCGCAAGCATTCCCGCAGTCGCGGGATCCCGCCGCGCTGTGGGACCAGTGGTTTTAGCCACTACTTGCGACGGTTCAAGCTGAAAGTCTACCCGCCGGAGGCGGCGCCATAGGCGACCAGGGCTTGAAGTACTTTAAATTTCCGGCAGATCAAAAACTCCGGCGGCATATCGTTCCAGATATTCGATATTCAAGCAACGAAAACACAAACGCTAAAGTACTGTACCCAGATGTACCAAATTTTTGATTGCCGACTTTTATTTTTCTTCAATTTTTACCGGTATCGTATTTCCGCTCTCAAAAAAATGTCCAGGCAGGGATTCTCTCATTCCATTAGGAACCATCAACATTGTAGTCTCATACCCCCATGCGCCCCTGACCGCAATGACTTCCGGAATTTTTTCACAATCGATGAAGGTATTGCGCGCTGTATTTCCAGGCTTTTTCTGTGCCATATTCAGCCAGCTGTTGTTAAACAGCACTGTCCCACTGGATGTTAAGTTGACAACCGCAGGAAGCCCGCCATCCTCACTGCCGAACCGACATCGGTCAAGCTGTGCATGATGATAGTTATTTATCCAGCGCATATCGGTTGACTTAGTATCTCTGGAATCTTTTCCTCCGGGCGTTTTCCACTTCATTGTAGTCTGAGGCACACCCGTCAACGTTTTGAAATGAAAGCCGCCTTTGTTCACTATAGCGCCGGTATTTTTCATATCAGGATCTGTGGTAACCCAGGCATTCTCCACTAATACGTATCTAAAATTCGACCACAACATCCGGCAATACTCAAACGTACAATCACTTATACGCAGTTTCGCTTCGTTAAGCTCCCCCGTATCGCCACGTCCGGCCTGACATTTCACCGCAAAGTCAGCAGTCTCATTAAACGCGCAATTATCTATCACCAATTTGGGATTCCGGTCCGGCCGGGTGAGTATCGAAACCGCCTGTTCGCACCTGGTAAAATTAAGGTTCTGAATAAGAAGGATCTGCGGTTCAGATGCAATAAAAACAGGACCTTTCCATCCGGGAGATGTAGTTATCGCAACGTAACCGGAGCCGCGAATAACAATGCGTTCCGGCAGCTTTAACGTCTCTCCCAGGCGATAAATACCGTTGGGCACGATTAATTCTGTCAATCCGGCGGAGCTGGCGGCATCGCTCAACGCGAGCCGGAAAGCTTCAGCATCATCAGCAATCCCGTCGCCTTTTGCGCCAAAGTTTGCCAGGTTGATTGAACGCTGTATCCCGTTGCGGATTTCCGGCAAAGTCGCGGTGGACGCTTCATCCACGATGCCCTCAACAAATAGTTGGCTAATTTTCCCAGGCAAAGCTGCTTTCACAAACGGCTTCATTACATCTGTAACATTTGGCTTGAGTCCGGTATTATTATCATCCAGCACATAGGCGAAAGAATCCGGGTTAATTTTTCCGAAATACTCTTTAGAGAACTGTTTCTCATAACTGAACAGATTGCAACTGCCGCCATTTAATTCACGACAGTTTCTGATCATGATCAGATTCGGAATTTCTGCAAGATGAAGAATTCCATAATCATCGCTTCCGGTTCCCTGAAATACACAATCATCGGCGAAGATTACTACATTGGGAACGCTGTTTTTAGCCTCATTGCGCACCACCGTCCAGCCTGCGGCGGAATCAGTTTTTAAACTGACCTGTTTCATATCCAAACTTATATTGCCCCAGGCCGGCCTTATATTTCTTCGCTGGTCGAGGGTTATCCACCACTGTTTTTTCCCCGGCGCCGCGTGACCGAGACCGCGTATTTTCTCCAGCATTAACGTTCCGCCCGCCAGTATGGCAGGCCCACTCATTTGCGGGTTGGTTTCGATGACGCAATTGTCCACCAGACTCCAGTCCGCCCATATTGATAACGCCTGCATGCAATTCTCGAAAGAACAACGGCTGATACGCATCGTGGTGGAAACATAACCCGCAATCTTATATGGTTCCTCATCAACCGCCGTCAGCAACGGCAGGCCGGACTCGCCAGTTTTAATGGAATACGGTTCCACTATACCTTCAATAAAATGACTGTCATGAGAAACCGGCACGCGCAACTGGTCGTCGATCGCAGCGCCGGTTGAATTTCTGAACACGCAGTCACGAATGACGATGTGCGCTTTGTCATGGTTTTTTGACCATATTTTTATCTGCCGCCTGCCACCTTCAAAGATAAGTCCTTCTATCAGGTTCCGGTATGCATACCGGATATACATAATATCTTTATCAGGGCTGGCCTGCCTGATAACCGCGCCGTCCCCGCGCAAATTAATGAAAGACAATATCCCGTCTTTACCACCACAGGACGGAACCAGAAGCGTATTCGAGATGCAATAGGTTCCCTTGGGGAAATATACCTCAGGCGCGGCAGTGTGCCCGCGATAAAACCTGGGATATTTACTTGCCCCGGCATCGAGCAGGCAGCGCTGAACGGCCTCGGTATCATCGCTTATTCCATCGCCCTTAGCGCCGAAATCTTTGACATTGAGACTTCCAGCCTTCTCGCTTGCAGGATTATTCAAAGAACGCTTAACGCCATCTTCGCTATACGTACACACACACATAAAGAACTGAAGTTTTCCTGAAAATTGAATTTTTAGTTCATGAAGCCCATCTAAAAAT
>JBAWXM010000371.1:0-5077 GCA_037144075.1 Lentisphaerota bacterium | reverse complement strand
CGATGCCCGCATCGCATGAAGGAGGAACGGAAAAAGACGGCAGCAAGACGCTCGTCCCGCGACTGCGGGATTGCGATCTTTCGAGTTTTTATTAGCGCTCTTCGAGGCCTTCGATACCCCGGTATCGGCAGCATCTCAGAATACGAACCAATTCTCAAAATCTTCGCAAGCTATTTTAAATTTTCAGCCGTGCAGAGTATAAATTACTGCAGGGTCATCGAACTGAACCTGCCGGAATCCAGGTCTGGAACTCCGGTAGGAACATCCAGCGGCGGCTGGCGGTCAACAGCGCCCCAGCGCCTGGAAAACGGCCAGAAAATCACACTGGCACGTCCGACAATATTTTTGCGGGGCACCGGGCCCCAGAAACGGCTGTCATAACTGAACATGGTATTGTCTCCCATCATAAAATAGCTGTCCGCCGGCACCTGATAGACGGTGTTATCAGCCAGGAATGGGTCTTCACTGCGATGCCCCTGATAACCGCCCTTGCCGCTGTACAGCTTGTCAAATTTAGGGGAAAAATCGGTGACCGGGCGGAACTCGCTCTCGCCGGCAGGTTTAACATAAAGCTTTTTATCGACAATTTTCAGTGAATCTCCCGGCAGCCCGACCAGGCGTTTGATGTAATAATATCCTTTATCCGCAAGTTTGTTTCTGCGGACCGGGTCTACAATCCCTTCGGTATTGAATACCACAATGTCCCCGCGGTCCAGACCGGTGATGTGATGAGAATAGCGGTCAACAAACAGATGATCGCCCTGCGAGTACCAGCCTTTACTGAGATGATTACCCTGCGGATCGGTTTTCACGGCGGAAAATAGCGGATAACGCAACAAGGCTGGAAATTTTGAAATCGTATCATTGCTGGAAATATAATGAATACCGTATAACGTGGGCTGCATGGAACTGGTCGGAATCTTGAACGGCTGAAAGAATATGCCGCGGATGCCGAAAGCAACGACCACCGCGACCGCGATAATGTCGAGATATTCAGTGATAGTGGAATATTTTCTGTGCCGGACAAGTTTAACGAGCCGCTGCTGTCCTTCATCAAGAACTTTCTTTATGTCCTCAACGCTGCCCGGCTTGACCCCGGCGACATCCGCCGCCAGCGCCTGCAACCCGGCTTTCCTGGCGCTGTCCAGAATGTCGTCGTCAACATGCAGAATGTGATTGACATGATGCTTGAAATGCCTAAGCTGCTTTCTCAAACTGCGACGTTGAAAGAAGTTCATAATCAAGCCTTTACGATTATTCTTCGTCGTTGGTTTTCAGTACTTCCACGAACGCTTCCTGCGGGATATTGACCTGTCCTATCTGTTTCATGCGCTTTTTGCCTTCCTTCTGCTTTTCCAGCAGCTTGCGTTTACGCGTGATATCACCGCCGTAACACTTGGCAATAACATTTTTGCGCAGAGCCTTGATGGTTTCACGGGCGACGATCTTGCCTCCGACCGCAGCCTGAACCGCAATCGTGAACATGTGCTGCGGAATAACCTCGCGCAGCCGCTTGGCCAGCGATTTGCCGCGGGAGTGGGCATGGTCTATATGCACAATTGAAGCGAAAGCGTCAATCGGTTCGCCGTTGACCATGATATCCATTTTTACCAGTTTGTCGGTGCGGTAGCCGGACGGTTCGTAATCCAGACTGCCATAGCCGCGGGTGATGGATTTTAGCTTGTCGTGAAAATCAATCAGAATTTCAAGCATCGGCAGTTCAGCAGTGATAATCACATGATTGCCGTCAACCGAACTGGTGGCGGTGCAGATGCCGCGCTTGTTCATAATCAGATTCATGATATCGCCAATGTAGATATTCGGCGACATGACTTTCGCCGTGATTAAAGGTTCTTCAATATGGTCAATGCCGGACGGATCCGGCAGATGCACCGGATTGTCCACCTCCACCATTGTCCCGTCTTTCAGATAAACACGGTAGATCACGCTGGGATAGGTGGCGATAATATCCATGTCATATTCGCGGCGCAGACGCTCCTGAATGATCTCCATGTGCAGCAGCCCCAGGAAGCCGCAGCGGAAACCGAAACCGAGCGCCGCTGAAGATTCGGCCTGATAAATAAACGCGGAGTCATTCAACTGAAGTTTGCTCATGCTCAACTTCAACTGCTCGTAATCCGCCGTATCAATCGGATAAATACCGCTGAACACCATCGGCGTCACGGTTTTGAAGCCCGGCAGCGGAACCGCGCACGGATTCTTCACGTCGGTAACGGTATCGCCGATCTTGGTGTCGGCGGGACTTTTAATATTCGGAATGACATAGCCCACCGAACCCGGCGTCAGCCTGTCGCAGGGCTTCATGTTGGGGCCGAAAGTTCCGACTTCCTTGATTTCGCTTTCAAGACCGGTACTCAACAGCCGCATTCTGGTTCCCCTGCTGAATTCACCGCTGAACACGCGGATATATGTAACCACGCCGCGATAAGCATCATAGTTGGAATCGAAAATCAGTCCGCTGGCTCCGGCAAAATTCATTGTTTTCGGCGCCGGCACTCTTTTTACAATAGCCTCCAGCACTTCCGCGACGCCGGTGCCGTCCTTGGCGCTGACCAGCAATGCTTCTTCGCGGGGGATCGCCAGCACTTCCTCCATCTGCTGATAACAAAGTTCGACATCCGCCGACGGCATATCTATCTTGTTGATCAGCGGAATCACCACCAGGTTCTGACGGAACGCCAGAGTGACATTGGCCACCGTCTGGGCCTGAACCCCCTGTGTGGCGTCAATCAGCAGCAGCGCGCCTTCACAGGCCGACAACGCGCGGCTGACTTCATAAGTAAAGTCAACGTGTCCGGGAGTGTCAATCAGGTTGAGTTCATACTCCTGACCGTCTTTGGCGTCGTATTTCATCCGCACCGGATGGGATTTAATAGTAATCCCGCGTTCCCGCTCCAGATCCATATCATCCAGCACCTGCTCCTGCAAGTCGCGCTTGCTGATCGTGTTGGTGAGTTCCAGCAGCCGGTCAGCCAGCGTTGATTTCCCATGATCTATATGGGCAATGATGGAAAAGTTTCTAATTGATTTTAATTCAGCCATATCCAATCCAAGCAAAAAATGCATTTTTATTGTGTTAATTCCAAAAAACAAAGACTTAATTTAACCCGGAATTCCATTTTAAGCAATCCGCAATAGCAAAAATACACGGATTTTATCCGGCTAAAATGCAACCACTGATAACGGCGGACATAACCTTCAATCATCCCGGACACCACGAACAGTTATTAAACGGCGCAGCTTGCGGGTCCCGCGACTGCGGGATACCTTTGTGGCTGAGTTTCAAAGGCGGCAGAATAAATCCGGAATTGAGATCACATGAAACAGATACGGGAGATGCACTGGTCGAAACTTTCCTGACCGCTGATAATGTCGATTTCCACCCGCATAAAATAAACCGGGATGTCCTGACGTTCCAGTCTCGGCATTCTTACCGCATCTTTTTCGGTGGTTATGATCATTTCGGCCTTTGATTTCTTGGCCTGATTGATGAAATCAATGATTTCCTGCTGGGTGAAACGATGGTGGTCGGCGAAATGCTGCGCTTCCACAATATCGCCGCCAAGCTGCCTGACAAATGCTTCAAAGCTCTCGGGAACTGCGATTGCAGATAACGCCGCAACACGCTTCCCTTTTAGCATCTCCAGGGGCTCGCGCTCGCCTTTCTTATAGACTTTTTCCAGATACATCGGCTTATGACAGCATTCAATGATTTCCGCCCGCCGGTTATGGCGGCGGATAAATGCTTTAAGGTGGCGCAGATGATTGCCGCCGGTGGATTTAGTCAGGAAAACATAATCGGCACGACGGATGTTTTTTACCGGTTCGCGCAGAATACCGCGCGGCAGAACGTGATGATTGCCGAAAGGATCAGTAGAGTCAACCAGCACAATATTGATGTGCGGCTTCAAGCTCATATACTGAAAACCGTCATCCATGATCAGCGTATCAGTGCCGAATTCATCAATCGCATACAGCCCGGCCTTAACGCGGTCTTTATCCACCAGCACCACGACGTCAGTCAGGTTGTTCGCCAGCATGTAAGGTTCGTCCCCTGCATAGGCCGAGTCCAGCAGCAGATTTTTGCCGTCGGAAACTACTTTCGGCGGCACTTCCATTTTTTTAGAACTGAATTTCTGAGTCAGTTTCACCAGCATGGAACGCTGTTTGCTACGGTATCCGCGACTGAGAATGGCTACTTTCCGGCCTTTATGGCTGAGCGTTTTGGCGAAAACTTCCACGACTGGAGTCTTGCCGGTGCCGCCGCAGCTAAGGTTGCCGATGCTCACCACCAGACAGCCGATCGCACGGTTCCGGATAATGCGCTTATCGTAAAGCCACATCCTGAACTGAACCACCGCCCGGTAGAACCGCGATATTACGAATAGGAGCAGCAGCATGAGCTGATCTTTCGGACTCTTGCGCTTCCCGATAATCAGTTCAAGAAAATACTGTTCAAAATTTTCATTAAATTTTGAGGACATCGATCCCGCTTTCTAAAATATATTTATGATTATATTAACCCGATAATTTACAGCCTTAATCGTCATTCCGCAACCGTCATATAGGCTGCCGGAATATTTTTCAGGCATTTTGGCCACAAAGTCGCAGAGAAACAGCCGTCTAACCACGAAACTCACGAAAAAATCAACACAGCTTCATCCCGCAGGACGGGAACATGAAGGGAGTGAAGGAAAACCTGGGAACGCCGCTCTCCGTAGCGGCATTATTGATTTCGCCGTTCCGGCGACCAAAGCCTCGCCGTTGAATCACGCCCGGCGGACACTCCAGAGGCGGACAAGCCGCCGGTGGCGAGTAATAGAAACAATTTTCTGTTTGCAGCCGCGCGACTACGGGATTGACAGTTCAAGGTTCCCACTTGCATCCATCCTCCAGAACTTTTTTGATGGATGGAATGACGGAATTTATCCACTGCATTGCTGAGCATTTTTCATGTTAATAATTAGAAACTTATGGAATGCCCGTATGAAAATCTTTCTAAAAAAACAAGAAAATGACGGATAGTAGCACGAAACTACACGAAAAAAATACCGGA
>JBAWXM010000370.1:0-5095 GCA_037144075.1 Lentisphaerota bacterium | reverse complement strand
AACTAGTTCTCTCAGCCCGCTGTATGCCGCGGGCTCGTATCGCCATAAAATCATACTCATAGCTGGTACCTTCCGAATCAAAATATGTTTTATCCGCATACGCCGTGCCGTCTGCGCGGGAATATACATCTGACGGGCACTGGAAGATTCTAGGAGTGGCCCCGTAGGGCTTGAGCAAATCGTAAATCGGTTTGTCGGTAACGTTTATAGTAGGCATTTTAGCGGCATTGGGCAAGGTTTTGAAATCGGATGAATAAGATTTAATCATTATTCCGATTTGTTTAAGATTGCTTTTGCAGGCAAGACTTCTTGCTTTATTACGGGCTTTATTCAAGCCTGGCAGCAGCATTGCAGCCAGTATACCGATAATAGCCAGCACTACCAGCAATTCGATGAGCGTGAATCTGTACAACTTTTTTTTCTTTTTCATAAGTTCTCCTTGTTAAGTTATTTATTTTAAAAGCTTACGCCAAAAACTCGTTTACTGGTGGCCTTGCTGTCAGCGTCATTTTTCTTATAGACAGCTTCCATCTCCTGTTTTTCGACATCGTTCAGGCCGGATGCCACTTCAGGAGGAATATGCGATTCCTCTTTCTTTTCCTCTTTATCTTTCGCCTCTTTTTCTTTTTTTGCTTTCTCTTTTTCCACGCTCTTTTTATCTGTTCCTTTAACTTCATCAAAGAAAGCGCAACCGCTTCCGGCAATGCTTAACGCAGTTACAAGAGCAATGGTCGGCAAAAAACTATTTTTTCTAAGCATCTGGATTCCCTTATAATATATTAATGTTCAACTATTATCCGGTTATAATTTTTCCTGCATTCTTTTTTGAAGCCTGATGAGCTCCTTCTGGCGCATTTCCTCCAGTATTTTCAACTGCTCCGGCGTCAGGAGAATTTTCAAGTCATCATAATTGCCGGACATGATCTCAATGTACTCGCCAGTCCGTTTCCGCCTGAAATCCTGAATCCGGTCAAAGCCTTTATCTAAAACCGGACGCATTTTCTGCTGCTGTTCCGGCGTCAGCTTCAATTCAGTTACAAAGTTGTCAAAGACATGCTGTCTGAAAGACTGGCTGTTCGAGTTCCGGCGGGCAGGGGGCTTGCCAATGTAGAACCCGGTGACTCCGCCCAGCAGCAGGCCGGAAAGAAAAATCAGCACGAACGCTCCCCATATCTTTTTGGCTTTGGCGTTATTTTCCACCGGCATTGCTCCGGCGGTTTCAACCGCTCCGTCTGCAAGCGAATCGCTTTTGGCGTTATTCTCCATTTATATCATTCCTTATTATATCGCTGGTGGCGAATATTTTATCTTCCCATTTGCTGATATCCTGACTGTCATCGCCGCCAGTCTGAAAGAAGCCGAACGCGGCGGCCAGTATCAACGAGGCCGCAAGCGAAGTCCAGGCCAGACGCCAGATAATGATTTCCTGGCGCACCCGCATCTGCCGCCGGGCAGGCGGTACGGCGACCGCCCGGACATTAATCATCAAATTGCGCTGCCATTCAGGTCCTGGCTGCAGCCCGCCGGAGTCCGACTGAAAGCATGTTTTAAATGCTTCTTCGACTTTCCTGATTTCATGTTTATTCATTTTCCAAGTTCTCCCGGCAATTTTGCGATTATCTGTTTCATTTTGGCTTTGGCCCGCATGGCTCTGATTTTAGTTTTGGCCATTCCCCACTCCATTGCGGCGGCGGCCTCTTTCAGCGGCCAGTCTTCAAAATAAATCATTTCCAGCAGCGCCCGGTCTTCCGGAGATAATTTATTGAGACACCAGCCGATTAATTCCCTTGCTTCCTGCCGCCTGACCAGTGTCTCGAATTTCTCGAGAGAGTCTCCGCGGCAGACCTTCTCCAGCCACTCCAGGTGCTCATCCCCGGGCGCGGAGGCCAATGCTTTTCTGCTGCTGCCACATTCACGCCAGTAGTTGCAGCAGGACCTGACGGCAATGCCGGACAGCCAGTTTTCAAACGGCTTATTCCGTGAAAAAGATCCCAGCGCCTTGAATGCCGCTATAAACACTTTATGGGCGACTTCCTCGGCATCAGCCGGAGGGACTCTTTTCCGCACTATGGAGAACACTTTGCCTTTGTGCTCTTCCACCAGCAATCCAAAGTCATCAATATTTCCGCTTAAGATGCGGTCAATTATTTCAGCTTCTCCCGGTACTGTCATCTTGTCTTTCCGGCAGAACCGGGCAGGCCGTCCATGCGGTTCCTGCGATAATGAAAACGGTTCTGTGATTCATTATTAGTTGTTTAGTCGTTACGGTTACATAAAAAGTTACAGAAAAATAAAAATTTATTCTTTTTTTATCATTACAGGCAGCCCGGCCTGCTCTCTGAACCGGTTTACAGCCTGCCATAGTGCCGGGTCCCGGTACAACAGTTTGACTAATTTCGAAGAACTCAGTCCAAGCGCTCCGGCAGTATCTTTTAATGAAAAACTGTTTTTTAACAAATTGTCAACCATTGCGGCGGTCCAGAGCGGGTAGTCCGGACTGTCAAGGCCGACTTCCGCACGTTCCGGAACTGACGGAATGGCAGTTCTGACCTCCATCGCCAGTTGAAACCGCAGTTTCTTCAACGCCTCATGCCGGTTCTGATGCTGGCTCCTGCCGGAACAGTCGGTAACAGTTATGCCGGTCGGTGCATGGCGCAGTCTGACCGCACTAGAGGTCTTGTTCCTTTTCTGCCCGCCGTTACCTGAACCTTTGAACGCCTCCATGCCGCATTGCCGGAATAATTCCTCGTCATTCAGCCTCAGCCATTTGTCACGTTCGTCAGAAATAATAAAATCTGTTTTTTTATCCATAATATGGTTATATTCCGCATGGTCGGTTAGATAATAAAATAATCCCGCTGGCAGAAAATACAATGCTGCAATCAGATTGCGATCACCAGTTTGAGCACAACCCGCATTAAAATAGTTTGAGTCATCAGCAGGGCTCCGGCAATACAAATCAGGATTGCAGTCCGTCCGGACGCAGGCTGCTCTGCTATCATGGCGCTGCCCAGGACAAGCGGAACCGGCATGTAAAATATCAGCAGTCTGCCCATTTCGCCTCTGGTCAGCGGCGAAAGACACATGAAAAACAGCATAACTGCATAAAGCAGCGTGAACAGTATAGATTTTTCCATAAGGATGGCTTTAACGTTTCTGCCGATGCCAGCTATTTTGCCGGCAAGCAGGAAAAATGGCAGAAAGAAACCAACCGGGCCGAGGAACAGGAGAAAATCGAAAAAGTTTAATGCTCCCCAAATGGCGGAACGGCTGGTTGCGGCATGAAACCTGGCCTGATTATGAATGCATTGCAGGAATATCCCGATGATGTTGAATCCGCATAAATAGCAGAGCAGCGCCACGGCAAGGCCTCCGGCTGCCGCCGCCGCTGCGATGGTCAGATTATTCTTGATCTTGTCAGAAGTGAAAGCTGTTATCAGGAAAAATGCAAAGAAGAGAATAATCAGGGTTCCATAAGCCAGCGTGAAAATTGTTCCAATCCCAAGAGCGAAGCCGCATAGCCCTGCCCATAAGAGCGCCGGTTTTCTCCCGGTTGCTGCCAGTACGAAAAACAGACAGCACAGCGCGGTGATGAAATAAAACGGCGGGTCATAATGCCCGGCAAAGAGTATCGGCCCGGGTACCGCCAGCAATGTCAATGCTGTCAGACCGGCATAGTGGAATTTGCTTTTTGTCAGAATGAACGCCGACAGCAGAATCAACCCCTTAGCCAGAGAAATTCCGGCCAGCATCAACAGCAGCAGCAATGCGGCGGCATAAGCCATTACCGTTCCTGCCTGTTTAACGCCGTCGCCTGTATTTTCCGCGGCGACTTTCTCTATGCTGCCGGATGGAAGTATGCGGTCAATCAGTTTACGCAAGCTCTCTGATTCCCTGCATGTTTTCAAGGCCAGCCATGAAACCAGAACATTGCCGGGCGGATGCACGTCAATATGTTCCGGCGTGGAAATACGGGCGTTCTGCGGTTTTGTAAAGTCGGAATAGTATTTTACCGGCGAGTCTATAGTCGCCGCCACGGTCATATAGCCGGAAGTATATTTATCAATTATGCCGATCATATTTTCACTGACGCCGGCTCTGCCGCTCATCAATATCTGATAATCTATAATCAGGCCGCAAAGCAGAATCAGAACTACTCCGGCGATTTTGCCATGGGTGAAAGCGGAACGGAAATCGGTCAGAAAAGCGATGACTGCCGCCGTGCAGAAAAAAATAATTACGGTGATGGTTTCAAAGATCGGGAATTCAATGTTCTGCGCCCGGTTCCAGCACCACTCCCCCGGCACTCCCAGCGGGACGGCACCGGATAGAACGGCCAAAATCAACAGCAGCGAAAATACGGTGCAGGTCGTGATTCCGGTAAAAAATCTTTTTTCGGCCCCGGTCACTTATATGCTCCTTGACTGTGCGCGTTGAATTGGCAAAGGTGCTTAGCTGAGCGCTACTCCCAGCGCGTTTTTTGCGGACTCCGTGATTTTATCCCATTGCTTGTTGACTATATATTCCGTGAGCAGGATGTTCTCCAGAGAAACAGCATACACCTGCGGAATCTTCAGGTAGTCCTTAATTTTATCCAGAGTGATGCCGCCTTTCGGCAGAATGTCCAGAGGAAGGTGTTCGAACGGTTCCAGAATGGCTTTCAAATATTCAACTCCGCCAGAAGCTTCCGCCGGGAAAAACTGAAAATGCACGCAACTGTTGAGCAGGATGCGTTCAATATCGGAAGGGGTATTGGCGCCGGGGGCAAATACGATCGGCGATTTTACGGCGATTTTGATGGATTCTTCGCAAACGCCCGGGGCTGTGGCGAATTTTGCTTTCGAGTCAGCAGCGCGCAGAAATTGATCCTTGTTCAGGATGCCGGATGCGCCGATTATAAAGTCAGGAAATTCTTTAGCGATTTCCCGGATGGCTTTACTGTCGCTGTAGCGTCTGAAAGTTAATTCCATGGCCGGCAGGCCGGCGGCAATAAGAGCTTCGGCAACTTTAAGCGCGTCCGCTATTTCTATATCTTTAATTGTCAACAGAGGAACTATTTTATATTTGCCCAGGCTCGTAAACATATTTTTAAATA
>JBAWXM010000369.1:0-5096 GCA_037144075.1 Lentisphaerota bacterium | reverse complement strand
CAATTCTCAAAATCTTCGCAATCTATTTTAAATTTTCAGCCGTGCAGAGTATAAAACTGTATTCCATTTTACAAGGAGATGAAATTGAAAAACAGCAGCGCAGAATTTCACGAACTGTATCTTCAGCTTAAAACTAAAATTGACGAATATTTGACCGGGAGCATAACTGCCGACCAGTTGAAACCCTTTGCCGCGCCGTTCGGAATTTACGAGCAGCGCAACGGTCTGTTCATGGTCCGGATCAGGATTTCCGGCGGCCACATCAGTCTGCAAAATCTACGGGATGTCGCTGCGATCATGGAGCAGAACAGGATCGGCTCCGCACATCTTTCAACCCGGCAGGATATTCAGTTGCACGATGTTCCGGCAGAAAATATTTTTTCAACGATTGAAAGCTGCGACTTGAGCGGATTTCCGTTCAAAGGCGGCGGGGGGAACACCTACCGGAATATCATTGCCTCGGCGGACAGCGGTTTCGTCCGTGATTCAGTCTTTGATGTCATGCCTTATGTGGATAATTTGAACAGCTTTTTAAGAAAATATGAAAAAGCGTTCGGTTTGCCGAGGAAATTAAAGGCGGGTTTTTTCAGTAACAACTCTGAAATATTGAATGCCGCAGTTCAGGATTTAGGGTTTGCCGCAAAAATCTGCGGCGGACGTAAAGGATTTAAAGTTTACGGCGGGGGCGGCATGGGCCGGGAAAGTTCACTAGGGACGGTTTTATTTGATTTTCTGCCGGATTCTGAAGTTCTGCGCTGCGCGGCGGCCATGACCGACCTTTTTTACGATCACGGCGACAGAATCAACCGCAACCAGGCCAGAATCCGCTATATTTTAAAAAGGCTTGGAGAAGACGAATTTAAGCGACTTTTTAACGAATATTACGCGAAAACTCCGGCTTGCGCGTCAACCCTGACTGCCGGGGTAAATTATGCGCATCTGGCGGAAAAGGTCAGGCGCGAGGCAGCGCAGCCTGCTACTGAGAGCGGATATGATTCATGGAAAAAATATGCGGTTCTCCCGACTAATCTTGGTACGGACATTGCTTCGGTGCGGCTTTATGTGCCTTACGGCAATTTGACTGCGGCGCAACTGGTGAAACTTGCCGGACTGGGTGAAAATTTGAACAGCGGATTTTTCCGGCTGCTGCCGTCGCAGGATATCCTGATCCCGCTGGCGCACTCTTCAAGTCTTGCAGAAATCTACCATTCACTGCTGAAGGATTTTTCAGAAATAGACTTGACACTTAAATCGTTTATAGGGCACATCGTCTCCTGCGTCGGAGCCGGCGTATGCAAAATCGGCATCCTGAAATCACCGGAGATTGCCGATGCGGTTGGCGCGGAAATGGATAAACTGCTGCCGGTTGACGCCGCGGAAAAAGTTGAAATATTGCGGACATTGACCGACCATGTGAGAATATCCGGCTGTCCAAATTCATGCGCCGGACATCCGGCCGCGAAAATCGGGCTGCAGGGGCAGAAAAAGCGCATTGGCGAAATCACGTCGGATGTATGCCTGTTCTTTACCGGACTTTCGACTGATGAAAACGCTTTGCGGCTGTCCGCGCCGGCAACCGAAAACGAATATGTGAAAGTCGCGGATATCCCGCTAAAGCTAAAAACTTTATTAAGCACATAGTTTTTCATATGCTTGATTTTCTGAATAACAGAAGTTATGCTATAATATTGATTAATTAATATTTCAGCATAACTTTCTAACGTTATTTTCTTCGAAGCGTGATCGCCGGGAAGAGAAACGGAAGCGGGATATTTATGAACAAGCAACTTAATCTGCTGCTGGTCGAAGACTCGGAAAGTGATGCAGCCATGATTGTCCGTCAGCTGGAAAAAGCAGGTTATAAAGTTCATTGGAAACTAGTCGAAGATGCCAGCCAAATGCGTGCCGCTCTATCCGGACAAAAATGGGATGCAGTGATTTGCGACTATAATCTTCCGCAATTCGACGCATTATCAGCGCTTACGCTCATTCAGCAGGCCGACCTCAATATCCCGCTTCTGGTAGTATCCGGCTGTATCGGCGAAGAAACCGCTGCCGCGATGATGAAAGCCGGAGCCAAAGATTATATCATGAAAGATAATCTTGTCCGGCTGGTGCCGGCGCTGGAGCGCGAACTGAACGATTCACTGGCATTGCAGGAACAGCTTGTGACTGAAACAAAGCTGCATGAAAGCGACCGGCGCTTTCATGTATCTTTTACCAATGCCGCAATCGGAATGGCCATAGTATCGCTCGAAGGCAATTATCTGAAAGTCAACAATGCGCTGTCCAAACTTACCGGATATTCGGAAAGAGAACTGCTTTCCAGAAACATTCTGGATATCACCCATCCGGATGACCGTCCGAACGATCTGAAGAAACTTGACAAAACCCTGTCCGGGGAAATCAGCCATTTTCACATGGAAAAACGTTATATTCATAAGTTAGGGCATGTTGTATGGGTTCTGCTGAGCGTTTCCCTGGTCAGAAATAATAACAACGAACCGTTGTATTTTATTTCGCAAGTTCAGGACATCACAGAACAGAAAAAATATGAACAGGAACTTCAGGAATTGAATTTGTCCAAGGATAAATTCTTCTCCATCATCGCCCATGACCTGAAAAGCATGTTTAATAATATTCTCGGCTTCAGCGATTTGTTGAAATCGGAAATCAAGACTGGTGATGCAGCCACACTTGAGCAATATGTTGACATGGTTCATTCGTCAGCGCATCAGACCTATGCCATTCTCGCCAATCTGCTGGAATGGGCAAATTCGCAACGCGGCAAAATACCGTTTAATCCAGCGCCAATAGCTTTACAGGAGCTGCTCAATGAAGAATTGGAAGTGCTGCGCAAGAGCGCTGAACGCAAAAATATCGAATTAACAATTCTCATCCCTGACAACTTGACTTTGACGGCAGACAAGGATATGCTTAAAACAATTTTGCGCAATCTTATCTCAAATGCCATTAAATTCACCCCTAAAGGCGGCAGGATTGAACTGCACGCCGTGCACGGCTTACGGCAAGTTGAAATAGCTGTCCGCGATAACGGCATCGGAATGACTAAAAAAAATCTTGATAACCTTTTTAAGCTAGACATCATCAACTCAACCCCCGGCACCGAAAATGAAATAGGAACCGGCTTGGGCCTGATGCTATGCAGCGATTTCGTGAAAAAGCACGGCGGAAAAATCTGGGTGGAAAGCGAACCTGGCCTGGGCAGCTCCTTCAAATTCACCATGCCGGCGTAAAGCATAGAAATGGATGCAGAATTTACCACAAAGACACAGAGACACAGAGACACAGAGAATTTTTTACTTTTGCCTTTGTCCAATTCAGACTTCAGACTTCTGGATTTTTTACGCTTTCCGGTTCTTTTTGTAGACGTCATATTCTGCCAGCGTTCCGGGAAAATCAACGACCTTGCCGTCATCAATATCAATAATTCTGGTCGCCAGGCTGCTGATGAACTCACGGTCATGACTGACAAATATCACCGTTTCTTCAACCAAGGAAAGCGCGTAATTCAACGCTTCAATTGATTCAAGGTCCAGATGGTTGGTCGGTTCGTCCAGCACCAGCACATTGCCGGCTTCAAGCATCATTTTTGCAATGATAAGACGGGCCTTTTCGCCGCCGGAAAGCACTTTCACTGACTTATAGACTTCATCGCCGCTGAACAGCATCTTGCCCATGAATGAACGCAGTTCCATTTCGCTGAGTCCGGTTTCGGGGCCGAAATGCGCCAGCCAGTCAATCGAACGCTCCTCGGTATTGAGCATATCCGAGGTATCCTGCGGGAAATAACCGATTTTTACGGTTTCGCCATGCACTACTTCGCCGTTGCACGGTTCAATCAGTTTCATCAGAATCTTCAACAGGGTTGTTTTGCCTGCGCCGTTAGTACCGATGATCGCGACTTTCTCATTATTCGCACAGGATAAATAAAGATCTTTAAACAGGGTGTGATCATAAACTTTATCGATTTTCTCTGCTTCAATGACTTTTTCGCCTAGCCGCTGTCCGGGATTGAAGCGGATATAAGGCGATACGCGCGAACTCGGCCTGATCTCATTGAGCTGAATCTTGTCCAGTTCCTTTTGGCGCGACGTTGCCTGTTTCGCCTTGGACGCATTGGCACTGAAACGGTTGATGAAGCACTTCAGGTCTTCAATCCGTTTTTCTTTCTTCTTGTTGTCTTTCAACTGCAATTCGATCGCCATGGCGCTGGCGGTCATGAAAAAGTCGTAATTGCCGTTGAACAGCCGTATCTCCTGATAATCCAGGTCGGCGATATGGGTGCATACTTCATTGATGAAATAACGGTTATGCGAAATCACGATGACCGTGCCTTTGTGCTGCTGCAAAACTCCGCAAAGCCAGTCAATGCTGCTCATGTCCAGATGGTTGGTCGGTTCGTCCAGCAGCAGTATTTCAGGATTGTAAAACAGCACCTGGGCCAGCAGCACCCGCAGTTTGAAGCCGCCGGTCAGAGTGGACAGCGGCATATTGTGCTTGTCCTCCGGAATGCCCAGTCCGACCAGAAGTTTGGCCGCATCAGCCTCCATCGTGTAGCCGCCGGCGTTGCCGAACAGATCTTCAATATCATTGGCCCGGTTTTCCTCTTCGTCAGTCAGTTCCGGCTGGGAGAAAAGATATTCCCGTTCCTTGTATATCTTCCAAAGGCTCTCATTGCCCATGTACACGGTGTCGAGAATGGTTTCATTTTCATACTTATAATGGTCCTGCTTCAGATAACCCACCCGGCAGTCGCGGTCAATTATGACATCGCCGGTCGTCGCCTGCAACTGTCCGCTCAGTATCCGCATGAACGTTGATTTGCCGGAACCGTTGGCGCCGATCAGCCCGTAACGGTTGCCGGGAGTGAACTTTACAGAAACATTTTCGAACAGTATCTGCTGCCCGATTCTCATCGAAATATTGGCTGCTGCTATCATTAAAAACAATCCTGTGTTAAATATTAAAATTGCGCCGTGTAATGTACTCATTTTTTGCAAAAATTCAACTTCATAACCGCTTTTCATTGAGACATTTTCAAAGACAGCAGGCAATTTGCGCTGCGATTATAC
>JBAWXM010000368.1:0-5109 GCA_037144075.1 Lentisphaerota bacterium | reverse complement strand
ACTTCTGACTCCTCTGACTCCCTGTCTTTTGGGTTGCGGGCAAAGCCCGCCTTAAGCATTGATGTTTACGGCGGCATCAGAGATTACAGATTCCTTATATTGAAAGTTCAGATGGTTATACTGCCATGAATGCCGTTAATAATTAATAAGTCCGTCCTGCTTCAGATACAGCCTGTTTAAAATCCAGCAAATTCTCCGGGATGAAGTCAAATGGTAGAATTCCTGTTCCGGCAACAGGATTGCTGAACAGCGCCAGCTCCGCACTGAATTTCTTCCCTAGTTTTTCCATGCCGGCGTCAATCAGCAAGGCAGGATTGATATTACGTCGAATCTTCAAATTTAAATCATCGCCGATGACCGATTTAAATGTTGCTGCATCGGCGGCATAATCGCAGAGCAGGATGGTCGCTCCGGTTTGCTTCAACAATCCGGCAATTAGCGCGGTATTGCCGCCGATGACCAGCTCACGTTCCTGCTGTCCGAGCTCTTTCAGCAACTTCATCAGTCGCTGATGCAGAGGCAGTGCAAACCGCGCATACATGTCCGGACTGAATATCGGCGGTGCGGCTATACTGTCAAAAACTACTGCATCAAGTTTGTTGCCGCGCAGGCATGAGCACCATTTTTCCGCTATTTGCGTGGTGAATTCCAGCAGCCGCAATGCATTGCCGTCTTCCAGCATCAGCGACATGATCAAATTCTCGATTCCGACAAGCTTCGACGCCATAGTCACCGGACCGGAAGCAGCGACTCGCACTTTAGTCTTATTGCCGATTGCATCCTGAACACGTTTACCGGATTCAAGCAGCAGACTAAAACGTCCGGTGCCGGGAATCTCAGGCAAGGTAAATTGTTCATGAAGATGGTTAATATCATAAAGCGTTACGGCAAGGTCGGGACATCCGTTTTGTTCAGGCACAGCCAATTTCGCGCCCAGCGCTTCGGCTTCAATATTGTATACATCCAGACCGACAGTAATATAGTCTGATTGATAGACTTCGTATTCTTTAAGCACTGCACTTGTAAGCAGTTCCATAGAGTTAGCAACTTCAACCGGACTGCAACCGATTAACGCTGCTTTATGTTCATAGATTGCAGGTTCCCATTTTAGCTGCATAGAAGTTTCCTTAACGTTTCCGCATCTTTGATTACTTGTTCAGGAGAATTATCTTTGACAAATTCCAGCAGTGCAAAATGACTGCGACCTGAGCATCTGATTGCATTATTATATTTCACCCACCGGTCAGCACCTGAAGCCAGCGGATGCCGTATGTGCGTGTTTTCGTTTGAGAGAGTCCAGTGAAAAACATGGATTGTGCTCAGGCGCGGCAGCAGCCATTCAAGTCCGTCCAGACAATGCGCGGTGCTGAATCCATGCGGCGGCTGCCATGAAAAAAAGACTGCCGGATGCTCAACCATGGATGAGAATTGTTTGACGCCGTCATTGGTGTCGGTCAGGGTGTTGCAATGAAACTCGAATGTCACCGTCAGACCTGCTTTTTCACTCATGTCGCCGATGCGCATAGTATCGGCAGCAACTTGCTTAATCAAATTTTTGCCGGCATCCGCATAATTGCGGTTGCCCGCCCAGACGCGGATGGTCGGAGCTCCAAGCTCTATGGCTGTATCAAGCACACTGGAAAAAGTCAACCCTTCCTGTTCGCTGACTCCGGCATGATAATATGACCCGTAGGACGATACTTCCAATCCGGCGGATTCAGTAAGTTTTCTTACTTTCGCCGCCATGGCAGTCCCGCCGTGAGGCACATGGTCTTTACCCCACCATTCCACGCCTTCCAGTCCGGCTTCTTTTGCCACCGCGATTACTTCATTAACGCTCTTTTCCGCCAGCGTCAGGCTGCATATTCCAGATTTTATCATTATTCAGGCTCTCGCGATGAGTTCATTTGCGTTTACCGCATATTTCAATTCTTTACCGTCCTGCCAGCGCTTGAAATCTTCAATCATATAGTCGGCCATGCGCCGCACTTCGTCATTGATGCTTCCGGCGATATGAGATGACAGATGAACGTTAGGAAGCGTGTAAAGTTCACTGCCCGCAAGCGGCGGCTCCGGATGCTGCACGTCAAGCAGCGCCACGATATCGGAACGGATTTTCAGTACTTCAATCATGCCGGCTTCATCAACTTGAGCTCCGCGTCCGGTGTTGATGAAAACAGCGCCATGCCGCATTGATTCAAAATGCTCTTTTCTAATCACATTTTTATTGTCCGGCTTGTCCGGCAGGTGATTGCTGATGACATAAGCCTCTTTAAACGCCTCCTCTATCGAGACCAGTTTATTAATACCGATGGCTTCAAATTCTTGACTTGGACGCTTCGCCAGATAGTTACTTACAGCGGTTACACGCAGATTGAACGGGGTAAGTAACTTCAGCAAATGGCGGCTGATTGCTCCAACACCGAGCAAAGCGACAGTTTCCCCGTATACGCCGTGTCCGGTAGACATTTTACTTTGGCTTGTCCATGGCCCCCGGCGGCAGTCCGGAGTGTTTGAAAAATAACCTTTGCAGGCCAGCAATATCTGCGCCAGACAGAATTCAGCCACCGGAACCGCATTGGCCTCGACCGCTGAACATACGGTTATACCGCGTTCCAAAAGCGGTCCGGCAAAGTTATTAACCGAGCCGGCGGCATAAAATACCGCCTTGAGCTTTGGCATGCATGCAAGTTGCTCCGCAGTGAATTTCAGCATCCCCCATGTAGAGAAGATTACTTCGATATCTTTCATTTCCGGCAGTTGCGAATCCAGATTTTCCGCCGTGATTTTTACTGGATGGAGTTCGGACATGGACATAATCTTCTCGATGCGTTCCGTCCCGTAAACATAGTCAATAACATCCCTGGCTGCGCCTCCGGAATTATTGGCTATAATTGCAATTTTCGTTTTATTCATTATATATTTCCTGACTATTATCTACAACTTCATACTGACTGCCGGAGCGATCATATTCTGCATGTCTGCAATAAAATCCGGTATGACCGCCATGCTCCAGCGATTATCCGCCGGGATCCACATTAATATCGCCGGCATAAACGACTATGCCAAGCATTTTTATGATGTTTAATCTTAATTGGTGCGTTTGCGGTCCCAGCCCAAAGGGTTGCCTGATATGTTCCACCATGGATACTCTGTACCTAGATGAAAGACCCAGCGCCTGCGTGTGTCAGTTGTAACACTCCCGTCTCCATACAGCACATTGATTCCCTGGTTTACATGCAGGGTATTAGAAGTATTGGGGGCGGTATAATTGCATAGATCACTTAAAATCGCACGGCCGCCCATGTCCTGGGCCTTGACACACATGGAACCGTTAGCACTGGTTTCGCCGGCGTCAACAGCTTTTAGTTTTAAATTTTCGGCGGCAGGGCTTGGACGCAGCACACGCATTTTGTATCCTCCATACATCAGATTATTCATTTTGAAATATGACCGGGAGAAATTCCCTGTAGCCATCGGACAAAACAGGCTGTCAACATTGGCTATATATTTTCCCGCGACCAAATTTCCGAAGCGGAACCATGTCGGCTTGCCCCCCGGGTTGGAGAAAATGGTGGCATTATATTTATCATCGGTATTAGTGGAAAACTTAGGCAGCGGAGGGAGATAATCATAGTAATCGCCTGCATACATATTGCCGGCCAGTCCGTTCTGCTTGAGGTTACTCATACAGGTGGACATTCGTGCTTTGACTCTCGCCTTGTTCAAGGCGGGAAGCAGCATTGAAGCTAGAATCGCTATGATAGCAATCACCACCAGCAATTCTATCAATGTAAAATTCCTTGATGACCAGCGCTGTACAACCGGTTGCCGATAGTTGTGGTCCATGGTACTGTCTCCTTTATTTTGGTTAATTTTTTAATTAATATCAATACCCGGCAGGGATGGTGACATCTGCAAAGTGATTACCGGCTCACGGGGATTTTCAAGCCGCCAAAGCAACTGGCGGACAGCCATGCGGCCAATACTGCGCCCGTGAATGTCAACCGAAAGCGGACGGGGATCAAGCTGATCCAGAATACTCTCGTTATTGCATGAAACAACTTCAATATCCCGGCCCGGACGGAAACCTTGACACAAAAGAATCTGGTAGATATTGACTGTATATATATCTGCTGATGAGAAAATTGCGGTAACTTTGTCTTCGCGCAGCCTCGCCAGAAAATCTTTGGTAAATTTATTCATCTCTTTACTGGAAGTGCCTTCAGGCCATAATAGAACGTCAACTTTGCCGCCATTTTTTTCAATGGCTTCGCACACCCCGGCGATGCGCTCAGTTCCCATAACATCATCATAAGCGCCAACTACAACTCTGCGATGACCTTGTTTAATAAAATAATCCCCGACAATACGGCCGACCATTGAGTTATTGTAGGTCACATGATCGTAAGGCCAGGGAACTTTGGGTGTGCCCATCACCTTCACTATCGGCTTTTTATTTCCTTCAATCATGGCGTTCTCAATTTCAGCGTTGGCCATGCCGTAAATTATCGCATCATATTCTGTTATAGACAACGCCCGCATGCATTCTGAAGTTTTCACCTGATGCAGCGAGAATCTGACTCCAAGTTCACGGCAGGTATCTGCAATCCCGTCAATAACTGCAACATAAACCCCCATCGGATTGTTAGTCAAAGCTGATGTAACTAACGCAAAATGCCGTTGCTTTGAACCTGTGAATGCAGGAATTGTTTTGGGAATGTATTTATATCCTAATCTATTTGCAGTACTGCGCACCCGGTTGGCAGTCGCTTCACTTATGCGCCGGTCCCCCTGAAAAACAAGCGATACCGTTGCAATAGAACAATCTGCCTGAAGTGCTATATCTCTTACCGTTGCCATGTTTAGTAAACACCTTTATTGTTTAACTTGATTTTATTATACATGGTGTTTTTAATAAACGCAACAGTCAATAATATAAAAAAGCAAAAAAGAATGAAAATAAATTATTCAAGCTCACAAAACAAGGAATAATCACATCCCAAACCATAAATCTTCAAAAATGCATTTCCCGCCTGATTTTAGCTTCATTCCACAATTCCGGTTGACAAAACCTCTAATTATGACAGGTGAAGGGTGAAAACCATG
>JBAWXM010000367.1:0-5109 GCA_037144075.1 Lentisphaerota bacterium | reverse complement strand
CATTGCATGTAGACTCGAATGGCGATCCGATTGCATGGCGGCCTTGTGATATTATTGGGGTATTTGGTCATATACTTGGAAATGAAGGACCGAATGACCTTACTCAGGCTGTTGTTGACAATGTGAATCAAGTAAGCGCAAGCTACTTAATGAATTATTCAAATCTTACTCGTGCAATATCAGAATAATGCAGGGGGGGGAAATGAAATTATCTTTATGGATTGTATTCTTACTTTCTGTCTCATCTGTTTTCGTGACTTCTTGTGCATGGACAGAGTCTATGAATATAAAAGAGGAATCGGGAATTCACCCGGCAATAAATAAACTCCAGAATTTTTACGCTGGTAAATTTAAAGACAAAGAAGCTGTTTTTGAGGGAATTAAGGTTTACAGAGAAAATGTTGTCGTAAATGAGAAAAAACAAATCCATCGCATATCATATTACTATACCGATGTGTCGGGGAACAAAATTAACCATGGGTTGGCAAGGTTTTATTGCGACAAAGAGATAATTATTGAGGCAATGTATTCAAACGGTATTGTTAATCATTACATGATCTATAAATTCCCGAAAGAGACTTTACAGGTTATTTTCAAAGAAGGCAAACCGGAATCGGGTACGTTTGTGGTTGGATTGCATAATCAAGAATTGCTTGGGGTATCCTTTAAAAATGGGGTGCCGGAAAAAGCAACAGTGTTCAAAATAGACGGAACCGTAAAAGAAATAGTATTTGATGTGTCGAAAAGTGAAACTCGAAACAGTCAACCATGGAACGGAGAGTTTTTATCCATTAAAACTAGAAAAATTGAGAAATATGTAGATGGGAAAATTGTTTCCGCAAAAGATTGTGAGGCCCTCGGTTTTATTGAAGAAATACTTGAACCCTTCAACAAAGGCAAAAGACCGCAAATTATTACAATGCCGCTTTCCAACAGTGGCAGTCCCATAAAAGACCAGCCATGGATTGTGCCGGAATTGGGAATGCAGTTTGTTTATGTTGTGCCGGGGAGTTTTCAGATGGGGGCTAATGATAGAGAAGATTTTGAAAAACCCATACACCGCGTAACACTAAAAAAAGGTTACTGGCTTGGCAAATACGAGGTTACTCAAAGTGAATACAATGACATTATAGGTGACAAGCCGAGTCATTTCAAAAACAGTAACAGCCCCGTGGAAAGCGTAAGCTGGAAAGATGCAGTAAAGTTTTGTGATAAACTGACCGCACGTGAACGTGCTGCCGGTCGTTTGCCGGCCGGTTACGAATATCGGCTACCGACCGAGGCGGAATGGGAGTTTGCAGCACGCGGTGGCAATAACAGCCACGATTATCAATACAGCGGCAATAATAATATTGACAGCGTTGCATGGTATGTCTCAAATAGCGGCAGCAAGACGAATGAAGTCGGAACCAAGGCAGCTAACGAACTTGGCATTTATGACATGAGCGGCAATGTTTTTGAATTGTGTCTGGATGACTGGCACGCCAACTATGACGGAGCACCATCAGATGGTAGCCGATGGGGGAATGGAACTGGTCCCAGCCGCGTAATGCGTGGCGGTAGCTTTAGTAGTCGCGCTATCGGCTGTCGAATAGCGTTTCGGATGTTCATTTACCTTGACACTTCTTCATACAGTTTGGGCTTTCGGGTTGCTCTGGCCAATAGTTCAAAATGATATTCACGATAATATCTTTTCAAATTGATTACAATTTATACGAATATCGGGGTACAAAACTTTGGGAAATCGGTGTCAAAAATCGATGTCAAACTTTAGCTTTTGTGTTTCCGTTGCTTGATATTTGAGTTTAGCGCTAGCTTTTATATTCTTCGTGCTTGAATTCACGGGGCAGAGCATCCCCGGATTTTAAGCATTCAGTTGTTTGAAAGTTTGGTTACAGCATAGACGGACAAATTTCCGGCAGAACTGATGCAACAGGCAAGTCAGAGTCCTTTACATGGGATGATTTGGCGCTGATTAAACGTGATAACACGAACTTCGTGAACGAGTCCGCAGTTACCGGCAGTAATCCAATCCTTGCATTCGGAGCCAATTGCAAAACTCGCGTTTTGCAGGAATTCAGAAGACAGAATCCAGAATTCAGAATGAAATTCTAACTCAAATACAGTTTGTTTTCCAATTATTCTGACTCCTGGCTCTGAATTCTGACTACTTTTGAAATTGCCTCCATTTATTTCTTTACAACTCCCAACCAATGGTCAACCTGAATTCACAGAGGCATTCTCCGCCGGTTGGCGGAGTTTGCTCATTCTCATTGAACTTTGTGTTGAAATATTCCGCTTAAGCGTTATAATTAATGGAGTTAAAAATTTGGCTGCCCGCCGTTTCGGGGATTTTGCGGGTTCTGTGATATTTTACGGTTGGATAAAAAAGGGGTGACGTTTTGAATCCGGTCATTATTATTCCGGCATTTCAGCCTGACAAAAATATGCTGAAACTTATCGGCAAACTGCTGGAGGACCCTTGCTGCCGCATTGTCGTCGTGGATGACGGCTCCGGCCCCGCGTACCGGGAATATTTCGACGCGCTCGAGATTTTTGACCGGGTGGACATTCTCTGCCATGAGTTCAACAAGGGGAAAGGCGCCGCGCTGAAAACCGCTTTCAAGCACGTTATCCGGCGTTATCCTGGAACTTGCGTGGTCACCGCTGACGCGGACGGCCAGCATCTGCCGGAAGACATCAAAAAAATCTATGCCGCAATCCAGGAAAATCCGGAACAGCTGGTGCTCGGATGCCGGACAATTAAAAATGGCAAAATGCCATTAAAGAAACGGCTGGGCAATATTCTGGCCATCATGATCTTAAAGATATTTACCTGCGTGCTGCTTAAAGACACTCAAACCGGCCTGCGCGGCATCCCGGGCAAATGGCTGGATGAACTAGTCGCCATCAAGCCGAACGGCTTTGATTATGAACTGGAAGTTTTGCTGACCTGTATTGCCAATAAGCGGTATCCGATACTGGAAATTCCGATTAACGCCATTTACGACCGCGGCAGCAGCAACTCGCATTTCCGTTCTTTTCATGATTCCTGGAAAATCGCCGAAGTTTTCTTCAAACGCAAATATCACATCAAAAATAAACCCGCAGTCAGTTCCGCAACCTGACGTTTATACTCTGCACGGCTGAAAATTTAAGTATAGACGAGCAGGCTTGCGGATTGGATTTTTTCGCTCCGCCTGACAGGCGATATAAATATCGCCGGAAGAAGGAACGTAAAAAGACGGCCGCAAGGCAATCGTCCCGCAATCTATTTTAAATTTTCAGCCGTGCGGAGTATCTATTTATCAAACTCATCTGGCATGAAATGAAATGGTCGCTATATTAATAATGTTTATTTTGCATTTCTAAATTAAATATTGAAAAAGCGCTTAGCATGAACATACTCTTTTTTGCAACCGGTTTTGTTGTGGCGGCGATATCGGCATGGTTTATTGCCAAATATAAATTCACGGCCAATGCGGTGACAAAAGCCGACTACGAAAATTTGAAAGCTGAACTTAACAGCGCCGTCACCAGCTATAAAATAGAAGCCGAAAAAAACAGATCGCTGGCTGATGCGCTGAAGACGGCGGAACTGGCGCTTGAACAGAAATCCCGAGAAATCAACGACCTGACCGGCAGATTATCATCCCGCGACACCGCCTATGCCAATCAGAACGTTCAGTATATGGAGTTGAAAAGCAGCCAGATTAAAGCCGGCGAGTCCATAGAAGCGAAAAACAACGAAATCCAAAGGTTGAGCCGGGAACTTTCCGGGAAAATCGTCAGCCTGGAAAGCGCGCTGGAAACGGTAAAAGCGCAAGGCGCGGCTATCGAAGATTACAAAAAAGAGATAAAACTCAAAGACGGGACAGTCAACGATCTGTCGAAGAAAGCCTCCGCGCTGGATGCCGCCAGAGGATTTCTGGAGGAAAAACTCGACAACCAGAACAAGGAAATTGAAGATATCCGGACTAAATTCCAGACCGAATTCCAAAATATCGCCAATCAGATAATGGAGGAAAAATCTCAGAAGTTTACTGAAATCAATAAAACCAACATCGAAGCCATCCTGAAACCGCTGGGGGAAAATCTGGACTCCTTCAAGAAACGGGTCGAAGAAACCTATGACAAAGAATCCAAGCAGCGCTTCTCCCTGGAAGATAAAATCAAGGAATTGGTCGTGCTGAATACCAGAATCAGCCAGGAAGCCAATAATTTGACCAATGCGCTGAAGGGGCAGGCCAAAACCCAGGGCAACTGGGGCGAAATGATCCTGGAAAGCATCCTGGAAAAATCCGGACTGACCAGAGGGCGGGAATATGAAGTTCAGGCCAGCATCCGGGATCACGACGGCAACCTGTTGAAACCGGACGTGATCATTAACTATCCCGACAACCGGAAAGTGGTGATAGACTCCAAAGTGTCGCTGGTCGCCTATGAGCGCTTTTCCTCAGCCGAAACGAAAGAGCTGCAGGATGCCTACCTGGATGAACACATCAGGTCCATGAAAAACCATATTGACGGGCTCAGCGGCAAAAACTATCAGGATTATGTGGCAAGTCTGGATTTCACCATGATGTTTGTTCCAATTGAGCCCGCCTGTCTGTCTGCCATGCAGCGCGACCCGGAACTGTGGAATTATGCATATTCCAAGCGCATCCTGCTGATCAGCCCGACCAATCTGATTGCGGCATTGAAATTGATTGTCGATCTCTGGAAAAGAGATTATCAGAATAAAAATTCTCTGGAGATCGCGGAACAGGGCGCAAAGCTGTACGATAAATTCGTTACTTTCGTTGAAGTACTGCAGGATATCGGCAAGCATATTGAAAAAACCAATGACAGCTATGCCGAAGCCATGAAGCTGCTGAAAGACGGGCGCGGCAATCTTATCGGGCAGGCGCACCGGCTGACCGAGTTGAAAGTAAAAGCCAAAAAATCTCTGCCGCATTCGCTGCTGTCCGAATCAATCCCCGACGACGAGCCGGAAGAAAAGCAGTAAAACTGTTCGTGACGGGAAGTAGCTTTGGAGCCGTAAAGAAATAAATTTTACATCTTCGCGCTTCTCCCGAATGCCTTTGTGTTTGCCGGTTCGTTACATAC
>JBAWXM010000366.1:0-5201 GCA_037144075.1 Lentisphaerota bacterium | reverse complement strand
GTTCAATGAGTGTGAAATTGTCGCGGAATTGTATTGATTCTTTCCGCATATTTTGACTTTCGTCATGAGAGCATGAGTTTCTTTTCATAAAATTTACCTCTTTGTTTTATGGAAGACGCCGGTTTATTATTTAAAATAGATGAATTCTTTCTGTTCTTTGTTTCCGTTTTGCTTGACATGGTTGTTGACTGGCGGATTTGAATCGATACCGGAACCACCAGTTCCCGCGCGGCAGTTTCGCCGGAGAGCACAAAATCAATCGCTGCCTCCGCCATACGTTCATACGGCAGAGCAAGCGAAGTCAGCGGCGGCGAGGTCAAGGCATCGACCGGCAGATTGCCGAATCCGATGATTGACAAATCCTCCGGCACTTTGATTCCGCAGCGCCAGGCAGCGCGCAGCGCAACCATCGCGATTTCATCGCAATTGCAGACAAATGCGTCCGGAATGTCCGCCGATTTTAAAATTTCTGTAATGATCAGTTCGGCGCGGTCAAAGACATGGATCGGCATACCGTTATCCGTATCGCAGCAGGTTCCGACTACCCGGCCGACCAGTTTTTCCGTTGTTTCAACAAAACCTTTTTGGCGCCGGATACTGAACGGTTGAAATGTCTCAAAGGTGAGATAGGTGAGTTTGCGGTGTCCCAGGCTGGCTAAATATTCCACAACCTGCCGCATACCGTCGTAATCATCGCAGACCACTGACGGCACTGTTGGAGAGGTAAATGCGCTGTCAAGCAGCACTACCGGAATCTCATAGCGTTTCATCGCTTCGGCGAAACTCTCAAAACGCTCTCTGTCCCGGGTACGGAAGATCACCCCGCACATCCGGTAGGAGACACAGGCGTTAACCAGTTCTTCAACCGTTGATCTGGATGAGAGCATTTTGATGGAGTATTCACGCATCGTGGCATAACTGACCGTGGCGGAAATCAACTGACCAACACTTAATGAGCTTTCCTCATTCATGTCCATGCCGATACAGCCTATGATCTGGCTTTTTCCCGTTGCCACCGAGATCGCGAGCTTGTTATTGTGATACCCGAGACGCCGCGCAATTTCCTTGACCCGGTTCTGGGTCTCTTCACTGATATTGACCCCTTTGACCTGGCGGTCATTGAGAACCAGCGAAACCGTGGTCCGGCTCACTTTGGCTGCTTTACCGATGTCGGCCATTGAAATCATAAGCACAATCCTCGGTCTATCGGGTTTAATAACTCACGTTATCTATAATTATAATGCCAATAAATATAACTGTCAATACCCGCCAGAAAAAAATCTTTAAAAAAAGTCATTATATGGTAAAGTATTCTCCGTCAATCTGTCATGAGCTGTAGATATATTTGTGTAAGTATCTGCAATATAGCATATAAAGAGTTTTTATATAATAGTGTATTTATTTTTAAACGGTTTGAGTATAAGACTGTTTCAGACTGTACGGTATTTATAATTATGCATAAAATTTAATAAACTAAATAAACTATATTGATAACACGGGTTATTAGTAGTATAATATACAATGTTATGTAGTTTGTAATTCGTTGTTATATATACAAGCTCAAGGAGGATGTCATGAATCGCTGGTTCCGTTTTTGCGCAATAGTTTGCTGTCTGGTTGTAATGGTTCCGCAGGTTTCACTGTCTGCCGCGGACGCTGCCGCGGATAATCTGGAATTGAAAGCGGACATTAAGAAGCAGGATCATCTTTTCAAGTCCGGCGAACCGATTGAATTAAATATCACTTTATTGAAAGACGGTAAAGGCGTTGCCGGGGCTAAACTGGGATATATGCTGGAAGGCGATACCGCCATCACCGGTCCGGGCAAAACGGAAACCGGCAGCGATGGCACCGCGACAATCAGAACCAGGCTTGACCGTCCGGGATTTATTCGCTGTACGGTGTCATGCAAAAATGCCGCAGGGAAAGAGATTCAGAAGCGGATCGGGGCCGCCATTGAACCGGAGAAACTGCTTCCCGGCCGGACAAAACCGGCGGATTTTGATGCCTACTGGGATAATATCATCGCGGAGTCTAAAGCATTGCCGTTTAAGGTGGAACTGGTCCCGGTTCCGGTCGCAAACGCGAATTATCAGGATAAGGTTGAAATGTTCGACGTGAAGATCAACACATTGGGCGACAAACCCTTTATTTACGGTTATCTCTGCCTGCCGAAGAACGCGGCGCCGAAATCACTGCCGATTGTAATGTCTTATCAGGGTGCCGGTTTCCGCAGCGCCAGTCAGACGTTTTTCGCGGCGTCCAAAGGGCGGATGATTCTCGACATCAATGCTCACGGCCTGCTGAACGGGCAGAGTCCGGAATATTATAAAAAGGCGGATCAGGATAATTCCGACTACCGGGTTCGCGGCAGTGAAAACCGCGATACGCTTTATTTCCGCGGGATGATCATCCGGGCCGTGCGCGCCCTCCAGTATATGAAAGCCCGGCCGGAGTGGGACGGAAAAACTATTATCGTCAGCGGCGGAAGCCAGGGCGGGGGACAGGCGCTGGCGGCTGCCGGACTTGATCCGGATGTGACTTTCTGTTTTGCCGGCGTTCCGGCGTTGACCGACCACGGCGGTGAAGTCGCCGGACGTGAGGGCGGCTGGCCGAAGATCATCCGAACAAAAAAGATGGATCCGGCTGTAATCACGGCATGTGACTATATTGACGCAGCCTTCTTCGCGTCCCGGATCAGGAATGCGCAATGTCTTTTGAGCGTCGGCTTTTTCGATCCTGTCTGCCCGCCCTCCTGTGTTTATGCCGCCTACAATTCGATTCCCGCAAAACAGAAACAGATTATTCACGATATCAACAGCGATCATACTATGCCGCAGGAAACTTTTGCCATTGCGGAAAAAGCCATCGAGCAGCATATTCAGAAAAATAGACAAAAATAATAAAATTCAGAATTCGGGAGCCAGAATGGAAAACAAAAATCCATAAAACAGAATATTGAAGACTGAATTAAAAGCAAAAGCAGACTAAGAATGGGCGTAATATTAATAAATACACTAATCCGAAGGGAGAAATATGAGTACTCCGGCGCTTTACGTTTCGGGACTGGAAAATAAACTTCAGGCTAATCCGTGGCGACCGCGTTTCGCTCCGGCTTCTGACCGTACTGCATGGGAAAATATGAAGACCGGCGAGGCACAGCGGGTCTGGTGCAAACAGATTGTGGCGGAGGCGGAGCGTTATCTGGGACAGCCGTTTCCGGTGCTGACCGCCCGCGCCTTTATGGCCTACCATTTAGCCGGAGATTCCGGCATGTATGAACAGGTTCACTTTGAACGCCGTTCCCGGCTCGGCCTGATGGTTGCCGCTGAATGTATTGAATATCAGGGGCGGTTTCTGGACGATATCATCGAAGGCGTCTGGGCGATTCTCAGTGAAGTGGTCTGGGGTGTTCCATCGCTGGAGCGTTATAATCCCGGCGATCCTTTGCCGGCGGTGAGTAAATCCCCGCTGGAGTTGTTCAACTGCGCCACCGGAATGCTGCTGGCGGAGTGCAAGCAGTTGCTGGGCAGGGAGCTTGATGCCGTTTCACCGTCGCTGCTGAAACGGGCAGGGGCGATGGTGATTGACCGCCTGATTGAACCGCTGGAGAGCACTCCGCAGGAGTTCTGGTGGATGAACGGCAGCAATAACTGGACGCCGTGGTGCGGGTCAAATTTAACCGGCTGCATCCTGACCTTTATGGAAGGAGACCCGGCCAGACAGACTCGCGTTCTGCATACATTGCTGGCCGCCAATGAAAAATTTCTGGCTAATTACTGCGCGGACGGCTGCTGCGACGAGGGACCGTGTTACTGGGCGGTGTCGCCGCAGATGCTGATGATCATGCTTGACCAGCTGGACCATCGCACCGGCGGACAGTTCAAGGGCGTTTTCGCCGATCCCGTGTTCCGGACAATAGGCGAGTATATTGTCCGGGTGACGCTTTGCGGAAAATATGTTCTGAATACGGCAGATTCCGCCGTCCGGAGTGACAAGATCTCCGCCGGTGCGATTTATCATTATGGAGAACTAATTTCCAGCGAATTGATGAAACAGTACGCCTTGCTCGTAGTTCACGGCATGAAGTGCGGAACCCGCCGGATTGAACCCTGCCGTTTTATGCAGGGCACGATGGGCGTAGTGTTGACGTTCCTGCTGCGTGATCTTTTCTGGACCCCGGCGGAAACTCCGGATGCCGTATTGCCGCTGGAGAGCGCGGTGCTCTACGGCAGCGCCGGACTGTTTATCGGACGTGAGAATTCCAGCATTCCCGAGTCAGGCTCGATTCTGGCGGTCAAGGGCGGGCATAATGCGGAAAATCATAATCATAACGATATCGGGCAGTTCACTATTTACCGCGACGGAATCCCGCTGGTCGTGGATCCGGGCGTTGGCGCTTACACCAGGCAGACTTTTTCGAGTAACCGGTACGGTTTGTGGTTCTGCGGCGCCGCCGGACACAATGTGCCGGTGATCAACGGGGTCTGCCAGCAGGCCGGAAGAGAGTATCGTTCAACGGTATCCAGTTCGGAACTGGAAAGTGAGAGCATTGGCATCACGCTGGATATGAGCATGGCTTATCCGGCCGCCGCCGGCATCACGAAAATGTCCCGTGACGCAAAACTTAACCGCCGCACCGGCGACGTCCGGATTTGCGACCGGGTCGAATCGTCTTCCCCCGCGCTGGCGATTGAACTGCCGCTGATTGTCACGGTGGAGCCGGAATCAGTGACGCCGCAGTCCGCCGTGATTGGCAATATGACTTTAAAATTCGATAATTTGCGCATTGATTCGATAGAGATTATTGACTGTTCAAACGATGCCTCGTTGCTGGCAAACTGGGGAAAGCGTCTTTACAAGCTGCTGCTGACCGGAACCTTTGCCGGGAACGGTGATTGGGAATTTTTATTCAAGGCAAAGCGGTAGCGCGCATAAAGACACCATCATCCACATAGCGTGTCTATGGGGATCTATACTCTGTACAGCTGAAAATTCAACATAGATTGCGAAGATTTTGAGAATTGGTTCGTATTCTGAGAGGCTGCCGATACCTGGGTATTGAAGGCCTCAAAGAGTGCGAATCCAAATTAAAAAGATCGCTACTGCTTTGCGGCGAGCGCCTTGCGTCCGTCTTTTTCCGATCCTCCTCCCGGCGATATTTATATCGCACGTCAGTCGGACTCCAAAAATCAAATCCA
>JBAWXM010000365.1:0-5203 GCA_037144075.1 Lentisphaerota bacterium | reverse complement strand
GTTCGATGAGTGTGAAATTTTTCACTTTTCCGGTTTTCATTATAAATATCTCCATTGCAGTTAAAGTTCTTGATCTATATTATATATGAAATGATTTCATAAGTCAAGCAATATTCAAAAATTTCTTTAAAACTTGTATTTATCATAAATATGCGCTACAATAATGAAAACGTTTCATATTTCAGTGGAAGGCAGAGCCAGTTATGAATGACAAAAAGAGAATTTCAGATATTGCGGCATCGGCGGAAGTTTCGCCAGCTACAGTTTCCCGCGTTTTCAACCGGCATCCTTATGTTAAGGACGAAATCCGGCACCGGGTGCTGGAAGTGGCGCGCCGAATGAAATATTCGCCGAAATTCAGCGCCGCAAGAAACAATATCGGAATTGTACTAAACGGTTATGACGGCATTAATCTTGGCCAGTTTGAAGTATTGATGGTAACCGCGCTTTCTCAATTATTTTTCAAGCGCAACTATGCATTTGAAATAATTCCGCATACTTCTGCTCCGCTCCTGCACAATACTTCGTTGAAGGGCTTGATTGCAATTTCCCCCGCAGCCGCCAATGCGCTGCAAGGACTGGATATCCCGATGATAACGGTCAATCATGAGATTGAAGGAATCCATTCAGTTTCGACCGATCACCGGCAGGGGCTTAAAATATCCGTTGACTATTTTTTTGCTAAAGGACATCGAAAAATCGCCTATATCGGCGAAAGTCCGGGTCCGCTGGCCTGGGGCATGGTCGAGCGGATGGCCGGTTATTGTGACGGCCTCGCCGCCAATGGACTGGATTTCGATCCTAAATTCATCAAGAAAGAAGAAGAAACACTGCTGGAGGCTTCAGCCCGCATCGTAAAAACCGGTTGCACTGCGGTTATCGTCGGCTGTGAAGGTATTGTGCCGCAGTTCTGCTATATGATGTACTTGATGAACAAATCAATTCCCGCAGACATTTCAACGATATCATTTGAAACCGCCAGTCTGTCACAATATATGATACCGCCGCAGACGACGATAGACCAGAACTTTCCGGTACTCGCCGAAACCGTAGTTACGCGGCTTGACGAGCTAATTGCCGGAAAGCCGCTTGATCCGGTCCATTTACGCCTGGAAAACCGTTTGATTGAGCGTGAATCCGTGTTTGACCGGACTGCTAAACGCTCCTGACCAGCCTGACTACTGCGGCGTCATTGCCGTCGATCTTCAGTTTTTTGCCGGATTGCTGTCCGATAATTACTTCCGCGAGTTTCCAGCCGCGGCCGATAACCGGTTCGATCTCCGCAACGGCAGGGTTGTAATTAATCAGCACTGCGATGGCTGCATTTTTGGATATGATATGTTCTGTGACTCCGACTTGCGGATTACCGGAGGCAATAATCCTGCTTACTCCGGCTAGATCCGCCGCCATGGCGTAAAGCCTCCAGTACGGTTTTGCATCCGTCCGGTTGAATACGCCCGGAGTATCGCTTAAATATTTTTCCAGCGGAGTGTTGAGGAACAGCATTTTACCTTTGCCGTATTGGTTGCACGTCAGCAGGGGATTGTCTTTCAAATCGGCCAGCAGGACTTTCGCGGCAGTG
Organism: Lentisphaerota bacterium; assembly: GCA_037144075.1. Lineage (GTDB taxonomy): Bacteria > Verrucomicrobiota > Lentisphaeria > Victivallales > Victivallaceae > CAIPAT01. The sequence goes on along the minus strand of JBAWXM010000365.1, from coordinate 3,621 downwards.
CATCTCAGTCTCAGTACAACTTCGCTATGGGTGCAGGTCAGCGTTTTTTCATCAATCTTGAAACTCTCCGGATGCAAAGTTTTTTCGCGGGATTCCACTTCGATCCCAAAGACATTTTCAAATGGCTGAATAAATGCGTTGTCGTAAGTCATGAGTACCGTTGCTCCAGCCTGAGCCCGGTCAAGCAGCGCCAGCCATTCCGAGCGGTAAAGCGAAGAGCTGCCCGCAACTGACGGCACAATATAGAAATCAGATTTCCTGAGCGGCTGATTCGCATACTGGAATTCGATATCGAATCCGGCCTGCTTGGCTAGAATAAACGCACTGAACGCGATACTCCACTGGTTCTGGCTGCGGGTCAGAACGCATACTGCATTCTTCTTGAATTCCGGCAGATTTTTAAACGGCATTTTTTTCAGGGTCTGGCCGAATTCCTGCATTGCATCGCATACTGGCTTGGTCTCGCGATTGTTTCTAATCAGACCTAGTTCTCGTTCAAGACCGACCCACTCGTAAGGTGGAAAATCCAGGCGGTCCTGATCGTAGGCGCACCACCAGAGCAGTCCCCGGCAGTCATGCGCCCAGCTGGAAAACATGGTTGTCCGGAGATAAGCAGCCGCATTTTTCTCGCTGCATATAACCGGTCCAAGAGTGCCGAGCTCCTCCGGAATACACGGGCGGTTGCCGACATCGCCGTACAACCTGGATTCCACGGTGGCATGAAGCCCGTTGCGGATGGTATTAAGCTGATCCTGTCCGCACTTAGGAGTGAATTGCGGATAGGGATGAGTAGTTAGAATATCGGTAAGCTCTGACTGGTCGGCAATAAGCCAGCTGCCGTTTTCGCATTGGATGCTGTGCATGTCCGACAGCACTGCCCGCTCCGGATCGGCTTCACGGATGGCGGAGGCGATAGTATTGGTCCAGAGCCACGCCTGGTCCCGGGTTATGGCGCTTCCGCCCATGCAGTTGCATTCGTTTCCCAGTCCCCAGGAATCAATGGCTTTATGATCTTTGAAGGTTTCTACGAAATAACTGACAAAGCGTTTCTGCCATTTAATCGCAGTGGCGTCTGAAAGGACATTGCAGCCTTCAAAAGCAGGCGGCACAAACAGGCGTCCGCTCATCCATCCGGTAACCAGCGCCACAACCAGTTTCAGGTTATGTTTTTCAGCGAGATCGGCAAAAATGCGGAATTTTTCCATTGCTTCGGTAGAAACTCCGGCTTGCCCCGCCGGGGTATGGCCCAGCGGCTTGTCGCCGAAGCGGAGTTCCTGTTCACTGGCGGATTTCCACGGAATACGCGCGACCGTCAGCGGTTGAAATGCAGGCCACAGCGGAAATACGCGCAGTAACTGCATTCCAGATTTAGACAACTGTTTGAAGTCTTCTTCGATAATATCCGGCCGCCAGTCTTCCCAGGTTCTGATGCCGGCGTGAGATGCCCAGTAGTTGCAGCCAATATGAAAACTGCCTTTATCCAGTAAAACAGATTTTTTCATGAAGCAATATCCTTTTATGAAATCTTTTCATAAATATACGGTTTAATGCCCATTTTTCAATATAGAAACAGCAAAAAATCATGATTTTAACAGCATGAATTTTGAATAACAGAGCCTTGGGAATGCACAAGGCTTTTCCGGCGTCTGCGGCAGATCAGATCATTATGCGACGCAATTTTCATCCCGGAAATCTGCGGGTTTAAGCGGGTGAATCGTTTGTTTTCCTGACTATCATGGACTAAATTAACTCCTTTAAAATATGATTGTACAATTTTATTAACCGTAAATAAAAGGTGAAAAATGCGCAGCGACATTATGAAAAAAGGTTCGGAACGGGCGCCGCATCGTTCTTTGATGATGGCAACCGGCATCAGGAAGGAAGACATCAATAAACCGTTTATCGGAGTTTGCAACTCCTATACGAACATTGTTCCCGGACATTGCCACCTGAAGGAAGTCGGCGAACTGATTTGCGAAGAAATCCGTAAAGCCGGCGGCGTGCCTTATGAATTCAACACGATGGCGATTTGCGATGGCATCGCGATGGGGCACTCCGGCATGAAATACTCCCTGCCCAGTCGCGAACTGATCGCGGACACCGTGGAATCCATGGGCAATGCGCATCCGTTCGACGCCATGATCTGCATTCCGAACTGCGACAAAATTGTTCCCGGCATGCTGATGGGCGCGATGCGGCTGAACATCCCGACGATTTTCGCTTCCGGCGGCCCGATGAAGGCCGGAAAAGTAGTCAACGGCAAAGCGACTGACCTGATAACTATTTTTGAAGGCATCGGCAAATTGAAAGTCGGACAGCTTGATGAAAAAGGATTGAATAATCTTGAATGCTGTTCCTGCCCCGGCCCCGGTTCCTGCTCCGGCATGTTCACCGCCAACAGCATGAACTGTCTGTGCGAAGCGCTTGGCCTGGCGCTGCCCGGCAACGGCACGATTCTGGCTATGTCCGCAAAACGCAAAACGCTCTGGAAGAAAGCGGCAAAACGCATCGTTGAAATGGCGCTGGCCGGCGGCCCCTGCGCGAAAGACATCGCCACCAAACAGGCATTCCATAACGCGCTGGCACTGGATATGGCTATGGGCGGCAGCTCGAATACCGTGCTGCATACGCTGGCGGTGGCCAACGAGGCAGGCGTCAAGCTCAATCTAAAAACGCTGGACGAGATCAGCCGCAAGACCCCGAATATCTGCAAAGTTTCCCCGTCCAGCGCATTCCACATGGAAGACGTGGATAAAAACGGCGGCATCATGGCGATCATTAAAGAAATTTGCAAGATCAAAGGCCTGGTTGATCAATCGGCCATGACGGTTTCCGGGAAAACCCTTGGCGAACTGGCGGCGGCGGCTCCCGCTCCGGACGGCACGGTTATCCGCACGATTAAGAAAGCCTACAGTCAGGAAGGCGGCCTGGCCATCCTGTTCGGCAATCTTGCCGAAAAAGGCTGCGTGGTAAAAGCGGCGGGGGTTGCTCCGCAGATGCTGAAGCATCGCGGCCCGGCGGTAATTTTTGAAAGCCAGGAAGAGGCCTGCGAAGGCATTCTCGGCGGCAAGGTCAAGGAAGGCGATGTCGTTATCATCCGCTACGAAGGGCCGAAGGGCGGTCCCGGCATGCAGGAAATGCTCGCGCCGACCAGTTATATTATGGGACGCGGCCTTGGTGAAAAAGTCGCGCTCGTCACCGACGGGCGTTTCAGCGGCGGCACCCGCGGCGCCTGTATCGGACACGTCAGTCCCGAAGCGGCGGCCGGCGGCATGATCGGACTCGTCGAGCCGGGCGACATCATTGCCATTGACATTCCCGGCAGAAGCATCAAGCTGGAAGTTTCCGATAAAGCACTCGCCGCCCGCCGTAAAAAATGGCAGCCGCGTGAATCTAAAATAAAAACCGGCTGGCTGGCACGTTACGCCATGGCCGCCACCAGCGCCGATACCGGCGGCATACTCATGGTCCCGAAAAAATAAAAACCGGGAGTTTTGAGAATACTGGGAATACTGGGAAATAATAAAGTCTCCTGATATTCCCGTTTTTTTGTTTTCTGTTTTCTCATTTTTTTTAAACCTCAGTCCGCTGCTACAACAAAAGACTTCTCTGTACTACTAT
>JBAWXM010000364.1:0-5239 GCA_037144075.1 Lentisphaerota bacterium | reverse complement strand
CCGTCTCTACCCCTATCGGGGTTTACTTCATTACCTTCATGTTCTTCATGGTGAATTGTATTTGGCTTTCCTCGGCGTGCTCTGCGTCCTCTGTGGTAAAACTGTATTGGCTTTTTTCGTTAATTTTCGTGCTTTTCGTGGTTAAGGAGCCGTAAAGAAATAAGTGGTATTTTTATACTGAGGGTATCGGGGAGAAATTTTGGGGTTGCCGGAGAGGAGCAAAGCCGTAGCTTTGAAACGAACCGGCAAAGCCGAAAGTGCCACCGAGACACCAGTAGAAAGTACCAGTTATTTTTGAACGACTCCTTAGGTGTATTTTTTGGTTGCGGCTATGCCGCGCTAAGCCATCTGTGGTGGAAACAGGCTGTTCTTTGTGCCTCTGTGCCTTTGTGCGAGAATGGATTTAAAGCCCCGGCGCAGCCGGTTAAGTTCATTAGCATTGAACAGCCCTGGCGTTTCTGCGGTTAAAAAGACTTAAAATCAAAATAATTTTGGAATGAGCGGCAGCTTGAAACCGGCTGGTTCCTGCTTGAAATTTTCGCTGCGGTCAGCCGGAATCCGGTAACGCGCCAAAATCTCAGTAGTAGCTTTTCTGCCTGCTTTTATATCCATAACTACTTTATCTCTGGACTGCATTTCCAATTCCAGGAATCCGCTGTCCATGCCTTCGATAATTTCAATGAGATGCTTCAGGTTTTTCAGCTTAATGCCGTTGGCTTTAATCACCGCGGCAGCATTGATCTCCTGATATCCCATATTGATACTGTCCGCCAGCACCATGGAAAGCACTACCACTTCATCGCGCTTCAAGGTGATGTCTCCGTCAAACAGGAAATTGACCAGTTCGCGCGGGGCCTTCGCCCAGTAACCGCCCCAGCAGTCGAGATAATTGGTGGTCAGCGGCACAAACACCAGGCCGCCGATAATATAGTAAACCGGAAGTTTGTCGAAAGTACGCGCAGGCACCAGACGTTCAGGCTTTTCCAGCTTGTAATTTATATCAATTTTCTTCCTGTCGCGCAAAATAGTGAAGCGGCAGTTGTCGCCGATATATTTCTCCCAGATCATATTGGCGAAGAAGATCACTTCGGTCTGACGGAACGGCACGGTGGCGTCATTGGCGACTTTCACCCCGTCAATCTCCATAACCACGTCATTGACTTTAAAAATCCCTTTCTTCTTCAGTAGCGGCGGCAACTCTTTAATCATGATGCCCGACTGGTCCGGCGCCATGCCGATCCAGCGCCGCAAGTCCGGATTTTCCATTTTCATGGCGTCGAACGGACAATCCGGAAATCCCTGAAAAACTCCGTCCTCAACGTCCTTTAAAAAATGGCGGATCACCGGCATCGGAATAATAAACCCGATATTCTGAGCCTGGGTCAGTCCCTGGAACGCCACGCCTACCACTTTTCCGTTATCCATTACCGGCCCGCCGCTGTTGCCGGGATTGATGGCCGCGTCAATTTGAACAGCCAGCAGATTGACCCCGCTGTGGGAATAGGTAATCGGCTCAATTCTGGAAACCACGCCTTCCGTGACCGAAATATTATCGCCTCCGATCGGGTAGCCAAGCACGGAAACCTTATCCTGGAGCCTGGGCATCTCTCCCAGCGTCATCGGCGGAAGGTCCTTGAAAAAATTCGGATCGTCCACTTTTAAAATCGCCAGATCGCAATCGTGACCGGCGAATTCCAGCTTCGCGATAAAGCGGGTGGGATCGCTTTGTTTGCGCACCATGACAAATGTCTGGTTGGCAATGTTATGCGCATTGGTCAATATCCGGTTGCCGGAAATGACAAATCCTGATCCGGTTGACTGCCGCTGTCCCTGATTCTGCCAGGGCTGGTAATAATCCGGCTGGCTGCTCACCGTGAAAATCTTCACCACCGACACCATTTCAATGCGCTTGGCGGCGGAATCGGCCTCACGTTTAGCCATAATTTCCGCTTCCTGCGCAGTTTGCACTTCCGGACCGAGGGCAAAAATATTGGCTGCGGCAAAAAACGCTGCGCAAAAAACTAAAACTCTTTTCATCAGAAATCTCCTTGAGTATTTATAATTTTCTTTTTCAGAGCCAATTGCCAAAACTCCCGTTTTGCGGGAATTCAGAAGACAGAATTCAGAATGAAATTCTAACTCTAATCCAGTTTTATGTACTGCTGGAAGTTAGTCTAATCCCGCACTGCGGGAACTACTGGCTCCTGAATTCTGACTACTTTTGAAATTACCTCTTCAGTTTAAATATTTCATGCACGATTCAAACAGGCAGCCACGGCGATTCATTTCTGGCTGCCTGCTTTTTCAGCCGGCTGGTCTTCCGAGTCAATACGCTCAACCAGCAGATAATAATCTACATTGCGGGTGGTATTAAATTTTTGCACCCTGCAATATAGCGTAACCACCGAGCCGCGCTTCATCCCAAAGTCCGCGCCTTTCTTAAACATGAAAATCTGTAACGGCGACGGATGGACATTCAACCATAAGTAAGTGTCATGTTTCATCCCTGAGGCTGCTGCTTCTCTCGACAGATTAGTCCTGAAAGCATTAAATTTAACTTTCAGCGAAACATGTTTTAACAAATACTTCTCGGGCGATAAACGCAGTTCCTGGAGAAGCGCTTCGTCATTACTATCAATCTTCAAAGCCGGTTCCGCGGCAGCAGCACAGACAGCACCGGCAAGAATCAACATCAAAAACAGATTACGCATGGTTAATTTCCTTGAAGCTGCGGAGTCACTTTCTCTACTTCAACCACCGGGGTCTTCCATTTTCTTACCATGCGCTGCTTGCCTTTAATCTGGACAGACTTTTCATTCCACGGCGCTAAGCTCAGCTTCGAGGCATGCAGATAACACACCAGAACAGGATCACCAGTTTTTTGCGGCTTGAACAAAGCGTGAGTCACATAAACAGCTGTTTTCTTATCCAGAGGATAGATATCGCCTTCGAGCGTAACATTTTTATCGCTGTCCGCGATAAAAGGCAGTGTCTTTTCTTTGGCGGCGGCTTTGTCAGTGTTTTTATCTTTATCGGCAACAGCCGCTTTCTTGTCGTCCGGCTTGGCGGCGGCATCCGCGGCATCCTTTTTATCCGTGCCTTTCACATCTTTAACATCAACGGGCCTGGCGGCGGCAATATCCCCTTCAAGTTTCCTAGTGTCCTCGGCACTGACGTTGATAAGAGCCTTGCTGACCCAGCCGGTCAAAGTTGAAGGTGCGGCGATTTTTATCCAGTCAGGCTTGCTTTTGTCCAGAATGTTCAACTCGATTCCAGCGGGAATCGTGTTGGCGTAAGCTTCATAAGCCACTCCCGCGCCGGCTCTCAATTTCGATTCAGAAAGCGTTTTGCCGTCTTTCAACTGCGCTGCCGCGACCCAGACCGATGCATCGGCGGGAAGCACGATCTCGTACCAGTCTTTCACCTGCCTCAGCACGGCAACATCGTCGCCGCGTTTAAGTTTGGACACTGCCGAGAAATGCGGTCCGGGCTTGACCCGGACATTCAGCGCCTGCACCTTGACTACGCCCTTGACCGGTTGCGCCAGTGACTGAGCTTGAGGTTTTTGTGTTTCCGCGCCGGCAGAGTTCAGCGAAATCATCGCCGCGCTCAAAATAATGGCCGCCATTTTAATCATAAAATATAAATTCCTCTTTATGTAATTATAATTTTACTGTTCAATTTGAATATCATGTGATATTAACGTAATATTAAACCAGCAAAAAACAATTAAAATAACAGAGAAACTGTCATGAATCCGGTTGAATCATTTCTGCAGTACCTGACCCATGAACGCCAGGCCAGCGATCATACGATTGAAAGCTACCGCCAGGACATAGCTCAATTCGTCCAGTTAATGTATCCGAAAGAGACGGATTTTCAGGACTGGAAAAAAGTGGATGTTTTCACCGCCAGAAGCCTGGTCGTGGAGCTTCAGAAAATCGGTCTGGCGAAAACCTCCGTGCTCCGCAAAATCTCCGCCATCCGCTCTTTTTTCCGGTTTATGGTGCGGGAGGATATTGTCGAAAAGAATCCGTTTTCCGGCTTGAATTCACCAAGAAAAGAACGCAATCTGCCGCGTTTCATGTCAGTTGACCAGGTATCCGGCCTGGCGGACGCCCCTGCCCTGTACTGGAAGAACGCCGCGGAAGCAGGCACCGCCAAAGACGACGATTCCGCCGCATTCGCTGGAGCCCGCGACGCCGCGCTGATTGAAATCATCTACAGCGGCGGACTGCGAATCAATGAAGCCGTAAGCCTGAATATAGGCGACGTTGATCTGATCAGCGATATTGCCAAACTCAAAGGCAAGGGCAAGAAAGAGCGTTTGTGCGCCCTCGGCGGCCCGGCGGTAAAAGCCATCAGGGAATATATGAAACTGCGGAAACTGCGGACGTCGAATGAACGGAACAACGCGCCGTTATTCGTAAACAAGCTCGGAACCCGGCTTACCGCCAGGTCATTTCAGCGCAATCTGAAACTTTATCTGAAAGCCACCGGGCTGCCGCCAGACCTCACTCCGCACAAATTGCGCCATTCGTTCGCCACCCACATGCTGGACGCCGGCGCCGATCTGCGCAGTGTGCAGGAACTGCTCGGCCACGCGAATCTAAGCACCACCCAGATTTACACCCATGTCAGCGCCGAAAGACTGAAAAAAGCATACAACAACGCTCATCCGCATGCGAAATAATTGAAAGCGAAAAACCGATAAAACCGATTTACCACGAAAAACACGAAAATTCACGAAATAAAGCCAATACAGTTTTACCACAGAGGACGCATAGCACACTGAGGAAAGACAAATACACTTCACCATGAAGAACATGAAGAACATGAAGAACATGAAGAACATGAAGAACATGAAGAACATGAAGAACATGAAGGAAGTGAAGGAAGTGAAGGAAGTGAAGGAAACCCCGGGAACGCCGCTCTCCGTAGCGGCATTCTTGATTTCGCCGTTCCGGCTACCAACGCCTCGCCGTTGGATCACGCCAGGCGAGCCGCCGGTGGCGAGTTACGGAAAAAGACAGTTCCCCCTGACTTTCGTCAATGCGAAGGCTTGGGCGTAGATTCAAGAAAGCAAACCGATGCTGTATAAGCATACTGCAAGGCGAAACTGACACGGAAGAAATCCACCAATACGCTTTCATTCCGCAGGGCGGAATGAAAGCGTATTGGTTCTTTTTCGTGCTTTTTCGTGAATTTCGTGGTTAAAGTGTATTTAAGTTTTGCTTCG
>JBAWXM010000363.1:0-5255 GCA_037144075.1 Lentisphaerota bacterium | reverse complement strand
GCAAATTTGACTGCGCGCCAGTCTTGGTCGAAATGTACTTTACCGCGTGAAGCAATGTGGTGAGCGCTGCCATCCGGCCAGATCGCACGGAATACTGACTCGTAATCGCATCTTTCAGTGACGGCCTTGTTAATTGCGGTCTGCAATTGCGGACGGTCATCCGGATGGACAATCCGGAAAAAATCTTCCGATCTGCCGGAAAATGTGCCAGGCTGCAACCCCATCAGACGATGCATCTGCTCATCCCATACCCGCTTGTTTTCTATAATATCCCATTCAAAAACTCCCATATGGGATGTGCTCAACACTAAATTCAGCCGCTCCTGATTCTTTTGCAGGTTTTCTTCGGATTTTATGCTCTGCAGCCGTTTTAAGCCTATTTCGCCAAGCATTTCGGTAAACTTGCGGATTACAGCAAGGTTTAAATAGAGATGCTCTCTGGTAAACAACGGAACTTTAGTAACAGCCTCCAGATATGCCTGTTCGTCGAATCCGAACTTTGCGGCCTGTTTCCTGAAGAATTCCATATCCGGAGGCTCCAGAAATAACTGGCCGGTAAAAATGTTCGCCACATGGATCCCGGAAATAATAATCGGCGCCGCGCAGTCAACCAGGCCATGCGGACAGCAGTACATGACAGCAGGATCAGCTTCCGGAAGATGATCCATGATATACAGGTCACTTTTACGGCATTCCAATTCAGAAACAGGGTTAATGCGATGAAATTTAGTGCAGATATCCTGCCAGCCGGAGCCTGTTAGAATATTGCCTTGCAGGTCAACAATCGCGGAAGGAAGACGGAACGCATCGTAAAGACTGTCCAATAATTCCTGAACTTTTGGCACATCAATCAAATCCTGCAACTTATATTCCATAAAGAATATCCCCCTAGATATGATCTCCTGATTAAAAATATACCCGGAAGCGCATAAGTCAAATACGGCTTTCAGCCACTGGCATAAAATGCAGGGCTGTTCAATGCTAATAAACTTAAACGGCAGTACTTGGACTTTTCCTGTCAGACGCTCCCGTGCCGTTTGGGATATGGTATGACGTCACAAATATTCAGCAGATGCCGGAATACAGAAGTTTTGCAACAGAGCCAGCGCGGCGCAGGGGCGCCGCATTCCAAAGATAGTTTCACAATCATAAAGAATCCCCCCAATAAGATATAAATATCAATGCGTAATTATGCTCAGAAGATTTGTATTTTTTGAAATTTAAGTCATAATAGGGGGGGGTAAAATGCCAGCTTGAACAGCCTTGCATATAAGGGGTGAACTATTGAGAAAGCGACGTTCCCAATGTCATATCCGGATTGGACGTTTTTAATGTCCGGAAAACGCCGGCCAAAAAATTGCAACCTGTTTTTGATTAGATTTTAAAAGAAAAATTGCAAAATTTTTATATTCAGGTTTTGAATAAGATGTTAACCAAGGATAACTTAAGAAGTTTTTACGATACTCAAAATTATAAAATTAGAATAAATAGAACAAGTCTAAAGAAAGAGGCAAAAAGAATGACGAAGCGCGATTTGGTGGTAAAGATTGCCAAGGAAACAGCACTTATCCAGAACGATGTGGCTGAAGTAGTACAGAAGACACTTGACTATGTGGCCGATGAACTGGCTGCCGGAAACACGATCGAACTGAGAAACTTCGGTGTGTTCGAAGTGAAAATACGCAAGAGCCGCAAAGGCCGCAATCCCAACCGTCCGAAAAACGAAGTGGTGATTCCTGAACGCGCTGTGGTCAAATTCCGCGCCGGCAAAGAGCTGAAAGACCGCGTTGAAAAGCTGAATACTAAAAGCGCCAGATAATTATGTTCCGCCTGGGGATATGATAATTGATGAATTGCGCCCGGCGATACCCGCCCGGCGCAATTTGTTTTTTATCCGGCGGACTGAACTGTAAATAAAATTAAGGCAGAATAAAAATGGCAAACTCTTCTCCTCCTCCCGGAACCGCGGATATTTTCCCGGAAGAAGCCGCTTTGTGGCGCCGCCTGGAGGAAACCGCCAGAACCGTTTTCGGCTTGTACGGCTACGGCGAACTGCGGACTCCGGTCTTTGAATACACTGAAGTGTTCAAACGCGGAATCGGCGACCAGACGGAAGTCGTGCAGAAGGAAATGTACAGTTTCGACGACCGCGGCGGACGCAGCCTGACGCTGCGTCCGGAAGGCACCGCCGGCGTCATGCGGGCGCTGCGTGGCACCGATGTCATGAACGGCAATGAAAAGCGTGTTTTTTATATGGGACCGATGTTCCGGGGAGAGCGCCCCGCCGCCGGACGCCGCCGTCAATTTCATCAGGCCGGCGTGGAAAATGTCGGACGGGTAGCGCCTGAACTAGACGCGGAATGCATTGCCATGCTGATGCACTATCTCCGCGAACTCGGCATTCCGGACGCTCAACTGCTGATCAATACCCGCGGCTCGCGGGAGGATCGCAAACCGGCGGAAGATAGTTTGCGCACATTTTTCCGTGAGCATATCGGCACGATGTGCAACGACTGCAAAACCCGGCTGGACAAAAATATCTGGCGCATTCTTGACTGCAAGCAGCATGAATGCCGGAAAATTATTGATTCAACCCCGGAATACTTCACCAGCTTCAGTCAGGAATCGCAGGATTACTTCAAGCGGGTGTGCAGTGTCCTGGATACGATGGGTATTGCCTATAAAGTTGATCCGCTGCTGGTACGCGGCCTGGATTACTATGTGCATACCGTCTTTGAAGTGACGCACTCCGGACTCGGCGCGCAAAATGCCATTTCCGGCGGCGGACGTTATGAACTCTTCCTGCCGGAAGAGAACAAGCCGATGCTTGGCGTCGGTTTCGGTATCGGCCTGGAACGTCTGCTGATGGTGCAGGAAGCGCTGAAAGTACCGCCGCCGGTTGACAGTGTTCAGCCGGTGTTTCTGTTAAGCATGGGCGATCAGGCCAGGGATTTCAATTTGAAGCTGGCCGCCCGTCTGCGCTTTGCCGGAATTCCGACCGCGGTGGAAGTCGAAGCCAAAAGTATGAAGGCTCAAATGCGTTCCGCTAATAAAGTCAACGCCCGTTATGTGATCATCTGTGGCGACGACGAACTGGCAAAGGGCATTGTCGTCTGCAAGGAAATGCAGACCGGAACGCAAAATGAATTTTCCGCGGACCAGTTACAGGATTTTCTCAAAAACAAGTGAGGAGTGAGGAGTCAGGAGTCAGGATAAAACTTAAAACTTAAAACTTGAAACTTGAAAAGCTGTAGTCAATTTTAAAAACGTTAAAAATATAGAAGTCTAAAACAACAAGGAGCATTAAAATGCTGAAAAAGAAAAATTTGATCTTCCTGGGAGCCCCAGGAGCAGGAAAAGGCACTTTTTCCGCCATTCTGAAGGAGCAGCATCCGTTCGCGCACATTTCAACCGGGGACATCCTCCGCGCTGAGATTGCCAAAGGCACTGAACTCGGCAAACAGGCTTCCGCCATTATGAGCAGAGGCGAACTGGTACCGGACGAGATCGTCGCAGGCATGGTTAAAGCCCGTCTGGCGCAGCCGGACTGCAACAGCGGCTTCATTCTCGACGGTTTCCCGCGCACCATTAATCAGGCCGACCTGCTGGGCCAGGCGCTGACCGATGCAGGCAGAAAACTTGACGCGGTTATCTATTTCAAGGTTGAGGATGAAATGCTGCTGAAGCGCCTCACCGCCAGAATCTCCTGCAAAAAATGCGGCAAGATCTATAATAAGCTCTTCTCCCCGCCGAAATCAGAAAAAGCCTGTGATGATTGCGACGGCGAACTTTTCCAGCGCGCGGATGATTCAATGGAAACCGCGAAGGAAAGACTGAAAGTATTTTACGCCCAGACCCAGCCCCTGATTGAATATTATTCGAAAAAAGGCCTGCTGGTGGCGATCACCGAAACCGAAAAAGAAAAAGTTCATGCCGCCCTGCTGAAGGAACTTTGCTAATGTCGAAACCCGACTGTGTCATTCATACGCCGCAGGAAATTGTCAACATCCGCGCCGCGGGCGCGGCTGCGGCCTATGTGCGTGACCAGCTCGCCAATCTGATCCGGCCGGGAATGTCCACTAAGGATATTGACGAGCTGGCCGGACGTTTAATCTTTCAGACCGGCGGCAGAAGCGCGTTTCTGGGATACCGGGGCTATCCGGGCCAGATCTGCATTTCAGTGAATGACGAAGTCGTTCACGGTATCGGCCGCCCCGACCGGATTCTTCAGCCCGAGGATATTGTCAGTATTGATATCGGCGTGGAGCTGAACGGCGGCATCGGCGATACCGCAGTAACCCTGGCGATGCAGACGGAAATTCCGCCGCGCACCCGTGAATTACTGGAATTTACTGAGCTTGCATTGAAAGCAGGTATTGAAAAAGCGCGTTCAGGCAACTACGTTAAAGATATCAGCGCCGCAATTCAACGCGTTGCGGATAAAGCTAAACTGGGGGTTGTCCGGGAATATGTCGGCCACGGCTGCGGCACTAAACTGCACGAGCCGCCCGAAGTCCCGAATTTTGTTTGTATTTACCGCGGACCTAAACTGGCGCCGGGAATGATATTGGCGATCGAGCCGATGCTCAATCTCGGAACTCATAAGGTTTTTACGGAGCCGGACCATTGGACGGTCAGAACTCGCGATGGTAAATTATCCGCTCATTTTGAGCACATGGTACTTATTACGGAAAGAGAACCGGAGATTTTAACGTGTCAAAAGATGTAATCAAAGTTGAGGGTGTGGTCAGGGAACTGTTGCCGAACACTATGTTCAGAGTGGAACTCGAAAATAAACACATGGTCATCGCTCATATCAGCGGGAAGATGCGCTTGAATTTTATCCGCATTCTGCCTGGTGATTCGGTAACGATGGAAATGTCGCCCTATGACCTCGGCAAAGGCAGAATCGTATTCAGGAAAAAATAAGCCGTTCTGTCCGGTCTGATATTTTTTCCTCCTGCTTCAGCATATTGCGGCCATTGTTTTTTTAAGCAATGGATATTATGTCTTTCCCGACAATACTGCCGTTTTTTGCAGTTGCCTCCCGTGCGGTCATTACGCTGGAACTCGTATTTTGTCAGGCCGGAACGATAGTACCGCAAGAAATCACGCAGTCGCTGGATTATAAAGTGAATGAAGTAAAACCCCGGGAGTGTCCAGTGCTGTTCAATGCTAATGAACTTAACCGGCTGCGCCGGGACTTTAACCACAGAAAACAGCCAGTTTTACCACAGAGGACTTAGCGCGGCATA
>JBAWXM010000362.1:0-5286 GCA_037144075.1 Lentisphaerota bacterium | reverse complement strand
CTCCTCCCGGCGATATTTATATCGCACGTCAGTCGGACTCCAAAAATCAAATCCACAATCCTGTTCATCTATGTTGAATTTTCAACCGCGCAGAGTATAACAACTGTCGGCATAGTTGACCGGCTTATATCCTTTTTGAATAATAAGCTGTTTTATCAAAGACTGCCCTTTAAGAAATCTTCGGTAAGCTTATGGTCGGTTATGTCCTGAAAAGTTCCCATTATTTGCGGGCCTTCCATGCTGTCTATCTGCGTGGAACCCCTGATTTCAGCCCAGAACCGCCTGCCGGTTGCTGTAACGGCCTCCGCTTCGATTACGAACTCTGAACTATGCTTCATGGATTTATGAATTGTTTCTTTCACCTGCAGAACATACTCAGGCGCGAAGAACTTAAACCATTCTTCCATTGCCGGATGGTAGTCAGCCGGCAATTCCAGAATATTGCGGATTCCTTCAGTCCAGAACAAACTTTTTGTCAGGGTATTGACTTTCCAGCCTCCAATCCGGGAAATATGTTCAGCCTGCCGCAGGAACTGTTCTCTTTCATGCAGTTCCTTTTCTGCGAGTTTTCGCTCTGTTACGTCAGTATCGGTGCCGCGATAGCCGATAAGCATTCCATTCTCATTTAAGACGGGCACTCCGCTGGTTTCCATAAAAACCATTTTGCCGTTCTTGTGAATGCAGGGATTAACAAAATTCCTGACCGGGTCCAGACGCTTAAACGCTGTCAGCGCCGCCGTTTTCAGTTCCTCCCGCACTTCCGGCGCGAAAAGATCGTAGAAATGCTTATGACCGACTAATTCTGAATTGGAGTAACCCAGAATATGTTTTACCACAGAGCTGCAATAAGTATACATGCCGGAGGCGTCAACTTCCCAGACCATATCGCAGGCGTTCTCGGCGACCTGTCTGAAGCGGACTTCGCTTTCGCGCAATTCATCTTCCGCAATTTTCCGGTCGGTAATGTCTGTTCCGGTTCCGATATAACCTAGAAAGCCGCCGTCGGCATTGAAACGCGGAACGCCGGAATCCATGATCCAGCGATATTCTCCGCTGTTATGGCGCAGACGGTATTCTATAACAAACGGCTGACGGGCGTTTAATGCCTTTGTGCGGGCATAAAGACATTGCTGATGATCTTCCGGATGTATGCAGTCGCTCCAGCCGCTGCTTAATTCGTCTTCCAGCGACCGTCCGGTGAACTCCAGCCATCGGCGGTTAAAATATGTACACAAGCCGCCCGGTCCTGACATCCATAGCAGTATGGGGGCGGTATCGGCCATCGTCTTAAAACGCCTTTCGCTTTCCTGTAATGCCAGTTGCGCCTTTTTACGTTCAGTAATATCCAGAACTACCGCGATTCCGGCCTGGATTACACCCATGTCATCAACTACCGGCGCGGCTTTGGTCCATATAACACGTTGTTCACTGCTGCCTTTGCGGCTGATAAATTCCTTGCTGCAGCTTTCTCCATGCAGTATTGCCCTGACCAGCGGCCTTTCCTCCGGCTTGACTTTTGTTCCGTCAGGATACAGCAGTTGCTCGCCGGGCGTAAACTGCTTGCCGCCAATCCCGACAACAGTCTCGTCCTCGGCGCTGCCCAATATCTGCCGGGCGGCTTTATTGAAGTACCTGATGCTGCCGTCAGGAGCATCCGCGATTATAATTCCAGCCGGACTCTGTTCAAATGCGGCTTCCAGAATATTCCTGGTATCTTTCAATTCCTTCTCCGCATGGTCGCGCAACTCGATCTCTCGTTTCAGGATCAAGTTAAGCCGCCTGAAACGCATCGCGGTGATGCCAATACCCAGGGCGAGCAGCACCAGAAACGTCATTGCAGCGTAATACGGTTTCTGGCGGAATGAAAATGGAGCTGTCGCATAAATGAAATCCTTCAACTCAATATCCGACGTTATCTGGCCTGCCTTTTTGTAAGTGTCCACAATATGCTGCCACCTTGCCCGGTTCATATAACCGATTTCAATGATGTTCGGATTAATCAGCGACCGCATTTCCACTGCTTCAAACTGTAATTGCTCCCTGGATAACCTCCGGTTGTATTTCTGGCGGATAATTGCCATGACGTCTTCCGGATGATCCATGGCATACTTCCACCCGCGCAGTGATGCTTCGCGGAAAGCTTTCACTCGCTCAGGGTGAAGCTTTATCTGGTTTTCGGTGGTGAACAGACAGTCGCCGTAGAAGTCTATGCCGCAGGAGCGCGGCTCAAGCAGTTTGTATGGAATCTTCAGCTTGCGGAGACGATATGGTTCGGTGGTGGTATATACTGTCATGGCATCCACTTTATTCTCAATCAAGTCATTAACGTCAAATGAATGCGGCAGGATTGTCATGGAATCGGATTTTACGTTCTCCAGTTCCAGATATGTCATCACCTCCGCGGACAGCGGCTCAATCATCACCCTTTTGCCTGCAAGCGAACGCACATCGGCGACTGTGCCGTCATCTTTCATCATGATGACCAGCGGGGAGTGCTGGAATATGGCGGCAAGCACCACCACCGGCTTCCCTTTGTCGCGCAAAAGTGCAAGAGAACTTCCTGCAACTCCGAAATCGGCCTTGCCGGACAACACCGCTTCAGCGGGATCAACGCCCGACTGTGCTTCAATAATTGTCACATCAAGTCCTGCTTCCCTGTAATAACCGTTTTCAAGCGCCGCGTAATATCCGGCAAATTGAAACTGGTGTTTCCATTTCAACTGTAATATTACTTTGTCCGGTTTTTGGCTTTCGCCAATACAGGCAGGGGTGGTTTGGAAGAAGAATGTCAACAGCATGAAGCATACCGGAAGCAGACGGCTTCTGCAGCACATGACTGCCCGCTCCAGTTGAATATGAGATAGTCTGTATATGCAACAGCGATAATACATAAATAACCCCCCACATATATACCTTATACTACTTATTTCATAAAAAAACAATAACAATTATCATTTTTTTAAACAAAAGTAGAATAATTGTATATTGAGGTTGTCATGGTTGGGATACTTAATCCGCTTAAAATAAATAAGACCGTCATTGGACGGTCTTATTTATTTCTATTAATTGCATACAACTCATTAACAAATAATACACTATCAACTGTCTGATCCAGATTAAAGAATGCCGCAACGCTTTAGAGCGGCAACCAGCTTTTCCCTGCCGACAGCGCTGATCTCACACAGTGGCAGACGGAACTCTTCCGCTATCATTCCTTTCATCGCCATCGCGGTTTTGATCGGAATCGGATTGGTTTCGACGAACAGGTCGCGGAACAGGCAATAGTACTTCTTGTGCAGTGTCATCGCCTTGCCGAAATCTCCTGCGGCGGCGGCGTTTACCATTGTCTTGAGTTCGGCCGGAATGATGTTCGACGCCACACTGATAATGCCGGTTGCACCGACCGCCATCATGGGGACTGTCAACATGTCGTCGCCGCTCAATACCGTGATGTCGCAGACATCAAGTATGGCGGAAACGCGTTCGACACTGCCGCCTGCTTCCTTGACCGCGACAATCAGCGGATTCTTGCTCAGGCGGGCAATCGTTTCAACTGTAATCGGCACGCATGAACGGCCTGGAACGTTATACAGCACCACCGGCAGGCCGGTCTGGTCGGCAATCGTGGAAAAATGGCGATATAGCCCTTCAGGGGTAGGCTTATTGTAGTATGGAGTGACTTGCAGCGTCGCGTCGGCGCCAGCGGTCTTGGCATGCTTTGTCAGTTCAATGGCTTCGGATGTGGAATTTGCTCCAGTTCCGGCAATGATCTGGCAGCGCTTTTTAGCGGTTTCAATAGTGATCTCAATCACTTTCATGTGTTCTTCAAAAGATAAAGTCGGCGATTCGCCGGTAGTGCCGACCGGAACGATCCCGTCGACGCCTCCGGCAATCTGGAATTCAACCAGTTCACGCAGTTTGCCGAAATCGACGGCACCACGTGAAAACGGCGTTACCAGCGCTGTATAAACACCCTGCATTTCCATATATGTCTCCTGATTAGTAGCTTAAAAGTTAAATATTTATCCTGTTAAGATAGCCTTCCCTGATAAATAAATCAATATCCAGTACAAAATTTGCCATAAGTTTTTATCCGGTTCTGGACATTCGACACATACTGGTATATTTTAGACAAATCCGTATAACCGTTATGAAAATGCCGTAAAATTAAAGAATTAAAGCAATTTTGCATAAAATATTATGCATCTTTTAGATTAAGCGCTATTATAGATTCTGTACGGTAATTATTTTACTTGCGGCATGACCGCACGGATAAACTATATGCATCAGTCAGGTGATATATGACAGAGCAAACGTCAAAAAAAGCGATAATCGTGGGGGCATCATCCGGTATCGGGTGGGCGCTGGCATATGTGCTGACGCGCAAAGGATATACAGTCGGACTTTGTGCCAGGCGCCTGGCACGGCTTTCGCAACTGCAGTCAGACCTCGGCAAATCCAGTTTTATCGCACTGAAAGATATTACCAGTAAAGACGCTTTTGAAGATTTCGAGGAATATCTTCAGTCTCAGGGCAGCGTTGATCTGGTCGTGATCAGCGCCGGAACCGGACATATCAATCCCGGACTGGAATGGAAACTGGAAAACGAAACTGTTGACGTCAATGTCAAAGGTTTTACCGCGATAGCGGATGCTTCGATGCGGTTTTTCCTGAAACAGGGTTACGGACACCTTGTTGGAATTTCTTCTGTGGCGCTGTTTCGCGGCAATGCGGAAACTCCGGCATATAATGCGTCCAAAGCATATGTCTCTAATTATCTTGAAGGATTGCGGCTGATCGCGGCTAAAAAGAAGCTTCCGGTTCATGTTACCGACATCCGTCCCGGCTTTGTGCTGACGGACATGGCCAAAGGCAAGCAGATATTCTGGGCGGCAACTCCGGAAAAAGCGGTTGCACAGATATATGAGAGTATCCGCAAACGCAAAAAAATCGCATATATCACCCGCCGCTGGCGTTTAGTCTCATGGGCGCTCCGGATACTCCCGGAATGGATCTACCGCCGTTTCTGACTGCCGGATTCCTGTAAAATGTGAGTTTTCAACCTCATCCTGCCAGCATGCCGGGAATATGCTTCCTGCTGAAATCCGGCGTGTTATACTCTGCGCGGCTGAAAATTTAAGAATAGGCGAGCAGGATTGTGAATTGGATTTTTTCGCTCCAACTGACAGGCGATGCCCGCAGCGCATGAAGGATGAATGGAAAAAAACGGCCGCAAGGCGCTCGCCGCAAAGCAGTAGCGATCTTTTTAATTTGGATTCGCACTCT
>JBAWXM010000361.1:0-5313 GCA_037144075.1 Lentisphaerota bacterium | reverse complement strand
CAACTAAATTATGTAAAAATTTGATTTTTTTTGAAAGATTTTGCAACTAACCTATATTTTTATATTAATTTCCGGAAACGCAATAAAACGCCAACAGGAGAGTATAACCACAAAGGCACAAAGAAGCAGAGAATGCCCGGGGATTAACTTAATCATTTTCCCCTGATTTTGTATTTTTCTGGCTATGCCTTAGGAAGTGCGGCGACACTGCGCCGCCTGGGCCGGGCTGTCGAATTTTCATATTCCGGTATCGCTTTAATATTGGCGACATTATCTAAAAATCCCGCGACTCAAAATAAGATGCGTTAACAAACGATAAATCAATGAACCGGAAAACTGAAATTGTTTAACAGGAACGGACAGGATAGACCGCATTATGCTACACTGGACTATAAACTTAGGAATGATCCACTGATGACGCAGATGGACGCAGATTCTGAAACCGGAGCAGAAGAGTCTTATAAACAGAAAAACGATTTCTTTGCGGCTTAATGACTTTGCGGGCAGCTTATTTTGTTTTGTCTGCCGGCCGGTATTTATTTACGATTTTAGCGCTGAATTTGACGGTTACAGGAATGCCATTTCTTACGGATATTGATGCTTTATAGGATGTTCCGGGTGCAACAAGCAGCAGCGGCGGCGCTGATTTGTCATCCGGATTGTCTGCCGGCATTCCGCCATCCAGCGCACTTAATTTCGGGGTGTCGGTCAGCAGCTTGAAGTCCGCTTTCTCCAAAACGGCGTTAGTTACTTGAACACAATGATAGGCGGCGACCAGTGATTCATCAGTTCCACGGAAACGAAGATCCTTTAAAATAATTGAGATTTCACCGTCATTTTTCGGGGTGAAGGTGAGGGTAAAATCAGTTAAATCAGTGGATAAATATTTGCTGGTGGCAACCATGTAGAACAGCTGATCTTTACCCATCCAATCCAGATTTTTGACAGTGAGATTTTTGGAGTCTACCGGAACCAGTGGAACTTTTGCGTCAATGCCGTTGATATCGACACTGATAGATGCCTTTTGCTGGACAAAGAATGTGACTGCAAACAGTATTACAGCCATAAGCAGTAATGCTAGAATGGTAAAAGGAAACTTCCCCATAATTAATTCCTGCTGTTAATATTCCGCTATACCCTGAAATTCCGGTTCCAATTCTATCTTAACCACAGAGGACACGATAAGAAGTTCTAAAGTTCTAAGGTGCTTTGGAACTAAAAAATAAATCTTGAAATCCCGGTTGTGACGGAGCACAACCATCCATTAAAACCGGTTCCATTCTGGTATCTGTATCCTGTATTATTCTGACTCCTTACTCCTTACTCCTGACTTCCAGTATTTATTTTGCCTTAATCAGGTTCCAATACTTAATGTAGGTCTGATTGTAATCGCCCAGATCGCGCAGCACTTCGCTTTTCTGGAATACATCCGGCTTCATCATGAACGACGGATTGTCTTTCAGTTCCTGCGGGATCAGTTTGGCGGCGGCGGTATTGGGCATCAGGTAGTTGATGAAAACCATATTTTTCGCGCAGACTTCCGGATCATGCATGTAATTGATGAAGGCATAAGCCAGCTCCGGATTTTTAGCGGAGGACGGAATCACCATCAGGTCAACCGCCAGCGCGGTGCCTTCCTCCGGGACAGCGAACGACACATATTTCTTCTCTTTGCCGATCTGAAGGATGTCGCCGTTGTAACCCTGAATAACCATGAAATCCTTGGAGGCAATGCCGAGTTTTGCGTCATCCACGGTAAACGAGGCCAGGTTTTTCTTCCATTCCATCAGCAGATTCCTGGCGGCTTCAACTTCCTTGTCATTGGTGGAATTGAAGCTGTAGCCCAGATATTTCAGCGCCGCGCCGAAGGTTTGGCGCACGTCGTTGAGCATTGTCATCCGTCCGGCGTATTTCTTGTTTCCGAACATGTTCCATGAGGGTTTGAAATCGGTGACCACTTCATTGTTATAGCCGATGCCGGAGAATGACACGGCGTAGGGAATGGAATATTCCATTTTCGCGTCTTCGAGCTTTTCCAGAATATCCGGCATCATGTATTTGATATTGGGTATTCTGCTCTTGTCCAGCGGCATTAGCATGTTCTGTTTGGCCATCACCGCGGCGATATAGCTGGTCGGGAAAATCAGGTCATAACCCTGGGCTCCGGCTTTCATCTTGGCGTACATGGATTCATTCGAATCAAAGTAGGAGATCACCACCCGGCAGTTATTTTTCTCCTCGAAATCCTTAACCAGCTGCGGCGACAGGTAGTCCGCCCAGTTGTACAGATAGAGGGTTTTCTTCTGGTCGGCACATGATACGACCAGCAGCATCAGCGAGAGGCACAGCGACATTTTTAAGAGTTTAAGCAATGTTTTCATTTTTCCTGCTCATTAGTTTGTTGATGGCATACGCCATTATAAAAGTTACTATTATTAATATTACCGACAACGCATTGATTATCACTGGGGTGCCGTGTTTCATCATACTGTAAATATATACCGAAAGCGTGGTTGAGCCAGGCCCGTAAACGAAATAAGTGATAACAAAATCGTCAATCGAGATAGTGAAGGCCAGCAGCGCGCCGGCGATGATTCCCGGCGCAATCTGCGGGATAATCACCCGCCGGATGATTATCGCCCAGCCGGCGCCCAAATCCCTGGCGGCTTCGATCGTCGAAAAGTCAAAATCCTGCAACCGGGCCAGCACCGTCATGGCCACGAAGCTGGTGCAGAAAGTCACATGCGCCAGAAAGATGGTAAACAGCCCGAGTTCCATTTTCATGGATATGAAAAACAGCAGCAGGCTCACGCCCATCAGAATATCCGGGATGCCGAGCAGGGTGATCAGCATGAGCCGGTGGACTTTCTGCAGTTTGTCCGTGTAAAGGTGAATCGCGAAGGCGGCAAGCGTGCCGAGGATGACCGCCGTCGCTGTGGCGCTCAGCCCGATAATCAGGGAATTTAGCAGCGCTGAAATCACATCCTGGTCCTGCACCAGTTTGACATACCAGCGCATGGAAAAGCCGTTCCAGCCGCTGCCGCTGTAACGTCCTGGGTTGAAAGAATCAACCGCCACCACCAGCATCGGCAGGTAGAAGAGCAGCATAATGCCCAAAGTCGTAATAAAAGGTATTTTAGATTTACACTTTTCCATTGTTCCACGGCTTGAATCTGAAATTATTAATAATTATATACGTCAGCCTGAGTCCGAGCAGGCCGATAATCACCATCAGCAGCACCGACGCCCAGGCGGAGGCTTCGGGAATATTGCGTCCGACCAGTACCCGCTCGGCAATCAGGTTGCCAACCATATCGCAACTGGTGCCGCCGACCATTTCCGGGATCACATACGAACCGAGCGCGGGGATGAATACCATCAGCGTTCCGGCGGTGATGCCTGAGGAAATGCCGGGCAGGAAGATTTTGAAAAAAGCCTTTTTCCGGGTTGCACCCAGATCGTATGCCGCCTCCATCAGGCTGAAATCGAATTTGTCGGCGGCGGCGAAGATCGGCAGAATCGCAAACGGCAGATAAGTGTAGACGATCACCAGCAGCACCACATAAATATTGTACAGCAGCAGGGTGTCCGGTGAAATGATGTGCAGTTGAATCA
The DNA here is from genome assembly GCA_037144075.1 of Lentisphaerota bacterium. GTDB lineage: Bacteria > Verrucomicrobiota > Lentisphaeria > Victivallales > Victivallaceae > CAIPAT01. The sequence continues at coordinate 1,698 of JBAWXM010000361.1, read as the reverse complement.
GCCAGTGACGCAGCGGTCCTTCAGGATTCAGCACCGCTTTCCAGGCGAACACCCGGATCAGGAAGTTGGTCCAGAACGGCACGATGATCATGATCAGCAGGCATTTTTTTACGCTTTCCTTGCAGGCGACCATGTAATAAGCCACCGGTATCGCCAGCGTTACGCAGATGATCGTGGAAACAGCGGATATCCACAATGTTCTCCAGATGATTTTCATGTAGACCGGTTCCATCAGCCGCTTGAAGTTATCCGCCGTGAAGCCGGACATGATGTTGCCGTACTGGTCGGCTGGATGCAGTGAAATCAGCAATACGGAGACGGTGGGGATGAGAAAGAATACAGTCAGCCACAAAAGCGACGGCGCTGAAATAATCATTTCATTTATCGCTTTGGAGAGTTTTCTCATTTTCGCTTATGTCCCTTTTCAGGTTTTTGCGGTTCTGACACGTTTATCGGAAGCAGCGAGCGGTCGGCGTCATGGAAATTATCCAGTATGTAGCCGTTATCGGCGTGCCATGCCAGCCATACTTCCTGTTTCCAGCGGATTGGCTTCTGGTCGAGCAGAAATGCGGAATGCTGTTTCTGGACGGAGATCAACTGCCTGCCGACTCTGATCCAGAACTTGGTGGAATTGCCCATATAAATGATATCTTCAACATGCCCTTTAATGATGTTCTTCTTCCTGTCCGGCTCCGGATGTTCGCCGGAAATATCTATTTTTTCCGGCCGGATGCTGACATGCACGCCGTCGCCGGCGTTGAGTCGGCGGTCATTGAAAATCAACATCTGCTGGTTGCCCATGTTCTCCAGTTGCACCCGGCTGTAATCGTTGTCCGTGATCTCGGTAACGGTTCCGTCAAAGAAGTTGGTATCTCCGATGAATGCCGCGACGAAACTTGATTTTGGCGCTTCATAGATTTCGGCAGGCGGTCCCATCTGTTCGATAATTCCCTGATTCATGACCGCCACATCGTCACTGATGCTCATGGCCTCGCTCTGGTCGTGGGTTACATAGACGAAGGTAATGCCGATTTTATCATGCAGTTCGTCGAGTTCCACCAGCATCCGCTGCCGCAGTTTCAGATCGAGCGCCGCCAGCGGTTCATCCAGCAGTAAAACCTGGGGGTGATTGATCAGCGCCCGGGCAAGCGCCACGCGCTGCCGCATGCCGCCGCTCAACTGCGCCGGTTTTTTGTAAGCGTGGCTGGTCATCTGGATCATCTCCAGATATTTCTCCACTTCGGATGCAATTTCCTGTTTCGGGCGTTTATCAACTCTCGGTCCGAATGCGATATTTTCCCAGATGGTCATATGCGGGAACAGCGCGTAATTCTGAAAAACCGTGTTTACCGGACGGTCATTCGGCACCAGGTCGGTAATATCTCTGCCGTCAAGAATGACTCTGCCGGAGTCGGGCGATTCCAGCCCGGCGCAAATCCGCAGCAGCGTGGTTTTGCCGCAGCCGCTGGGGCCTAGCAACGAGAAGATCTTGCCTTTTTCGACGCTGAACGACACATCGGAAAGCACTGTCTGCCTGCCGAACTTTTTTGATATGTTCTCAAAACTAAGAAAACCTGCCATGCTTTTTTTCTCTTTTTGTCATAATAGAACAAATATTTAATTCAAAAGAAATAAAAAGAAATCCCTTAGGAGCTGTCAAGAAATAAACTTGACAAGTCTCGCGAAATATCCCGAAGA
>JBAWXM010000360.1:0-5329 GCA_037144075.1 Lentisphaerota bacterium | reverse complement strand
GAAATTATCCTCTGCATCGCTGAACATTTTAAATGTTGTGAGTTAGAAACTTATGGAGATGGCTGCATGAAAATCTTTCTAAAAAAACAAGGAAGATGACGGATAGTAGCACGGAGAAAGATAATACAGGAGAGTCGGTGAATTACTGCGGGAATACCAGCAGTAATTCGCCGACTTGCGGTTTTAACTCTGCGCCCTCCGTGTCCCCTGTGGTGAAAACAGGCTGTTTTCTGTGGTTAAAGTCCCGGCACAGCGGTTAAGTCGCCGTACAAAAATAACCTTTATACTCTATAAGGTTCTTATTTTTCCTTATTTTTTGCATTACTTTTTAATGTTTACCTCTTGCAAAATTCCTTGCAGTGTCATATAATATGTCATATAAAGTGTCGCAAATATTTAAGCGTGAGGCCGTAAATTGTTTAATATAGAATATCTGGCGCAAAAGGCGGGAGTCAGTCGGCGAACTGTCAGATACTATATTCAGCGCGGCCTGCTGCCGCCGCCGCTGGGCCAGAAGCGCGGTTCCTATTATACCGAGGCTCATCTCGAAAGACTGCTGCTGATCTTAAAACTTTCCGCCAAAGGCGTACCGCTGATCCGGATCAAAACCATTCTCGAATCAGATGCGCAATTTGAAGAAGGAACTCCGGAGCTGGAAATTGTCAGGCTGCGCTGCGAGAAAATTGAAATATGCGACGGGATCGATTTGCTGGCCAAATCCGGCCTGCTGAGAAACCAGGATATAATTGATATTAAAAAATATATAATCAGCCTTATACAAGGGGAAAAAGATAATGATGAAAAAGCGTACGGGGCTGTATTCGACAGAACAGCGGCAAATAGCCTTGACAAAGATAAACGTCTCAAGTATAATTGACGGGTTCATTGCTGAAACAACAATTACGCAGCATTTTAAAAATACTGAAAACATAAATATCGAGACAGTATACTGTTTCCCCGTGGAAAATCCCGCGGCGATTTATTCCTTCACAATAAAAACTCCCCGTCAGGTTTTGAATGGCTGCCATGATGAAAAAAAGCGTGCTTATGATGTTTATGACAGTGCGCTTGAAGACGGCGGCAGCGCATTTAAACTTGAGCTTGAAGAGAAAAATATTCTGGAACTTTCGATCGGCAATTTGTCGCCGGATGAAGAAGTGACAGTAGAGATCAGAATTATCAGTCATCTGACGATTACAGACGGTATTGTGACCTTGCGTATTCCGACAGCTTTAAGCCCGCGTTATGTTCCCGCCGGAACTTCGTGGGAGGAGCACAATATATCCTCGCCGCCGTTTCTGACTTCAGTTCCATACGGGGTTTCCATCCGCGTCAATATCAATATTCCGGAATTGAACAGCCTGCGTTCGCCTTCACATCGTATCCAGGCGGAAAAAACTGCCTCCGGCTGCATTGTCGGACTGCTTGACCCGCATGAGTCTCCGGACCGGGATTTCATTCTCGAATTTGCACCGCGCGGCCTTGAACTGCCGCAATGCTCAGTAAGCAGACATAGCAACGGCATGAGGGCGGCATTGATTAAATTCCAGCCGGAATTTGATTTTCCGCTGGCTGAGACTCAGGAGCGTTCTGATATCATATTCATGCTGGACTGTTCCAGCTCCATGGCCTGTTCCTATATCGAACCGGCTAAAGAAGCGCTGGAGCTTTGCCTGCGTTCAATGACGGAGGGTGATTATTTCAATATCATGGTATTCGGCAGCAGTTACCGGTTGTTTTTCAGTAAACAGATGGAATACAACCAGCTCAATCTGGAGAAATATCTGTCGAAACTGTCGGAGATAGAAGCGGATATGGGCGGAACTGAACTGCTGGAAGCGCTGGATGTGGTTTACCGGATACCGGTACAGGGAAATTGCCGTCGGGAAGTAATTTTGATCACTGACGGCGAAGTCTATAATACCAGGGAAGTGTTGCAGCATGCCGCGATGAATCATAAAAATACCAGATTTTATACTTTCGGGATCGGGCGCGGCGCCAGCCAGGCGCTGGTTAAAGGACTCGCCGATGTGACCGGCGGCGTGTGGGAGATCATTTCGCCGGGAGAAAATATCCAGGAGAAAGTATTGCGCCAGTTTTCCAGATTAATTCAGCCGGAAGTAAAGAATTTGAGTATTATCACTGAAAACGCCAGGTTCCGGATGCCGGAATATCTGCCGCCGGTCTATGAAGGCGACACTCTTACATTGCTGGCGGAAGTGGAATCGCTCGGAGAAAATGCCCGGATTATTGTTTCCGGCCAAATCTGCGGCGAGACTTTTTTCTGGGAATGTCCGGTAATTGATCTCGGTAATGACAACCGGATTCCGCTGCTGTGGTCGGTATCACAGATAACGGAACTGGAAGAGCGGCTCTATATTGAGGAGAAACGGGAGTTTTTTGAGCAGGAAATATTAAAGCAGACGAAAGCGTTTAATATTTTAAGCCATTTGTCGAGTTTTCTGACCATTGAAGACCGGCGCGAGGATGAAAAGACACTGTATTATCCTTCATTCAGAATCATTCCGGTAATGCTCAGCCGGACAAGAATTTACAGTTATTCCGGTAATATCAGGGAGTTGATGGCTGCCGTTCACGAAACAAGCGCTCAGACGCAATATGCCGCGGCAAATTCTGAAATATGCTCAATGAATGTTTCCGGCTGGTATCGCCAGGTGCTTAAAACCCAGGACGCCAGCGGCAGCTTCTCATCCGAGCAGGCGCTGGCGGCTAAATTGAAAATTGCCCCGGAAGCGCTGGAAATTCACTTGAATCAGTCTTCGCCGGTCAGAGAAAGCATATTGAAACGCAAAGCGCTGATTACTGCGGTAACCATTAATCTGCTGAAATCAGACCGCGAAGCTGTCGCTGTTTCAAGCCGGGCGATCAAAAAGGCGGAACGCTGGCTGGAGTCGCTTGATGACAAAGAGGATATCATCCTGCGCAGCCGTCAACTGCTGGATAATCTAAACCGCCAATAGCTAATTCTTTCAGCTTCCGCGTTTTATTTAAGCAAAAAACTTGAAAAATAATCTCTCCGCTATATTATTGATATAGCGGTAGCGAAAATCTGTTGTTGCTAAGGTATGGGCATTAATGAAACTAAGAACTAAAATTTCACTGGTTAACGTGGCGGTGCTGCTTTTTGCCGCAGTTGTGACACTTTATATTGCAATTACCGATATTCTTGAAAAAAGCAGTCTGGACATTAAGCAGGCTGAACAGGAAGAGTTGATTCAGGTTAAAATGCAGATACGGGATGTAACGGATCTGGCGTATGAAGTTGTTGAAAGTAGCTATACTGATTCATTAAGCGTAAACGCGCTGGAGAGAAATTACGGCTGGCTGCTGCGCGAGGACGTGAATGCCACCAAAACCGACATTAGCCGCGAACTTGAGCGGAAAAATGTTGACGCGGATGAATATTTCCGGCTGGCAGTAAAGGCGGCTAAGGATTCAGTCAGTAACTTCAATGGTCAATATATCAAAGTCTTTTTTATTGCCGCGGGAAATGATAGTTCAGAAAAAATCGTGCCATATATAAAAAAGGCGGCGGCAAACTCATCTGAAGGATTTGTATTCAATGAATCCAGGCAGAACCCGGTAATTGCGTATTTCAGCAAAGTCGCTAACGACAAGCTTGTTGTAGTGGCGGAGATAGGCTCCCGGCAAATAGTTGACGAGGCAAAGGAAAGATGCAAAGCTGTTTTGCGCAAATTCCTCTATGATGAGGGCAGGGGATATGTTTTCGTCAATGATTTGAACAGTAAAGTTATCATGCACCCGTTTACCGCCGACACCGAGGGCGTGGACTATTCAAGACTGCCGGAGGATAAAAGGAAAAAGCATATTCCGGCAATGGCTGAATTATGTAAACAGAAGACAAAAGGCTATATCAATTATCCTGCCCCCAAATACGATAGAGATTTTAACAATAATTCTCAGGAAGTTCCTAAAATATCATATGTAAAACTGTTTGAACCATGGGGCTGGATTATTGGTTCCGGCGCATACATTGACAAAATCGAAAAGATGGCGGCAACCCGCAAATACGACAAGATGGAACAGGTCAATGACCTGATTCTTAAAGTGCTGATCAGTTCGGTGCTGATTACTTTCGGCATGATTCTGTTCTCGATATTTTTTGCGGAATCACTCAGCAAGCCAATCGTTAAAATGATTGATAAAATGAAGACCGTGAAACTGGATGAGCTTGCAACGTCTTCTGTTGCTCCGCTGAAAGGCAGCTACGAAATCAAAGAACTGGGCAGCATTTTCAATAATATGCTGCATTCGATCAATGACGGGGTTAAAAGAATCCGTGAAACCACTTCGGTCAAGGAAAAATTCGAGAGCGAATTGAACATTGCCAGAAACATCCAGATGAGCCTGCTGCCTAAAACTTTTCCAAAACTTAATGAGAATGCCGAATTTGACATTTACGGCGCGATAAAATCCGCCAGGACTGTCGGCGGCGACATGTATGATTTTTTCAATATTGATGATCACAATATATGTTTTGCCATCGGCGATGTCTCTGATAAAGGCGTTCCCTCTTCGCTGTTTATGGCGCTGACCAGGACGCTGCTGCATTCCAAAGCCGGGAAAAATCTTTCAGCAGGTCAGATAGTGACTGATATGAACAAATCGCTTTGTGAGAATAACGACGCCTCAATGTTTGTATCATTCTTCCTGGGACTGCTCAATCTTAAAACTGGAAAATTGAACTATTGCAATGCCGGACATAATCTCCCGTTCCTGATCCGCAAGCATAGCAAGATCGAGAATCTGCCGGTGAGACATGGAATTCCAATCGGCGTTGTGGATATGGAACCTTATTACGACGATACGATCACGCTTAAGCCGGACGACATGCTGGTGTTGTATACCGACGGGGTCATTCGCGGTTTCAACCGCCGCCATGAACTTTTCGGCGATGTGCGCCTGGAAAAAGTATTGGAGAAATGCGCACAGATGAAACCCGGAGAATGCGTTGACGCGGTTATGGATGATGTTTCAGATTTTACCGGGAACGCCGAGCAGGAAGACGATGTTGCCGTTCTCGCAGTCAGTTATCGCGGCCGCGCCGAAAGCAGAAATAAATCCGCATCCGTCCATATAAATCAATAAATCTATCCTGCCCTTAGTGCCGTTCAATGCTAATGAACTAAACCGGCTGCGCCGGGACTTTAAATCCATTCTCGCACAAAGGCGTCCAGCAGTCGCACGACTAACCTGAGAGTTAGCAAGGCACAAAGAACAGCCTGTTTTCAACACAGAGGACTTAGCGCGGCATAGCCGCAACCAAAAAATACACCTTAACCACGAA
>JBAWXM010000359.1:0-5329 GCA_037144075.1 Lentisphaerota bacterium | reverse complement strand
CGGGGGAAACCCGGACAGTTCCGGGTTCCCCCTCGCGACCCTCCTCCGGAACTTTGTAAAAAACTTTCTTAGAAAACAAGAAGATGACGGATAGTAGTACAGAATATCACGTCCCGCCTTGCGGCAACCTGGTTCCCCCTGTCAAGATCTTTGAATAGCTGGATGCCATTACAGTAAAATGTAAAACATGATTTTCCCCTTTGCAAAAAGTTGATTCATTACTTTTCCGGGCTAAATTTAAGTAATTGATTTTCATGGATAAAATAACATGCAACGGAGCTCTATGTTACAAAATATCCTGATTGATAAAGCGGAGGCGCTGAAGCCGGAACTGTTTAAGCAAATCGTCAAACCATCCCGTTTGGTTCATGTGACGCGTGATGCCGAAGCCTTTCAAGGCTGGCGGATGCTTGACGCGGGCAGCCCGGAAGATGCTTATGTTAAAATATGGGACCGCAGCGATGAGATCATTTTAGATTTCTGCCAATATTGCGTCGGATATTTGAGTTTTGAGATCGAGTCAGAGGTGAACGTTGACTGCCCGCTGCGGTTGAAAATCATTTTTGGCGAGGTGCCGGCGGAAATCGGCGAAGACTTTTCCGGTTATAACGGCAGCCTGGGGCGCGCCTGGCTTCAGGAGGAGATACTGGTACTGGATGACCCGCCTGAGAAAGTGCGGCTGCCGCGCCGATATGCTTTCCGCTATGTCAAAATCTCCGCCGAATATAATTCCACGCACTACAAGATAAAAATTAAAAATATCCAATGCGAGACCGTGACGTCCGCGGATATGACCGCCGTCGCGGCACTGCCGGAATCATTTTCCGCCGGACTCCGGCAGGTCGACCGCATCAGTCTCGACACCTTGAAAAACTGCATGCAGACGGTGTTTGAAGACGGCCCGAAGCGGGACAGGCGGTTGTGGCTCGGAGATTTCCGGCTGCAGGCGCTGGTCAATTACCACTCCTTTAAAAATTTCGATCTATGCAAACGCTGTCTTTATCTTTTTGCCGGTCTGGCGGACGAAAATGGTCTGGTCCCGTCATGTCTGTTTGAGCGGCCGCAGCCGCATTCAGGCAGATCGCAGATCTATGATTATACCGCGCTTTTCGCACCGTCGCTGCTGGAATATGCACAGGCGTCCGGCGACTGGGCGACCGCGGCGGAACTCTGGCCGGTGGCGGAACGCCAGCTCCGGATCGTATTGAAGGAAGTCGACGGTAGCGGGCTGTTCCAGGATAACAAAAAATGGTGGCTGTTCATTGACTGGAGCCCGCGGCTGGATAAGCAGACTGCTGAACAAGGAGTGGTCATCTTCTCTCTGAAGAAAGCTTTAGAACTGAGCAAAGCGCTTGGCCGCGAACCGGAAACATGGATCAAGGACGCCATCGTTAAAATGTCTGACGCCGCGCTGAAACATCTCTTTGATCAGGAGAAACGGGTATTTGTCAGCGGCAGAAACCGTCAGGTGTCCTGGGCGTCGCAGGCATGGATGACGCTGGCCGGAGTGCTGCCGTCCGCCGGAGCCGCGGAAGCGATAGCGATAGCGGCAAATACGCCGGACGCCGTAAAACCGGCCGGGCCGTATTTATATCATTATATAGTTGAAGCCATGCTGGCCGCCGGAATGGAAAAAGACGCGTATGCATTGCTGGAACAATACTGGGGCGCGATGGTCCGGCTGGGAGCCGACACCTTCTGGGAGGTGTTTGACCAGCAGGATCAGTATCTTTCTCCGTATAAAAGCCACATTATAAACAGTTACTGCCACGCCTGGAGCTGCACTCCGGCGTACTTCCTGCGCCGGCCGGCAAACAAATAATTGTTTCCCTTTACTCGCCGCCGGCGGACCGCCGAAGTGCATAAATACGGTCCGCCGTGACGGCTGACCCTGCCCGAAATGCATAAAGCCGGTCAGGCGACCGGCGTTCTTCTTGCCTTCATGCTTTTCATCTGCGTCCTGTCATTTGTGGATAACATTCCGCTTTTTTTGCTTTTTGGAATTTCCGGTGTAACCTTTTGCCTGTCAACGCCACTATATTAGTGACGATGAATTTTGGAAGCAGGTAAACCTATATTCCGCAGTTGCGCAGGCTTGGGCGTAGATTCGAGGAAGCAACCCGACGCTGTATAAGCATACTGCAAGGCGAAGCTGACGACGAAGATATGCCCAAACGGCGCAACCCGAAGGGGTGGACTGTTTCCGGCTGCTTCCGACGGATTAATGTATTGTTTTGTGCAAAGTATTATTTATTAAGTAATAACAAAAAATGTCTTGTTCAACTGCCGAATATAGGATAAATATGCATGGACATGAAGATGCCGCGATCGCGGGAGCTATACTTCAGGGAGATGTTGAACGGTATAGCGAGCTGCTTGAGAAATATCAGGATTCTGTGTACGCCATAGTCGCCCGGCGGGTTCCGGCAGATGCGGTGGCGACAGTGGCGCAGGATGTTTTCATCCGGGCATACCAGTCGCTGTCGGGCTATTCCGGAACTGCTCCGTTCGGTAACTGGGCGTCGCGGATCGCGATCCGTTCATGCTGCGCCTACTGGCGGGAACAGATGCGCCACCGGTCGCGGCTGATCAGCATGTCGCCGACGCCGGGTCAGCGGCAGTGGGTTGAGCAGGCCGCCGCCTGTAAAGCTCCGGACGAGGCCGACCATCTGGTTAAGCACGCGGAAGCGGCCGGGATCATGGAATGGCTGCTTGGCCAGTTGTCGCCTGAAGACCGGACCCTGATCGAATCGGTTTATATTGACGGAATGCTGCTGAGAGAAGTGGCGGCGGCGCTGGAATGGAGTCTTATTAAAACGAAAGTCAGAGCAATGCGGGCCAGGCGCAAGATGCTGCTGCTGCTCGAATCAATCGGAGAATCATTATGAAGAAACAGGACATCAATCAGTTGGAAGCAATACTGTCGGCAGTGTTCAGGGCCGGTAAAGACCAGCGTCCGACGCCGGAATGGCGGGTGGGAGTCATGGGTGCGGTCCGCCGCTGCCATGCCGCTGAAAACATCGCCGTAAATTCCGCGATGATTCCGGTCAAACTGATGTGGCGTCTCGCCATGGGGTCGGCTGTTGCCGCATTGCTCTGCGTGGTTTTGTATATGACATTTCCAGCACAAAAATCATCGCTGATTGAAGTTCCGCTGGACAGTTTTGAAAATGCCGTTACCGTCGTTACACAAATATAGGAGAATCAGCTATACATGAAGAACAACAATATATGGATGATAACACTATGCGCCGGAGTCCTCTTTTTCTCCGGCGCGATTGCGGGGTTTTTTGTGAGTCATCTGGTTCCGCCGCCGCCGCCGTGGCACAACCGTTCCGGGCAGCCGCCGCCGCCGCCGTCTCCGGAAAAAATAAAGGAGATGGTCAGCAACCGCACGATTGACCGGCTCAAGCTGACATCGGAGCAGCGGCAGCAGGCCATGCCGGCAGTCGACCGCCTGGTGGAACGCATGGAGAAGTTGCGGCAGGGGCATTCGCCCGAATATCTGGAGGTCTTCATGGAATTTTTTGACCGGCTTGATCCAGTGCTGACGCGGGCGCAGAGGCCGGAACTCGCGAAACTTAGAATGGAGATTATTGAGCAGCACAGCAATAAAAGCAAAAATCAGCCGGAAAGACCGCCGCGCGGCGGCGACAAGCTCGAAGAGAATTAATAAAAATGAAGGTTATCCATAACAAGCGTAAAAATTTTACATTAGTGGAACTCCTCACGGTGATAGCGATCATTGCGATCCTCGCCGGGCTGCTGTTTCCGGTCATGGGGAAAATACGCGGCAAAGCCAGGCTCTCCCAGTGCGCCAGCAACCTCCGGCAGACCGGAATCGCCTTCTCATCTTATATGACGGCCTTTCAGGATACTTTTCCGGTGGCGGCGATGAAGCCGACGGTCAACACTTCCGATCTGCGCATCGCGGATGTGCTGAAAAGCTATGCCGGCGGCAACAGCAAAGTATTTCAGTGCCCGGTTGATATTCTGCCGGAAAAATCCTATCCCGGCAATACGGAGGACAAAACATTTTTTGAGGCTGAAGGTTGCAGCTATGAATATGCCAGCATGCTTGGCGGACGCAAACTCGGCGCGAAAATGGGGTGGGGAAATATGTCTTCAGCCGAACGGATAGTCATGTTTGACTATGAATGCTTTCACCGGACTTCAAGCCTGCTCAGCATCAATCAGGATGAAAACGCCGCCGCGGACAAAATCAGCGTCACCAGCAAAGGCGGCGCGAAAAATTATCTTTTCGCCGACTGGCATGTCAGCGACAAATTGTAATCTCAGGAGATTTTAAAAAATGAAATTGAACAAAAAGAATAAAATCATCGTAATCGCCGGAATTACCGCGCTGTTGCTATTTCCGCTTTACGAACTATGTTTTCTGTTGTTACACACTCATGCGCCAGTACCGGATCCGGGCAGGATGACGCAGAAGGATGCAGTCAAATACCTGGCGTCAAAAGAATTCGCGGCGCTGCCGGAATCGGATCAGGAACGCTATATGAAGAGTTTGCGGAAAGACAAAACCGGGCCGCCGGTTCCTTTCGCCAATGATCTCAGCCAGGAGGAACGCGCCGCGGTTTTCAAGAATACGCGGAAACTGATGCAGAAGGAAATGAAGGAACGCATGAAGAGTTTCTTCGCCATGGATAAAGCCGCGCAGGACAAGTTTCTGGATAATATGATTAAGGAGATGGAGGAGCGGAGAAAAAGCGGAACCGCGGGCGGACCCGGCGGCGGCCCGCCGCCGGGCGGTCAGGGCGGACCCAGTAAAGCGATGATACAGCATATGCTGGAAAATACCGATTCCACCTCCCGCGCCCAGATGACGGAATTCATGAAACGCATGGAACAGAGAATGACGCAGCCGAAATAATCAGAATCGTAATTTAACCACAAAGGCACAAAGGGATTTTAGAGTTGAAGAATGAAATCGTGATTAAAAAAATAGATAAAAAATGATTCTCTGTATCTTGCTGACTATCGGGTTAGTCCCGCGACTGCGGGATGTATCTGCGGTCAGTTTTAATGTAAACCTGCAAATTTAAGGAGGAACTGTTTTGATACCGTTGAAGGAATTGTTTAAAAAGTTAAGCCGTATTAATTGTTTTCCAACAACATTTTAGGAGATGAAAATGAGCAAGCTAATGGCTTTGGTTGCAGCGGGAATGTTTGGTTTGGGTTCTTCCATCGTTTTCGCGGATGACGCGGCTACTTCAGATCAGCCGGCGAAGAAGGAAATGAAGGAAAAAGGCAAAGGCGAACGTCATGGCGGAGCCGGCGATGAAATGGGCGGCCCCGGCGACAGAGGCCC
>JBAWXM010000358.1:0-5364 GCA_037144075.1 Lentisphaerota bacterium | reverse complement strand
AAACAGTCACGACATTCGCGTTAGTATCAGGAAGCATTTTGCCGGCAAGCGGAACGCGCGCCCATGGCCCATTATCAGAGGCCGTTATTGCATTCCACTCTCCGGTAATGCTCCACGCTCGTCCAAGAAAAGCGCCATATTCTATATCTTCTTTGCTGAAAGCCTCTGAAAATATGTCATTTAGTTCAGAGATATTATTAATGTGAGACAGGCGAAGCAGCAGAAACATTGCCTGTAATCCCGGGTATCCATTTACTATATCTCCGCATGGCGTACATAGGGTAAGTAGTGGATTACACCACGGTTGCAAATAAAAAGAAAATGACCAAGTGTTAAATGGCAGCGACATAAACGGCACGTCTGGGCGCATTAATATTTGGCCATTGCAAAAAACAGGATTGCCTAAATTATCGAAGCCGCACTTTAACCGCTTACGCAGTTCTTGCGTGTGTGTATCATTCCGAATCGTTAGTTCAACTTCGGAGCATTGCAATGCAGAACGTTCAGAAGAGCGAATCCGATGAATAGTTCTATTAGTATAAAAGGTTAATTTTTCACGCATTGACGTGCCCTATTCTTTTTTACACTTTTCGATTATCGCCAGCACTGCGTCATTGACCGCTATGGCCAGTTGATCTACAGGTGCGAGCGCAACCGTCATAATCAGGGGCGTCCAGTCCGCTGCTGACAAGCCATTTTTAGCCCGGATTAGCCGATGCATCAGCGATAACAGCAATGCTGTCCCGATCATCGGGCAATTCAAATACAAAAGATTGGTCCGCCAGCGCTGAATCGGAACGATCAGTTGCCATAGCGGAGTTCTTTCATCCAGTTTTTTCGGCACCAGCATCGAGCACTCCCGCCGCAGGACTTCGCGATGATAGAACCCGAGACGTTTGGGCAGCATGTCGAGTTCTTCGACCAGCTTGAGCAGAGTATGACTTGAAAGCGAAAACTCCACTTTCCAGCAATCAGAACAAATCCAGCGGAAGCGAGCCACAATCATCGCCATGGACAGTTCTACCGGGTCAGTCAACAAAATCGGAGGCGTGACGCTTATGCGATAAACTGCATCATCAGTTAACGGAAGCCCCGCAAATGAACGCAGAGCCTTTAGCGTGTTCAAGCCCCCCGCATCAGCTTCTGCCGATGCGGGGTTATTACTTTTATGCAATATAAGATTGAAAGAATTCACTTTGCATCCCCATCCTCATTTTCATCCCCATTCCCACTTTCGCCATCAGCGGAACTGTCGAGGGCTCTCTTTAGAGTGGGACATTCCTTAACAATTTTATTGAACTGCTCTTTATTGTGATCGGGCACTAATTTGATAATTTCCATCAATGCTATTTTTAAAGAACCACTGGGGGACTGAGATTGAGATGGAGATGGAGGGTTGATCTGTTTTTGGGCCTGGGCGAGGGTGAGTACTCCTGTAAATAATTGATGGAAAATATCTAGTGAAGCGTCTTGAATCTTTTTGGCCTTGGCGACAGATCTGCTTGAAACACCGACTTGTTCTGCAGCGAGGTCATTTGAGCTACCCTTCTGCAATTTTGCAGTAGGGGCTGCGGCCGTTCCCGCCATCATCCTTTTAGCGGCCTGTTGCGCAAAGAACGGCAATAATTTTACAGCGACAGCCGCTTTTTGGCCGGTAGTAAAGTGGCGTCGCCTCAGATTCAGTGCCAGGATCAGTTCCTCTGCTGTTCCAGTACCTTGCCATTGAATTGCATTTACAGGGATGCCGAGTTGCTGGCCGGCTTTTAGTCTTAGCCGACCATCTAGAAGCATATTTCCATGCATTATTATCGGCACCTGCTGTCCCTCGGCCTCAATACTCTTTTTCATCTGCTCAAACTCCGGACCTTCAGCTTCAGGAAAAGCGTCAGCCAGCTCATGGACCTCCACTTTATCTGTCGGACTGATGACGTAGATAGACTGTGCTGGCCCTGGTTCTGCCGGAGGATTCGATAACATGGGCGATGCAGGTGTTATGTGAGCTTCTGTTTTCATCAAATTCTCATTTTCTGTTATCTGTTCAGGCAGATCATTCGCGGAATCTTTTCCCTCCGGAAGTTCTGGGCAGGCATTTAACGTAATATTTGAATTGTTCATTTTGCTTCTCCTGTGATCTCTTTATGGGTTGTTACACTATTCATTGCTTCCGGAATGTACTCCTTGGACGCCAAATAATTCCGGAGCGAAGTGGCGTCAACCAAGACCTTGCCACTTTTGGCGGATGATAACTTCGCGCTCTTTAGAGCTCCGCTCCGGATCAGCCGGTATGTACTCCATCGGCCAAGTCCATACTTTAGCTCAATTGAACTGGGCGAGAGCCATTTGGGGCTGTCGTCGCTGATTTTTATGCTGTCCTCATGCAATAGTCGCTGCGCATCAATTCCATACGGCTGCAGCATCGCCGCGATTGCCGCCATGATCGGCGGCGGGGGTAAATTTTTCATTTTATGATCTCCTGATTTTTATATTTTTCGGTGACGGAAGATCCAGCGAGTAACAACTCACGGGTTACAATTAGCAGTCGCAGTAGTCTGCATCCGCATCGACATTTCCATCTGCTTTCCGTAAATCGACGCATGACTGCGGCCAAAAACGGCAGCAGCAGCAATATGTGGAACTTCGACGCATGACTGAGCCGATAAAGCGGCATCAGCAGCAAAATAGGTAGAACTCGACGCATGACTGAGCCGATAAAGCGGCAGCAGCAGCAAAATAGGTAGAACTCGACGCATGACTGAGCCGGGAAAGCGGCATCAGCAGCAAAATAATACATCCGCGGCTGGAAGCCCGCAAACGGAGAAAAATCTCAATTTAAATATGCCATTCAGTTCGAACGGCAAACAAAAACAACTTCACAGCAAAAAAACTGTAACAAATATTTTAGCATTATGAGACAGCATTGTCAATAGCAATAATCAAAAAACCAGCAAAAAAGAATGAAAATAAATTTTTCAAGCTTACGAATCCAGACAGATGTCGCGTTACCCATGACTCAAACCACAATCACCGGCGTGAGGAGCTTTCCTGTTTCTGCAATTGTAACGGGGATACGGCTGACCAACTGCGGAATGTAGTGAATCAAGACGAGTTCACTAAACGGATCTGGATATTGCCAATAGCGCCTGGCAAGTTCGCCATTTCCGAGAACAACTGGTTTATGAACGCTTCTGCCAACCGTTTGACGAACTTTTTGGCGGAGCGAAAGTGCCCCGATCGCTTGACGAATATCAGCGAGGTATGAAATTCCGAGCCCCGAGGCTCTGAGTTGGGGAAATTCATTTCGTTTTTTGCGCAAATTTTAAAAATTCCTTTATTACTTCAATCGGGAGCGTTTCTACCAACTGCCTTAACTCTTCGCGTTCCGGTTCAGGCGGCGCGATCTGTTTTACCGGCGTAACAGTCATACCCATAAAGTCCGGCAGCAACTCCATTTTTGTTCGTTTGGCTTCGCGGGTGGCGTGGGCACTGTAGTGTTTTGTCATTTCTTCAGACATATGCCCTACAATTGATTGTACCACAGCAAGCGGAATTCCATACATTCCCGCATAATAACAGAAAGTGTGACGACAGGAATGTAAATCTTTTATACTTACGGATCTGGAACGGCCTTCCGGTTTTATTGTAGTTGCGATTCCTATCCGTTCCAGAAATGACTTGACCCTGTATGATACACCGGCTCTATTACCCAGATACATCTTTGCATGAAGCGGTAATACATAAGTCTTTTTGTGTTTCAATTCGTCAATTATAGGCTGAATACCAATCTTTGATTCTTCCGTTAGATCTGAAATTGCAATATCCATAACGCCCGAAGATTCCGAGATTTTTATAGTTTTATCTGTTGCGGATAAAAGACTGTAGCCCTTATATATTTCTCCGGCCTTTGTTGTAAGAGCATAGTTGTCCGGCACATTGCCGGCGTTATCTTCTTCTGTATCGGCCAATTGCTTCATTTCAAGTAGATACGTTTTCAATGGCGGCATTATAGGAATTTCAACGCCGTGTCCAGTTTTGCGCATTTTTTTCCGTTTAATAATAGATAAATCAAAATTTATTTCACGCCATTTTAAGGTACATATATCGCCCTCTCGCAAGGCGGTAGCTATTGCAATTATGAATAATGGCTTTACAAAACTATCCAGATTGTCGCGAATTAATCGTAATTCAGCTTCTGTAAATGCTTCACGTTCTTCGGATTCGTTTTTTAGTTTGGGAATTTTTAAAAACGGGTTTTCCACAATTCCAGCATCTTCCTCAAGCAGTTCAAAAATTTCCATAAACGTTTGGTGATAGACGTTTATTGTTGAAGAAGAAAGTTTAGTTGCAGCCTTATATGCTTTTTTTGTTCCGCTTTTAATTTCATTATTGAAGCGTCCTTTTTCTCGAAGATACTGAATGTACTCTTCCGCGTGCTTGCGTCGCACATTAGCAAGCGTGATAACATCTGGATAATTTGCCGCCATATACGCCTTGAAGTCATCCCAGTAGGCCCGCTTGAATTTGATGCGCTCTTCACCTGGTTGCCGTTTCTTCGGTTTCTTCAACGAAAGTTCGTAAGCATCGGCAAGTTTGATTTGTCCACCACCTGTAAGTTCATCCCGAAAGTTTTCAACCAGAGCCTTTATATTTTTTTGTTCTGATAATTTTTTAGCTGAATTCTTTACAGTCTTTTCATAAGCAAGCGCCTTTTTTTCTTCAGTGCAACCCTCGCAAACGCCATAATAATATTTTCCATACTGCATGAACTTGTAATGATATTCAGACGTCTCGCCCTTGCAGGTTTTTCGCTTATAAACTGCCATCTTATTTGCCTTTTCTTATTTTTGTAGTATTATGCAAATATATGACAATAAAATTATGATTTCAAACAAAAATTAGAACATATTTAGAACATTTGGCAATTGATGAGCTTAGAAATATACCTTCACACGGTAGAGGTCGAGGGTTCGAGCCCCCCATCGCCCACCATTTTCTCTCCTCAATTCCTGCTGATGGAAAAATTCCTTGTTATAACCTGCAAAAAGGTGTTTTAATCTGCCTTAAAGATTAAAATTACGTCATTTTTACGTCATAAATTACGGCATAAATCTCTATCTGAATCTCAGTTCCAGCATTAACTTTTATCTAAAACATCAGCAATTCTAATTTTTTGCCCGGAAGCGGCGATTTAAGCGCGATCGGCTCCAGCGCATGTTCCAATCTCCGGCTGGCCAGTAAAATCGCACCATTGCCGGTTTGCTGCGGCCATTAAATATCGCATAATCAGCCACAGAATAAACAAATTACTGATGTATGTCAGCGCCGACTTAAAATGTCCTAATTTCGCCGATCTAGAATGTCCCAATT
>JBAWXM010000357.1:0-5369 GCA_037144075.1 Lentisphaerota bacterium | reverse complement strand
CTCTCAGAATACGAACCAATTCTCAAAATCTTCGCAATCTATTTTAAATTTTCAAGCTTATATAGAGTATAAACTCTTCGTAAAAATACACCGGGACCACCCCGGCTGGTTTTTTTTATGTAAAAAATTTATAATAGTTTATAATATAGAAGCTGCATGTAAGCGGTTTCAGGACTTGTTGGAAATCATGACAAAACATATCTTCATCACCGGCGGAGTGGTATCATCTCTCGGCAAAGGGATTACCGCCGCATCTCTGGCCATGTTGCTGAATCACCGCGGATACCGGGTGGCAATGCAGAAACTTGATCCCTATATTAATGTTGACCCCGGAACCATGTCGCCATATCAGCACGGCGAAGTTTATGTTACCGATGACGGCGCGGAAACTGATCTGGACCTGGGACACTACGAACGCTTTGCGGAAATCAAATGTTCGAAAGCCAGCAATTTCACCACCGGGCGCATCTACAGCACGGTAATCGCCAAGGAGCGCCGGGGTGAGTTCCTCGGCGGCACCGTTCAGGTAATCCCGCATATCACCGACGAAATCAAGCGCGCGATCTACTCTCTGGACGCGGATGATGTGGATATTGCGATAACCGAAATAGGCGGCACCGCCGGCGATATTGAATCGCTCCCTTTCCTGGAAGCGATCAGACAGTTTAAACATGAATCAGGTCCCGGCAATTCCATATTTATTCACCTGACGCTGGTGCCGTATATCAAAGCCGCCGGCGAAATCAAAACCAAGCCTTCGCAGCAGTCAGTCGGCATTCTGCGCGAAATCGGGATTATTCCGGACGTGCTGGTCTGCCGCACCGAAAAGCCGATGGAGGAGGAACATTTCTCCAAACTCGCATTATTCTGCAATATCCTTAAAGAGCTGGTCATTGAAGAACGCGATGTTCAGAATTCGATCTATGAAGTTCCGGTTGAACTCGCCAATCAGAAACTTGATATAAAGGTTCTTGACCTGATCAGGCTTCCGCACAAGGAGCTTGATATTAAAAACTGGAAACAGATGGTCAATACCGTTATCAATCCGGCTAACGGCGAAGTTACTGTTGCCGTGGTCGGCAAATATATCAGCCTGAAAGACGCTTACAAGAGCATATATGAAGCGCTGAGCCATGCCGGCTGCGCCAATGACGTCAGGGTGAATATCAATATGGTGGAATCCGAAGATCTGCAGAAAATGGATGATTGCAGCCTGATTGCGAATGCGGACGCCATCCTGGTGCCCGGCGGATTCGGCGACCGCGGCATCCCCGGTAAAATTAAAGCCATCAAATACGCCAGGGAAAATAATATTCCGTTCCTCGGTATTTGTCTCGGCATGCAGTGCGCGGTCATTGAATATGCCAGAAATGTGCTTGGCATGGCCGCCGCCAACAGCACTGAATTCGATCCGAAAACGCCTTATCCGGTGATCGACCTGATGCTGGCCCAGAAAAAAGTCTGTGAAAAAGGCGGCACCATGCGGCTTGGCGCTTATCCGTGCACAATCCAGGCCGGTTCTAAATCCGCCCTGGCCTATGGCACACTCAGTATTTCCGAACGCCACCGGCATCGCTATGAATTCAATTCGGAATGCCGTTCGCAGCTTGAAGCAGGCGGATTGCTTATTGCCGGCACTGCGCCTGACGGCAGTCTGGTTGAAATCATTGAAAACCCGGATTTGAAATGGTTCGTGGCCTGTCAGTTCCATCCTGAATTTAAATCCAGGCCGCTGCAGGCGCATCCGCTGTTTAAGGATTTTATCAAGGCGGCAATGACAAAGTAAAAAAGATTTTTGAAATTTTAAATATTGACAGTGAAGGATCATAATGCCGAAGAGAAAAGACATCCAGAAGATTATGCTGATAGGTTCCGGTCCGATTGTTATCGGGCAGGGCTGCGAGTTTGACTACTCCGGTACCCAGGCGTGCAAAGCGTTGCGCGAAGACGGTTACGAAGTAGTCCTGGTCAACAGCAATCCTGCAACCATCATGACCGACCCGGATTTCGCCAACCGGACCTATATAGAACCGCTGACCAAAGACATTCTCCACGAAATTATTCGCCGGGAACGTCCCGACGCCCTGCTGCCGACCCTCGGCGGACAGACCGCGCTGAACCTGGCGATGGAATTGTTCGACTCCGGCATTCTTGACCGTTACCGCGTCGAGATGATCGGGGCCAACGCCGAGTCCATCCGCAAGGCGGAAGACCGCGAACTGTTCAAAAACGCCATGATCGAAATCGGTCTTGACGTGCCGCGCAGCGGTTCGGCGCATTCCCTGGAAGAGGCCATCTGCATTTCCAAGCAGATCGGCACCATGCCGCTTGTCATCCGTCCCGGCTTTACGCTGGGCGGCACCGGCGGCGGTATCGCTTATAATATGGAACAGTTTGTCGAGATCGTCCAGCGCGGACTTGAAGCCAGCCGCAACACTGAAGTGCTGATTGAAGAATCACTGCTGGGATGGAAAGAGTTTGAACTTGAAGTCATGCGCGACAAAAACGACAATTCCGTTATTGTCTGCTCGATTGAAAATATTGACCCGATGGGCGTTCATACCGGCGACAGCATCACTGTGGCCCCGGCGCAGACGCTTACCGACCGCTGCTACCAGGAAATGCGCGACGCCTCATTGCGGGTCATGCGCGCCATCGGAGTTGAAACCGGCGGTTCCAACGTGCAGTGGGCGGTGAATCCGCATAACGGCCGCATGGCCATCATTGAAATGAATCCCCGCGTCTCCCGCTCCAGCGCGCTGGCGTCAAAGGCCACAGGCTTCCCGATCGCCAAGATCGCCGCGAAACTTGCCGTGGGTTATACGCTGGATGAGATCTGCAATGACATCACCCGCGTGACTCCGGCCTGTTTTGAACCGAGCATTGACTATGTCGTTACTAAAATACCGCGTTTCACCTTTGAAAAATTCCAGTCCGCCGACAGCACTCTCACCACTCAGATGAAATCCGTCGGCGAAGCCATGAGCATCGGTAAGACTTTCAAACAGTCTTTCCAGAAAGCGCTGCGTTCGCTGGAAACCGGACGCGCCGGTTTCGGCGCCGACGGCAAAGACGGCAAATTCATGGACATGTCCGATGAATCCGTCGAAGCTGAACTGAGACGGCCCAACTGCGAGCGCATGTTCGTAATCCATGAAGCGTTCCGCCGCGGCTGGAGCGTCGAACGGGTTAATGAAATAACCTGCATTGACAAGTGGTTCCTGCGCCATATGCACGAACTCGTTGCTTACGAAGATGAAATCCGCTCCGCAAAATCGCTTGAAGGACTTAAAAAAGATCACGATCTGCTGTTCCAGATCAAGGAATTCGGCTACTCCGACCGCCAGATTGCTTTCCTGCTGCAAACTGACGACCTGGCAGTGTACAAGCTGCGCAAGGAAATGAACATCATGCCGGTTTATGCGCTGGTTGACACCTGCGCCGGCGAATTTGAAGCATACACCCCTTACTATTATTCGACTTACGGCGGCGTTGACGAGTACAAATCCACCGGCAAGAAGAGCATCATGATTCTCGGCGGCGGCCCCAACCGTATCGGCCAGGGGATCGAGTTTGACTACTGCTGTGTTCATGCCGCGTTCGCGCTGCATGACGCCGGGTTTGAATCCATCATGGTCAATAGCAACCCGGAAACCGTCAGTACCGACTATGACACCAGCGATAAACTTTATTTTGAACCGCTGACTTTTGAAGACGTGCTGCATATTTATGAACGCGAACAGTGTTCCGGCGTGATCGTGCAGTTCGGCGGGCAGACCCCGCTTAACCTGGCGCAGAAACTGGATGCCGCCGGGGTCAGGATCATCGGCACCAGCCCGAAGGATATCGAAGCCGCCGAAGACCGCGACTTCTTCAAAAAACTGGTGGATAAAGTCAAAATTCTCCAGCCACCGAACGGCATGGCCACCAATCTGGAGGAAGCCGTTGAAATCGCCAACCGCATCGGTTATCCGGTGCTGGTGCGTCCCTCCTTCGTGCTGGGCGGCCGCGCCATGGTGATTGTCTACAACGAAAAATACCTGCGCAAATATGTGGAAGAGGCGGTTATCGCCTCCGACGGCCGTCCGGTGCTGATTGACCGCTTCCTGGAAGACGCCACCGAACTCGACGTGGACTGCATCTCCGACGGCGCTAAATCCGTCATCGGGGCGATCATGGAACACGTTGAACTGGCCGGCATTCACTCCGGCGACAGCGCCTGCACCATTCCGACGCTCACCCTTTCGCCTGAAGTCCTGGAAAAAGTCAGGAAACACACTTTCGCGCTGGCCAAAGAACTTAATGTCTGCGGCCTGATGAACGTTCAATACGCGATAAAAGACAACGAAGTCTATATTCTGGAAGTCAACCCCCGCGCTTCCCGCACCGTGCCGTTCGTCAGTAAAGCCATCGGCGTTCCGCTGGCCAAGCTGGCGGCACTGGTCATGGCCGGCAAGACGCTGAAGGAACTCGGTTTCACCAAGGAAATCATTCCGAAACATACCGTGGTCAAAGAAGCGGTGTTCCCGTTTGTCCGGTTCCCCGGCATTGATATCGCGCTGAGCCCGGAAATGAAATCCACCGGCGAAGTCATGGGACTGGACCTCTCCGCCGGCATCGCCTATTTGAAAACCCAGGTCGCCGCAGGCAACACCCTGCCGGTCGGCGGCAATGTGTTTGTCGGCTTCCGCGACATTGACAAGGAAGCGGCAATTCCGCTGTGCAAAGCTCTGGTCAATCTCGGCTTCTCCCTCTATGCAACCCGCGGGACTTCAACCGTACTGTATAACGCCGGAATCAAAGCCAATGCCGTATTCAGAATTTCACGCGGCAGGCCGCACCTGATCGACCTGATGAACGAGCATCTTATCCAGTGGATAATCAATACCCCTGAAACCGGCGCCGAATCCAAGGTCGATGAGATCCAGATGCGCGCCCAGGCTGTTTCCCACGGCATTCCGATCACCACCACGCTTGACGGCATGAGCGCCGCAATCGAAGGTCTGAAGGCCCTCAAAGACATGGGCGGCAGAATGGAAATATGCAGCCTCCAGGAATATCATCGCCACGTCAAGAAGCTGAAGCTGGTCTGAAGTCAGGAGTGACTGGTGACTGGTGACTGGTGACTGGTGACTGGTGACTGACGTGACTGGTGACTGACTGGTGACTGGTGGTTATTCCCTGTTGGATATTGGATATTGAAATTAGGTTTTAGGTTTTAGGTTTTAGGTTTTAGGCTGTTAAAACTTGGACATTGGATATTCCGTGTTGGTTATTGGATATTGAGTATTGGTTTTAGGTTTTAGGTTTTAGGTTTTAGGTTTTAGGTTTTAGGTTTTAGGTTTTAGGCTGTTCAACTTGGACATTGG
>JBAWXM010000356.1:0-5411 GCA_037144075.1 Lentisphaerota bacterium | reverse complement strand
TCGAATGTCAGACTCAGGTTCGGTAGATAGATTTAAAAAAACAGGAAAACTTTAATTACAATATAAAGCCATTCATATTTAGAGCGATGACTGTCTGTTGTGTTTATCATATCTGTCATATATGAACCTTCGTTTTCAGCTGCTCTGGAATATAAGCAGAAAAATAATATCATATTTCCTGCAATTTTAAAGTACGTCAGTCATTAAAAACCGGTAAAATTTAGCCATTCGCCAGGATTTTTAACTTCCCGGGACGCAGCAATCCCCCCCCGCAGATAGCGATTCCTGAATTCTGTATGATGCGGTAAATTTTGATTTTTTACGAATATTGCATTTCTTTTTTTACAGGGTATTTTAAAAATTGACTGCCATGTTTGGCATATTCGAAAAAAACCAAAAGTAAAACAGGAGGAAGAAATGAAAAAGTTGCTAATGGTATGCGTGCTGGGAATGGCTCTGGCGTTCTGTATGTCCGGTTGCAGTTCATGTCCGAGCTGGTGTCCGTTTGCGCCAAGCAAAGACAAAGCCGCCTGCGCCTGCTGCGATAAAGGAACTGCCTGCACATGCGCTAAAGACGGCAAAGAAGCCTGCGCCTGCTGCAAAGATGGCGGCGCCTGTAAATGCAACGACTGCAAACCTGCGCCTAAAAGTGACGCCAAGTAATCTATCGTAACTCAATCCCGCGTGAGAACTTTCTTCCGCGGGATTTTTCTTTTTCAGTCGCGATGCAGAATAAACCGTTCCTCGGTGTTGAGATATTCATCAAAACTGGCGGCGACAGGGCTGGCCTGTTTTTTGACAATATTTCAAGATGGGTCTGGAATTGCGCCACCGCCTGTTTTTTTAATGGCAGATATTTTGTTATACTAAACGCACGACATTCTCTAGGTTACGTGCGTTTAATATGACAAATGTGCGTTTACTTTTTCAAATGACCAAATGTCACTAATAGCAAAGAAATCCGTCATTTCGGTGATGAATGATATTGACTTCACTGCTTTTCAAACCTATTATTTCAATAGTTAAATAAGGAATAATTATGTCTGATGTTCCGGTAAAATCCGTTAAAAAAGCGCTGGATCTGCTCTCGCTGCTGATTTTTGATGATCCGGAAATGCGCGGAATTGAATTGAATGTGCTGTCCAGCCGCCTGGGGCTGCCGGCGAACACCGCGCATAATCTGCTGAAAACCATGTCCGTATGCGGGTATGTCGCCCAGAACGCAGGAGGACGCTACATTGCCGGCCCAAAGTGCCGGCGCATCGGCATGCTTAATCTGGTGGAGAATAATAAATTCAAGGAAAAACTTTCCGCAGCGCTGGAACGTTATACTGCCGAAATCAATGAAGCTATGGTTTTTGTTACTTTGCACGGCGGTAAACGCGTAGTGCTGATTCGCACTGAACCGACGCTTCAGGCTATCCGTATCGACCAGCAGGTGGTCGATACCGCCAGTATTTATAACCAGCCCACGGGCAGAGTCCTGACGGCATTTGCCGGTCCGGAAGATTACCGGCTGATTCTGAAAAACTACGGCGATCCGGATAAGAATTGGCCGGGATATGAGCGGGACATGGAGAAGATCAGAAAAGAACGCCAATGCCTGATTCTGCCGGATCAAAGCGGCATCAATGCCTTTGCCCTGCCGGTAAATGACAACCGTGGACAGATGCTTGGCGCCATAGGCTGTTATTCCCCTGCATTCAGATGTAATCAGCAGACCCGCGAAAAAATTCTCTCCGCCTTGCACCGCGCTGCCACGGAAATATCCGAACTCTAGGTTTGATATAAAACATTATCCATTATAAAACACTATCTATTTTCCATATTGTGGAATTTTTAAATATATTTTCTTGACAGAACTTGACGATTACAGCCATAATAGATATAATAGTCACTATATAAACAAAAATAATTCCACAATATGGAAATATACGGAAAATTATTGTCACCGGCTTCCAAAACAATGGAGAAGAAAAATGAACCGGATATTAACAGAAAAAGTAAAAGCGGAAATGTTAAATTACGGAATGGATCTGGTTGGCTTCGGGCCGGTGGAACGCTGGAAGAACTCCCCTTATCTTCTGAGTCCTCAGGCCATTCTGCCGGAGTCAAAAACCGTAATTGTCGGAGCTATTCATATTACCGACACCTGGGCTGAAATGGGTGGCGAGCCGGAACCGCAGGATCACAGTCCCGGCGGCTGGATGGATCAGAACTCGCTGCTCGACCGTACCGCATACCGGGTTGTCAGGCTGTTAAACGATCATGGACATCAGGCGATTGCGGTTGTCAGCTCCAATATCTGGCGTTACCGTGAATTTGAAGGTATTCCCAGTCTGTTCGCTCCCGATCTTTCCCATATGCATGCCGCGGTCGCCGCCGGCCTGGCTGAAATCGGCTGGTCCGGCCTGGCGATCACCCCTGAATTCGGCAGCCGCTGCCGTTTTATCTCTATTGTCACCGATGCCGAACTGGTGCCTACCCCGATGTATGACGGTCCGCCGCTCTGCGATATGTGCGGCGAATGTATCAGGAACTGTCCCTCAATGGCCATGAAAACAGATTTTAATTCAAAAAAACCGCATGTGGTCGAAATCGGCGGCAAAACTTTCAAATACGCCAATAAAAATATCTGGCGCTGCGCCTGGGCTGAACATTTCAATCTTGACCTTAATTCCGATACCCTGAAAACTGGCGAACACATTGACGAGAAAGTCATTTTGAACGAACTTCATACTAAAGGTGTACGCGGGCATGAACGCGGTGTATGCCAGAAAGTCTGTGTGCCGCCGCATCTGCGTACTGATAAGGGCAGTTTCGGACGCGACCGGATGATTGCCCAGAACCGCATCAACCAGCGGTATCCTGATTCCATGCCGACGCTGCGCAAAATGCGTGATGACATCACTGCCCGTGCCGTCTCTTACGGCATAGACATGGTTGCCGTCGCGCCGTTGAAAACTAATACTAAAGCCGGAAAATTCGCAGTACAGGAAGCCCCCGGCGTCAAGACCGTGTTCGCCTTCGCTTTCCAGGTTCCGCCGGAAACCAAGCTGGAAAAACTCATCCAGAAAGGTGAGCAGTCATACGAGCATTCCGCACATCAAAAAATGCACCGGAATCTGCTGAGGCTGTCAAGAATGATTGAGGATTACGGTTACAGCGCTGTCTCTATTACCGGATCGCCTGTCCATGCCAGTCGCGCCGATGAACTGGCGGCAATGACCGATCTGGGTAAGATCGAAAAAGGCGCGTTTGTCACTCCTGAATTCGGGACCAATCAAATGATCGGGGTAATTACCACCAGCGCTCCGGTCGATTCCTCCAACCGGCTTACCGGAAAAACGGAAATTGACAAGCTTAAAAAACTTACCGGCAGAGCATTGCGCCGGAAACTGGAAGTATTGGCGGAAAACAATCTGGTAAGCATGTTCGGCGCCGCTCCGGCAAAACTGCTGAATCCGGTTGCCGACCAGTTGAAAAAAATCGTCAATGAAAAAGAACTCGGCAAAAGGATCATTGACAGCAATACTGCGCTGTCATATCACGGGAAATATATTCCGCAAATCATTGATGAAGATTTGAAGATCCGCAGACCGGAAGACTTTGTCAAAGGCGCCAAATCTGTTATCGTGCTGGGGATGCATTATCCGGACGAACTCATCCGCAATGCCGGATTGAAGAAAAGCCAGCAGATCGGCTGCTACAACTACCATCAATTCCAGACTGCCAGCGAGCTTATTTTCGCAGCTTTTGAGCTGGCTACTTATCTGGATAAAATGGGTTACAAGTCAATGATCACTCAAAACCTGCTGGGAGTCGGCTCCTATACCGATTCGCCGCGCGGACCGCTGCCGGATATGCGCTGCAGCTCGCTGGAAGCGGTTGCCGCCGGTATTGGCGAGATTGGCGCCAGCGGTGCGCTCCTGACGCCTGAACACGGCCCGCATCAACGGCGGATATGTATTGTCACCGATGCCGAAATACCTTACGATCAGCCGTCAAAACCGGCCGGAGTCTGCAACAAATGTAAAATTTGCGCTGAAGCATGTCCGATGACAGCAATCAAAGGCAAGAGCATCAAGCTGGATGTAGCCGGCGTCACGGTTGACTACCCGGTTATTCCGCGCTTCCGCTGCGACTGGGCGAAACGCTACAGCCTGCATCCTGACGAAGGCCCGGCAATCATCGGCAGCATCACCAATCCGAAAATTCCCAAAGGTGAAATTACGATTGAACGGCTTGCGGATGCATGCAGTCAGAAGGATCCGATTATGAAATCCCGCACCTGCATTCTGGAGCCATGCCTCAGAAGCTGTCCGGCGGGAAAAAAGCAGACAAGGAAATAGTTTAATCCAGCTTAAAAGCAAGTTGAAGATAAAGATACTTCAGGTTACGCCTGAAGTAGCTTTTTTTCTGTATTCCGCAGTTGCGCAGGCATGTCCGCCAATGGATGCCAGAACTGCATCCTCCTGCTTTCACCCAACGGGTGAATGCATTACATTGTTTTGTGTAGGAATTTGTCTACTAGGCAGTAACAAAAAATGTATTGCCAAACTGCGGAATATAAGCTTAACACTTGCCCGCAGACTGAATTTTATCCCGGTATTCCGACGGGGTCTGTCCGGAAATGGCCTTAAAAATCCGGCTGAACAGATGCACGCTGGAAAAACCGCATTCCGCGGCAATCGCTTTAAAGCCGGATTCGCCTGCTGCAATACGCCGTTGAGCTTCGACCAGGCGTACCGTATTGATGTACTGGTGAATTGAAGTGTGCGCGTAATCCTTGAACACCCGGCAGAGATAATTCAGCGACAGCCCGGCTTCGCGGCTCACTGCCGACAGGTCCAGCGGTTCACTGTAGTGCGCCTGAATGTATTGCAGCGCCCGTTCCAGATTCGGCCATGTCTTGCATCCGGCGCGGCGCGGCGCAATGCGGTTCAATTCGCTGCACCGGAGGAAAATATTCAGCAGTTCCAGCATGCCTGACTTGAGCGTCAGTTCCCAGTAAGGCGTCTGCATTTTTGACTCATCAGTCATCCGCCGGATAATCTCTTCAACCCGGCGCCGTTCCGGCGGCGGCACGCTGACTACCGCGGGAAAATCAGCAAAGAAATTGCCATGCAACTCGCAATAACGGGTATAATTCATCCCTTCCTCAAGCGGGAGACTGCCCTGCCTGTATGAATCAAACTGCAAGTCGAAATGAATGACATATTGAATCAGCGGTTCATTTTTGCAGCAGTTAATAATGTGCAAAAGGTAAGGCGGTATAATTATCAGGTCACCGGGTTGAACCGCATACTGCATATCCGCCATAATAAATAAACCGTAACCTGATTTAAGGTAGGTGAAGACATGTTCCGGATCAATAAATGCCGGCGTAAGTCCGCGCGATGCATTTATTG
>JBAWXM010000355.1:0-5412 GCA_037144075.1 Lentisphaerota bacterium | reverse complement strand
AAATAATGATTGTCCTGATCATAAATTCGGTCGCAATTGCAATGTTAATTATGATGAAAGGAAACTGAAATCATGAGCAGCGAAGAACATTTTTCCATCGTGGAACAGAAGAAAATCCTGTTTTTCATCCGGCAGACAATCAAGGCCAAGCTGGAGGATAAAACCCTGCCGCTGTTCGGGGAGGTTGGTGACAAGCTTGAACGCCAGGGCTCCTGCTTTGTCACGCTGCATTCCGCCGACGGCGCTTTGCGCGGCTGCATCGGCAATATCAACGCCTTTGAGCCGCTTTGCAGAAATATCGCCCGCAATGCGCTGAATTCGGCCTTCAGCGACCCGCGTTTTCCGCCGCTGGACAGTGACGAACTTGGCGAAGTGATTATTGAAATATCTATACTTACCCCCATCCGGGAGGTTCAGTCTTACGAGGACTTTATCGTCGGCAAACACGGCATTGTCATTTCATGCTACGGGCGCTCAGCCGTATTTCTGCCGCAGGTAGCGCCTGAACAAGGCTGGGATCGTGATACTACGCTGCGTCATTTGTGCATGAAAGCCGGCCTGGATGCCGACGCCTGGACCCTGCCTGCCGCCAGATTCAGCGTTTTCGAGGCAATTGTCTTTTCTGAAAAAGATGTAAAGTGATAATGCGCCTGAAACTCGACAACCTGAAGATCAGCATCAATGAGATTCCGCACGATTGCCGGAAGATCGACCGCAGGCTTCACCCATATATCGCTGCATACTGCCATACGGCGGCGGCAGAGATCGCCGGTTACCGGATATTGAGCAAGAGCATTGATTCCAGAAGCCGGGTGCCGCAACTGATTTATTCCCTGATTGCCGATATCAACGATCTTGACGTGGCGCCTGCCGGCGCTGCTGAAACTGCTGAAACGGAGATACATTACGGCATTGATTCGCTGAAACTGCCGGATGGTGGTACTCCGGTTAAGCATCCGCTGATTGTCGGCACCGGCCCCGCCGGACTGATGGCTGCATACATTCTGGCGGCCAGCGGCTGTGAGCCAGTCATTTTTGACCGCGGGTTCGATGTCGTCCGCAGAAAACAGGATATCGACGGTTTCCACCAGTCCAGACTGCTCAATCCGGAAAGCAATTATCTGCTGGGGGAGGGCGGCGCCGGAACTTTTTCTGATGGCAAGCTCTATACCCGCACCCGCGACTCCAGGATCGGGTTCATTCTTCAAACGTTTGTTGACGCCGGGGCTCCGCCGGAAATACTCTACCTGAAACATCCGCATATCGGGTCTGACATTCTGCCGGTCATGGTCGCAAACATCCGTAAAAAGATCGAGGCGATGGGCGGCCGGTTTCATTTCGGGAGCGGCGTCAAATCACTGCTGGTGAGAGACGGTGTTTGTGCTGGCGTCATTACGCTTGACGGCGAAACCCACCATGCCCCGGCGGTCATGCTGGCCCACGGATTGGGGGGGCGGGAATTGTCCGGCGAACTTATCCGGCAGGGTATTGCCCATCAGCGCAAGGGCTTTCAAATCGGCTGCCGTGTCGAACATCCGCAGGAGTTTATTGACCGCAATCAGTATCATTTGGCGAGCCGTCCTCACTGTCTCGGCGCTGCTGAGTACAGTCTGGTCAGCCGTCCGCCGGAGAAGTTCAATATCGCCGGAGTCACCACTTTCTGCATGTGCCCCGGCGGCGAGATCGTACCTTCGACTGCGTTTGCCGGACAGCTTTCGACCAACGGCATGAGCCGGTATGCCAGGAACGGCAAATTCGCCAATTCCTGCCTGATCGCCACCATTCCGCCGGAAACTTTCGAACATGCCGCTGAAGCCTATGATTTTCTGAATACTCTTGAACGCCGCGCCTTTGAATTGGGCGGCGGCGACTATACGGCTCCGGCGCAGGACGCCGCGGCTTTTGTCCGGCAGGAAAAACGCCTGGCTCCGGGCGATACCAGCTACAGTTTCGGTCTGCGTCCGGCGCGGCTGGACGAACTGCTGCCTGATCCGGTATCCAGGGCTATTGCCACCGCGCTGATCCATTTTGAAAAGATTTTTCCGGGATTCATGAAGTCCGGCCGGATTATCGGCATTGAATCATATATTTCCAGCCCGGTCCGGTTTGACAGACATCAGGAGACAATGGAAAATCCAGTAAGGAAGCTGTATATTGCCGGTGAAGGCGCCGGGTTTGCCGGCGGCATTACCTCGGCCGCTGTTGACGGGTTGAAAGTAGCAGAACAAATTTTAGCCTCCAGGTGAAACATGGATGAGTGGATTGAAATAAGCAGAGATGATAAACATGTCGCCCGGGAAAAGCAGAAAGCCAAAGAGCTCCGCCAGTCCCAGTGGTGGAAGAATGAGATTGCCAAAGGGCGCTGTCATTACTGCGGCAAAACCTTCCCCCCCGATGCACTGACCATGGACCATGTGCTACCCATTGTGCGCGGCGGCAAAAGCGCCAGAGGCAACATCGTTCCCTGCTGCAAACAATGCAACAATGATAAAAAATATCTGACCCCCGCTGAAATAATCCTCAGGAAACTGGAAAACGGCGAATAGTTCTGAAATCAGGAATTCAGATGAACCCTGGACGTCTGGATTCCAGGGTTTGCGTCAGTCCGCCATTCCGACAAGACGTTTGAAGTTTCCGGAAAGCACGGCTTTGAGTTCGGTTTCGGTAAGATGTTCGAAAAACACCGCCTGAAGATTCATGGACGGATTGCATATCGGGAAATCCGAACCGAATAGTATTTTGTCCATGCCTGCCGTATCAATGCCGTAACGCAGCATTCCCCAGCGGAAAAGTCCGGTTCCGGAAAGATCCAGATAGGCGTTGGGATGGGTTTTAATGAACTCAAAACGCGCTCTCATCTCCTGTCCGTCGCACGGATGGGCGATTACGACTTTCAACTTCGGAAATTTTTTGCAGATGACGCCAATTTCATCAAATGCGCCAGGATGGATATTGACCGGAATATCAAGTTCCTGAATCAAGTCGTAAATCTTGAACATGCCGTCGCCGAGATATGATGTATAATCCATGAAATATCCGACAAGTTCGCCAATCCAGCGGACATTTTCCCGGTGGTAAAGTTCTTCAATTTCCCGGCATGATTCTTCGGGGCATGACGGGAGAACATGGATGCCGGGAATGAAAAAATCCGGATACCGGTCTCTGAATGCCAATGCCTCGCGGTTGAGCGCCTTGATCTGGTCAAATGACGGCTTGGTCATTTTTTTTATGACAGAACCGCAACATCTGGCGATTCCGGCGCGTTTCATTTCTTCAACGAAAATCTCCGGGGTTTCTGTTCCGGGAAACCATGCGGTATTGGTTTCCTGATTTAAAAATGGATGAATATGGCAGTCAATGATTTCAAATTCCATGAATTCCATGATCGTTCCTCTGAATTATTCCTGATTATAATTAATTTTACTGCATGAGATCGTTTCATGCCGTCCGGCGGCGCTGAGCATGATCCCGAATGACATCAGCGTGGACAGCAGCGAGCTTCCGCCGTAACTCAGCACTGGCAGTGTGATACCGGTAGCCGGCATCAGCGTGACGTTGACGCTGATATGAATCAGTGCCTGCACTGCAAACAGTACGCCGATACTCAGCACAAAAACCTTGCGGAAGTCATTTTCAGCTTTGAGTGAGAGTTTGAATACGGCCAGGATCAGGACTCCCATTACCACAATCACCGGAAAGGTTCCGATGAAGCCGAGTGATTCAGCCAGTGAGGCGAATACTGAATCACTGTGAGCTAGCGGCAGATAGGAATTCGCCCATAATGCCTTACCCCATTTCATTCCACACATACCGCCGCGCGCCAGAGTGAATTGAAACTGGCGGATATGCCAGCCGAAACCCAGCGGGTCAAATTCAGGGTTCAGATAGCCGAGAATACGGTTTAACAAGTAAGGATTGAAATTTATAATCCATCCGGCGACGGAAAATAATGTCGCAGGTACCAGCAGCAGATGCCAGAAAGAACCATTCATCAGCCAGTACACAATAACGAAGCCGGCAATGTATACCAGCACAGTGCCGAAATCCGGCTGCAGAGCAATCGGCAGCACCCAGAGCAGGGTTATCAGCGC
This sequence comes from Lentisphaerota bacterium, assembly GCA_037144075.1. Taxonomy (GTDB): domain Bacteria; phylum Verrucomicrobiota; class Lentisphaeria; order Victivallales; family Victivallaceae; genus CAIPAT01. The sequence goes on along the minus strand of JBAWXM010000355.1, from coordinate 1,321 downwards.
CATTCCCGCAAAACGGCGCATCCCCGGCCGGAATTTGCCGCCGAAGTGGCATAGAGACAGAATGAAAAAGCCTTTGGCCAGTTCGGATGGCTGTATGAAAATATTGCCCGCCATAAACCAGCCTTTCATACCGTTGATTCTGACACCGAAAATCAGTACCGTCAGTAACGGGATGTAAAACAGCACAGTCAATATCTCGATATTATCCCGGTAGACCGAAAATGGAATGCGGGCGCAAAACATCATCAGGCCCATACCGAAAACCAGCCACAGCAGTTGTCTGCCGACAAAATAAAAAGGCGATACGGCATACATGGTGGCATTATAAATTGCCAGGCATCCCCACAACCCCAGCATGAACAGCAACCCCTGGATAAGCAATGTCAGCGGGAAGGCTGACGATTCTCCAGGTAAATCGATAAAATATTTATCCAGTATCTTCATTATGCAGTCCAGTTAGTGATTATTAATTTCTTCAAGGCTGACATCCAGCTTAACGTCATTGCCGGAAACTGCTTTGAGCTTAAGCAACCAGGTGCCCTGCACCCAGTTTTTATGCCTGTCCAGCATTACTTCATAAATACCGGCGGTCCCGGTCAGGATGCTGTCATATTCTTTCTCGATCCCGCTGACGCCGTGTTGATTGCCGTCTCTGAACTCAACCCGCCCGATATAATTTCTAACTTCAGCATAATCAACTGCTTTACGCTCGATACGCGGGAATATTTTCAAGTCAGGAAATTTTATCAGTAATGGTTCCAGTTCGAGGATTTTTTCAGGTGAAATTTCGCGTTTAAGGAGGAAATCTGAGTCCTTTACCCGGTGAAACGCCGCGTCAGGCAGGATTTCCGTGACTTTGCGCAGCGTCATGCTTCTGATGTTCGGGTCATCTTCCGAACTCATCAAATAAAGATCGAAATATTTTTCAGACCATGCCAGCACCCGGTCGTTTTTATCAAGGATTCTGCCGCGCCCGGCATAATATGTGCCTTGCCGCACCGCAATTTTATTGCCGAGTTCAATATATTTCTGACGCGCAAATACCGAATAATAAAAGAACCAGCAGGAAGCCAGAATTGCCCAGATTAAAATGCACCAGAGCAGCCGTGATGCCCGTATTTTAAATTTGTCGATACTGTTTTCCATGCGTTCAGCCTTGATTTCCCTGAGATTGTCCTGAAATGCTAATATAATTTGAATTCAAACAGAATCAATCAATTATTGGAAATCTTCCATATCGCGGCATGAAATATCGTCTCCTGTGCTAATTGCAAAACTCGCGTTTTGCGGGAATTCAGAAGACAGAATCCAGAATTCAGAA
>JBAWXM010000354.1:0-5418 GCA_037144075.1 Lentisphaerota bacterium | reverse complement strand
TTAATTCGCGGCGTTCCGGAGTTTTCGAATTGTCCCCCATGAAGAACTCCAGCATTTCCGGGATATTGCGCATGTGGTCAATAGTGACGCTCAGCAGCCGGATTTCTTTGCCGATAAAAGCGCCGAATTCGTCCGGCGAAATTTCCCCCAGGCCTTTGAAACGGGTGATTTCCACGCCGCGGCTCAGCTCCAGCACCGCATGGTCGCGTTCCTGTTCGCTGTAGCAATATATCGTCTTAGTCTTGTTCCGCACTCTGAACAGCGGGGTTTCCAGAATATACAGATGGCCGGACAGCACCAGTTGTTCGAAGTAAGTCAGAAAGAAAGTTATCAGCAGATTCCGGATGTGCAGCCCGTCCACGTCGGAGTCGGTGGCGATGACTACTTTATTGTAGCGCAGTTCCTCGGTATCCTCTTCAATATTCAGCGCCTGCATGATATAAAAAAGCTCTTCATTGTCGTAAACTTTGTCGATTTTCTGCTTGTGACAATTCAACGGCTTGCCTTTCAGCGAGAAGATGGCCTGTGTGTAAACGTCGCGGCTGCTGATCATGGAACCGGCGGCGGACTGCCCCTCAGTGATGAAAATCATCGTCTGATCGCCTTTGCCGGAAGAATCGCCAAGGTGATGTTTGCAATCCTTGAGCTTGGGTATCTTCAAGCTCATTTTCTTCGCTTTTTCCTTGGACTGCTTTTTGACGGCCTGAATCTGGCGGCGCACCTGCTCGTTGTTAGCGATCTTTTCCAGCAGTATTTCCGCTTCGCTCAGGTGGCGGTGCAGATAGTCAACCACCGCGTCTTTGACGGCATTGACAATCCAGCCGCGAATGTCGGTATTACCCAGCTTATTTTTGGTCTGGGACTCAAAAACAGGGTCTTTCAGCTTGATCGCGATGGCTCCGACGATTCCGTCCCGCACATCGGATGGCTGATAGCCTTTGCCGGAAAATTCATTCACCGCTTTCAATACTCCTTCGCGGAATGCCGAAAGATGGGTGCCGCCGTCATTGGTATACTGCCCGTTTACAAACGAAAAATAGTTTTCCCCATAGCTGGATGTGTGGCAGAACGCGAATTCCAGCATCTTGCCCTTGAGCGCAATAATGTCGTACATCTTGTCTTCGCCGAGCTCAGCCTCAATCAGGTCCTTCAGACCGTTCTGGGAATAATAGCGCTTATCGTTCAGGTAGAGCGAAAGTCCGCTGTTCAGATATGCATACATCCACAGCCGTTTTTCGATATACTCCATCTGAAATGTGTAGTTGGGAAACAGTGCCGGGTCCGGAATGAAGCTGACCAGAGTGCCGTTCTTTTCATCCGAATTCCCTTTTTTATTGCCTGCCAGCACCCCGGAATTGAACGTGGCTTCGTGGAATTTGCCGTCGCGCACCGACCGGACGGTGAACTCGCTGGACAGCGCATTTACCGCTTTGGTGCCAACTCCGTTGAGTCCGACCGAGAACTGAAAGACGTCATCGTTGTACTTGCCGCCGGTGTTCATTACGGAAACGCATTCCACCAGCTTTCCCAGCGGAATGCCGCGGCCGTAATCGCGGACGTTGATGCGCTGGCCGTCGATTTTGACGTCAATGCGCTTGCCGGCGCCCATGATGTACTCGTCAATGCTGTTGTCGATGACTTCTTTGATCAGGATATAGATCCCGTCGTCAGGATGAGAACCGTCGCCCAGCCGTCCGATATACATGCCGGGACGCAGCCGGATATGCTCCAGCGAACTCAGCGTCTTGATCTTGTCCTCATCGTACAGAACTGTATTTTCGGCGCTCATAATATATGATTCTTTAAATTATTTATATAGCGTTAACGATATTGCCGGACAGGGGGGCTTACAGTCGGGTTAATGCTCCATCTCCTGTATCCAGGCAAACTATTCCACTCACTGATTCCAACTTTCAACAATAGCGCATTCCATCCAAAAAGCAAGAGTTTTTCCCCCTTTTTTTGACTAGCAAGTTAAGATTTTCTTGAACTGATAGCAATTTTGGACATCCTGGACGGACATGCGCAGCCAAACTACGGACTTTATGGACAATATGGACTGCATGGACAGCCCATTCCCGGGGAAGTTCTCAAGTCCGGTCCCGCGACCGCGGGATATAAGATAATATATTTTAAACGTTAAAAAAAATTGCGTTGTAAGGAGCTGTCAAGAAATAAACTTGACAAGTCTCGCGAAATATCCCGAAGAGATTTTGGGAATTGCCGGTAAGGCGCATACCTGAAGGTATGTAACGAAACGGCAAACACAAAGGCATTCGGGAGAAGCGCGAAGATGTCAAGTTTATTTATTTACGGTTCCTAAGCGCTTTGTTTATAATATATTTGCGTCAATTAACAGACTCCAGTTTTTGATTCAGTTCCATTGTTTTCTGAATTTCCAGTTCCCGCTCTGACTCATCCTGGCTGTTCCCCTTGGATATTCTCCTCCGGCTGTTCATTCTGACTCCCTGTCTTTTGGGGTTACGGGCGAAGTCCGCTTTAAAACTTGAATATGCTTCTCTGCGGATTCCGCCAGACCATGCAGACTGTAGCCGCCTTCCAGCACTGAAACGATCCGTCCATTACAGCATTTTTCCGAAATATCCATGACAACGCGGGTTATTGCCGCATAGCCTTCAGCAGTGACTTTCATCCCGCCGAGCGGATCGTCCTGATGGGCGTCAAATCCGGCGGAAATAAAGATAAAATCAGGATTGAAAGCAAGCGCCAGCGGTTTCAATATTTCCTCAAAAGCCTTGATATATTCTTTGTCGCCGGCGCCTGCCGGAACAGGCACATTGACCTTCAACCCATACCCCCGCCCTGCCCCGTTATCATCAGCGCCGCCAGTTCCCGGATAAAACGGCGAGCGGTGGATGGAGAAATAAAGCACATCGGGGTCATCATTAAAAATCGCCTGCGTGCCGTTGCCGTGATGAACATCAAAATCCACGATCAACACCTTCTTCAGCTTGTGCTTTGCCTGAACATAACGTGCGCCGATTGCGACATTATTGAAAATGCAGAAGCCCATCGCCTTATTTTTCAGCGCATGATGTCCGGGTGGACGAACTGCGCAAAACGCATTTTTCACTTCTCCGTCCATCACCGCGTCAACAGCGCACAACACGCCGCCGGCCGCCAGCCTGGCGGCGGCATACGAATCAGCCGAAACAGGAGTATCCTTTGAATACAGAAACGACTTGCCTTCCCAGCAGCTTTTTTCCACTTCCGCCACATATTCCTGCGAATGCGCCAGCAGAATCCAATTCAGCGGCGCGGGAGTAACTTTGACAGATATCAGGCTGGACAATAAACCAGTTTCTTTCAACTGTTTTTCGATGGCGGCCAAGCGCTCTTTTCGTTCAGGATGCGCCAGCCCGGTATCATGTTTCAACATTTCTTCGTGATAGATAAAACCGGTTTGGACGCCGTCAGAAAACGCCGCATTTCCGGCCAGCATTATTACTGTGGATGCTGTCATAAGATATAAAACCATTTTGCCTTTCTTCATCAGTTGGATATTGGATATTCCGTGCTGGTTATTGGATATTGAATTTTCTCCCGCCATGCGGAAATCCCGCTTTGCGGGACGGGTTATTGGATATTGAATTTCCCATGTTGGATATTCGTATTATCCATTTTCAACCTGTCAGTAAATAAAACATTCGGTCTTCTGACCGAGATATTCGCAGTTGCGGACAATGTCGAAAGCGATCATGGCGCCGGACTTCATCGTTGACTCAGCCGCCTTGAAATCAAATGTCGCCGTGGCGCTGCCGGACGGCTGAACAGTTATTTCCGCAAATTTATTGACGGCCTCAATTCCCGGTGGAACAACCGGCGCAACTTTAAAAACAGCAATAGTTTTTGCGGGATTGAAAACGGTGAATTCCACAGAGAAAGTTGCCGCCGCGGGTTGCGAATACGGAAATACTTTATATATATGCTGGTTGAATGTCAACTGGTAATGCTCATCCGCGGCTATTGCCTTCATCGCGTCAACTATTTCATAGGTCCAGTCCAGACGCTGCTCGAAATCCGCGCGGCGGAACATAAACGGATGCATATGGCTTGCCAGCGCCCATTCCGGTTCCAGGCGCAGCAGCAGTTTAATTGAACGCCGCCAGCCGTTTTCCGGATCGCCGCCGTTAAACGAACTTAAACCGCCGGTGCCGCCCCATTGCTGGGCTGGATAAAAATTATCGCCGCTGAAAAATGCTTTTCTTCCGTCAATCACGGCAAAATATCCGGCGTGAAGATCGGTCTGTCCCGGAAATTCAAATACCTCGAAGTTATATTCATGCCATTTAAAAGTTTCATTGTCGGCGTAACCGCAATCGACTTTTAGCCCCGGAAAATACTGGAACGGGCGCTTGAACGCCGGCGGATTTTCGAGAGCCAGTCTCAAGCAATTACTGCACGCCACTTCGAAATCAGCATATTGGCGCAATTCGTTGATTCCAACCCAGTGGTCAAAATGAAAATGCGAAATCAATATCCGCTCGATGGCGACGCCGGGGAAGCATGCTTCAAATTCTTTCAGAAACTGGCGGACATGCTTTTCATCCGGCTCATAAAAGTCAACCAGCAGCGCTTTTCCAGCTTCGGAAATCACAACATAAATATTGCCGCGCATCCAGATATGCTCCGAAACCTGCTGAAAACGACCGTCCGCACAAGGTATCCGGTGCGATGCGGGCACTTCAGGGCAGTTGGTTTCGTACAATTGCGCCAGTTGATTAAGCCGTTCCATGGTCAGCGAAAGATGCTCGAAAGTGTTGCCGCGCATGACTTCTCCGTGCGATGGACAAAGCATGTCCGGACGCTCCATCCGGAGCAGGCGCAGCGCTTCCGCGCCGCGGTATTGCCCGGTCCCGGTATGATGCATGTGTTCAAAATTATAAGCCGCATAGATTTTTCCCGGCGCATAAATTGCATCGCCGGAAAAACATATCCGTTCGTTGGCGGAATCCGCGAAATATGCGGTCTGGCATTCCATAAACCCGCCTATCCGCAACGGCGAAATAATGTAATCGCCAAACTGCATTTTCGGCGGCGGACTGCCTGGGTTGTGCAATGACGCCGGCATTTCATAAACGCCGGGAAACCGCGAAAATCGCACCGGATTGCCGGGTTTCACCGCAAACCGCTCAATAATTTCCGCAGTTCCATCCGGGTAATATACCGGAGCGCCATGCGGCAACCGGCACAGTCCCTGGCAATGGTTGCGCTGGGGCACAGTGATATAAACTGCGCGAATATCAGTAATTCCCAGCGCGGCCAGTTCATCCATCACTCCGCCTGAACCGAAATCAATCAATACCGCATCAGCGCCGTTCCGGATGATATACACCCGGCAGCAGTCCTGATCGAAACAATAAATATTCTCAGCGATATTAATTAATGCCATACAGA
>JBAWXM010000353.1:0-5442 GCA_037144075.1 Lentisphaerota bacterium | reverse complement strand
AGAGTGAATTAACTTATATGGCTGGAGCTTAAAACCTCCGGCCTTTTTTATGTTATACTCTGCACGACTGAAAATTTAACAACAGATTGCGAAGATTTTGAGAATTGGTTCGTATTCTGAGAGTCTGCCGATGCCGGGTAGCGGAGGCCTCGAAGAATGCGAATCCAAAATTAAAAGATCGCAATCCAGCAGGCGCGGGACGAGTGTCTTGCGTTTGTATTTTTCCGTTCCTTCTTCCGGCGATATTCATATCGCCAGTCAGTCGGATCGAAAATATCCAATCCACAATCCTGCTCGTCTATTATTAAATTTTCAGTCGCGCAGGGTATATAAAAAGAAAAAACGGAAAGGAAAACCTTTCCGCTGAAAATTCAATATATCCGGAGATTACAGGGATTTCATTCTCGGTTCAAGATACTCAATGCAACTGCTGAGTGAAGCGAGTTTAGGATAATCTTCTTCCGGTATCTGCACCTTGTACTGTTTACGTAATTCCATGACGATGTCAAGGAAGTCCATTGAATCCAGGTCCAGTTGATCTCTTAACTTTTCATCCGGATTGACTTGAGAGCAATCCCCGTCCGGAAGAATATCATTAATGATCTCAACAATAGCATCTTTTATCTGGTCTCTTGTCATGCTTAACTCCGTTTTTTCATGTCCGGCTGCAACAGATTCTATAAATAATTGCAAATCCAAGTTTATTAATAATCTTAACCCCGTGGTAACCGGGTATCCTAAAATAATCAATCAAGGAATATAGCCTGAAATTTGCAGTTTGCAAGGGTATAAAATGATAAAGAAAGGCATAAATTCAGATGTTCTTAAATTAGCCCGGTTTTCAATTTCATGAAAACAGTCTTTGCTGATTATGACAAAATTTTCTGTTATTTATAAGGAGTTACAGATTGAAACTCGTGTTATTTCATATATCTTTCCATAGAGTTTTTTCATCGTCTATAAAAAATTTTTAATTCAATGTAAATTTTAAAGTACGGGTAGAATATGTGTGGAATTGTTGGATATGTCGGAAATCGAAGCATCGTTAAGACTTTGCTGGACGGCTTGAAGCGGCTTGAATATCGCGGATATGACTCTGCCGGGCTGGCGCTGCTGGAAGAAGATAAAATTCAGGTCGTAAAGACTATCGGCAAGGTCAAAAACCTGGAAAATAGAATATTGAACGGTTATAGAGACATTGAGAATGCAAAACCATCCGCCGGGATCGCGCACACCCGTTGGGCGACGCACGGGGCGCCGTCCGAACGCAATGCTCATCCGCATCAGGATTCATCAGGACGTTTCGCGATTGTCCATAACGGCATTATTGAGAATTATCTGGAACTGAAAAGTCATCTGCAGGGCAAAGGGCGTATCTTTGTCTCTGAAACCGACAGCGAGGTTCTGGCCCACCTGATTGCCGAATGCTACGAAGGGGATTTGCTCAGCGCCACTGCCGCAGCGCTGAAAAAAGTTCACGGTACTTACGGGATTGCGGTTATATCCGTAACAGATCCCGGCACCATTGTCGTCGCCAGGCACGGCAGTCCGATTGTCATCGGCGTCGGCAATGGCGAAACGCTGGTCGCCAGTGATGTTTCCGCGATTGCCGCGTACACTCAACGGGTGATTTATCTGAATGACGGCGACCTCGCAAGGATTACTGCTGAAAATATAGATATCAGGAATATTGAAAACATTCCGGTATCCAGGGAAATTGCCCATATTGACTGGAACCCGGAAGCCGCCGAAAAAAGCGGTTATGACCATTTCATGCTTAAAGAGATTTGCGAGCAGCCTGAAGCCGTTGCCAACGCCATCCGCGGTCGCATGGACAAAGGGGCGGCCACAGCCATACTGGCCGGCCTGAATATGACCCCCCGCGAAATGGCGCAGGTTAACCGTATTGTTATTGCAGCCTGCGGCACCAGTCTGCATGCCGGAATGGTCGCACAGTATTTCTTCGAGGAACTGGCAAGTATTCCTGTGGACGTTGAACAGGCCGCGGAATTCCGCTACCGCAATCCGATTATCGAGCCTAATTCGCTCGTTATCCCGATCAGCCAGTCGGGCGAGACCGCCGATACGCTGGCGGCGGTGCGCGAGGCCGCCAATAAAGGGGCGATTGTAGCGGCGTTGTGCAATGTTGTCGGATCCACCATTGCCCGCGAATCCGGACGCGGCATTTACCTGCATGCCGGACCGGAAATCGGCGTGGCTTCAACCAAAGCATTCACCTGTCAGGTTACGGTGTTGCTGATGATGGCCCTGCTGTTCGGCAGAAACCGCCGTTTATCGCGTGAAGACGGACTTAAAATCATTGACGATGTGGACTCAATTCCAGGCTTGATCAGCCAAGTCCTTGAACGCAAAGAAGCTATTGAGAAGATTGCCAAAAAATATGCCGGCGCCAGCGACTTTTTCTATATCGGACGCGGCTGCCTTTATCCGGTGGCGCTGGAAGGGGCGTTGAAACTCAAGGAGATCAGCTATATCCATGCGGAAGGCTATCATGCGGCGGAATTGAAACACGGCCCGATCGCGCTGCTGGAAGCCAGCGTGCCGGTGGTTGCTCTGGCCAACAATATTCCCGGCAAGGACAAGATGATCGGCAATATCCAGGAATGCCACGCCAGGCAGTCTCCGGTCATTGCCACAGCCACAGACGGTGATAAAGAAATCGAAAGCATCGCTGACGATGTGATCTGGATACCTGAATGCTCCAAATTCGCGTCTGTGGTCCCGACTGTAGTGGCGCTTCAGTTGCTGGCCTACTATATCGCCAAAGAAAGAGGCTGTGAAATTGATCAGCCGCGCAACCTTGCCAAAAGTGTAACAGTTGAATAATAACAAAAGTAGTTGCTTTAAATGATGTTCATATATAATCTGCTGTTTCCGCTGGCATTCCTTTTTTTCATCCCGGGGCTGGTCATCAAGCTTATCCGTCGCCCTGGACAGAAGAAAACCTTTCTTGAACGCTTTGCTATTTTCTCTCCTGAGAAAAAACAGCAGTTACAGGCAATGCAGGGCGCGATATGGATTCACTCCGTCAGCGTCGGCGAAACCATGATTGCGCTTTCCCTGCTGAAAAAGTGGCAGACAGAGCACCCGGAGCGGAAGTTCGTGCTATCCACCACCACCACTACCGGACAGGCGCTGGCGATGGAGAAAGCGCCGGCCGGGGTTGTGGTTTTTTTCTGCCCGATTGACTTCATTTTTTTCGTCCGCCGCGTTTTTGCGCTGCTCAAGCCGTGCATGATGATAATCCTGGAAACCGAGATCTGGCCGAATATGATCAACGAGGCTCACCGCCGGAACGTAAAAACTGTCCTGATCAATGCCCGGATGTCCGACAAATCATCCAGAGGCTATTACCGTTTCCGGATGTTCTTCCGCCCGTTGCTCGAAAAGTTCGACAGCATCTGTGTTCAGACCGAAGCCGACTTTAAACGCTTCAGTTCAGTCGCCCCTGCCGCGCCGGTCAAAGTCTGCGGCAATATGAAGTTCGACCAGACCGTTCCGGAGAATCTGCCGGCAATAGACCTGACCAGATACTTCGGGACCGGATCGCATATGATTCTGCTGGCCGCCAGCACTCATCCCGGCGAAGAGGAACTTATTGCCGCGACCTTCAAAAGCATCCTCCCTGAGTTTCACGGGCTGAAGCTGGTCATCATCCCGCGCCATGCCGAACGCGGCGGCGAGATTGCTTCAACCCTGAAGAAACTCGGGGTCAATTCCGCGCAGCGCACAGCGGCGGAAAATCCGCAAAATGTTGACTGCCTGCTGGCTGACACCACCGGCGAAATGCTCAGTTTTATGAAGCAGGCGGATGTGGTCATTATGGGCAAAAGCCTGGCCGGACAGAATGAAGGCCATAACCTGATCGAACCGGCGCTGCTGGCCAGGCCGATAATTACCGGAAGTATTCTAAAAAACTTTAGATTCGTCCTTAACGTGCTCAAAGAAAACAACGCCCTGCTGACGATTGATTCCGATGATCAACTGGAAGAGGTTCTATGCAGGCTTTTCAATGAACCGGAACTGCGTAAGACCATTGGCGAAAATGCGAAAGCCGCCCTGATCAAGCACAAAGGCGCTACTGAAAGAACCATTAAATCCCTGGAGGAAATGCTGTGAAAAATATTACCCAGATCACTCGCGCCCGCGCCGGTGAAATCACCCCGGAAATACTCAAAGTCGCGGAAAAGGAGAAGCGTTCTCCGGAATCCATCCGCGCCGAAGTAGCCGCCGGTGCTATCGTCATCCCGGCCAACATCAACCATAAGAGCCTTGACCCGATCGGCATCGGCAAAACGCTGTTTACCAAGATCAACGCCAACATCGGCAACTCCACTCTGTCCAGCTGCCCTAAAATGGAACTGGAAAAGCTGCACACCGCGCTGAAATACGGCGCGGACACGGTCATGGACCTGAGCACCGGCAGCAATATCACCAACATCCGCCAGACGATTGTCAACAACAGCCCCGCCCCGATCGGCACCGTGCCGGTTTATGAAGCGCTCAGCCGGATCAAGTCCGCCGACCTGCTCACCGACGAACTGATCCTGCAAGTCATCCGCGAGCAGGCGGAACAGGGCGTTGACTACATGACCATCCATGCCGGACTGCTCCGCGAGCACATCCCGATGGCGAAAGAACGCATGCTGCGCATCGTCAGCCGCGGCGGCTCGATCCTGGCCAAGTGGATGCAGGTCAACAACCGCGAGAACCTGTTCTATGAAAACTTCGATAAGATACTTGATATCTGCCAGCAGTACGATGTGACCCTGTCGCTCGGCGACGGCCTCCGTCCCGGCTGCCTGGCCGACGCCAGCGATGAAGCCCAGTTCGCGGAACTGAAAGTCCTCGGCGGACTCGTCAGCCGCTGCCGCGCCGCCGGTGTCCAGGCCATGGTCGAAGGTCCCGGTCACGTTCCGCTTGACCAGATCGAGATGAACATGAAAATAGAAGACGAAATCTGCCAGGGCGCGCCGTTTTACATCCTCGGCCCGGTCGTCATCGACTGCGCTCCCGGCTATGACCATATCACCAGCGCCATCGGTGCCACCCTCGGCGCATACTACGGCGCGGCCATGCTCTGCTATGTCACGCCGAAGGAACATCTCGGACTGCCTAATGCGGAGGATGTCAGAAACGGCGTCATCGCCTATAAGATCGCCGCTCATGCCGCCGATGTCGCGCTCAAGCGTCCGGACGCCAGAAAACGTGACGACGCAATCAGCCAGGCAAGGGCGGACTTCGACTGGCAGAAGCAGTTCGAACTGGCGCTCGACCCCGACCGCGCCCGTGAATTCCGCCAGCAGGCGCTTGACGAAAGAAACGCCCAGACCGGCGAACACGCCTCAGTCAATGACAAAGATCATTTCTGCACGATGTGCGGCCCTGATTTCTGTTCCATGCGCATCAGCCGCGAACTTT
>JBAWXM010000352.1:0-5444 GCA_037144075.1 Lentisphaerota bacterium | reverse complement strand
GAGATTTTGGGAATTGCCGGTAAGGCGCATACCTGAAGGTATGTAACGAACCGGCAAACACAAAGGCATTCGGGAGAAGCGCGAAGATGTAAAGTTTATTTCTTTACGGCTCCTAAATAGAGTCTCTGCCTCGGATTTGCCGACCGCGGCCGGTAACCGGCGCATACTGGTTCGCCCAGCGTTCAACCAGCGGCTGCAGAATAAAATCCTCCAATTCGGAGTTTCTTTCAAAACGGCAGTCGCAATACGGACATGCCGGAAAAATTTCAATATCAGCATACGTCAAAAATTCGGCACATCTCGGACAGATCAGCCGTTTTGACAAGTCTTCATGTTTGTGATACTGATATTTTCCAGCCATTTTTCAGCTCCGTTTCATGTTCTTCGTTAATTATAATATACATCGGATTATACAATATTGAAGTCCGGAAACAGAGAAATATTCAATTTCCCGTTCAACATATAGCTGCGGTTCATGCGACATATGAATTCATACCCATGTTTAAAGAATAATGCCGAAAAGATGGCATGTTTCAAATAATGGTTAGAGATAGTTGACACTTACTCAAACGCAGCCGCACTAGACCGGCTGGCCCAAAAATTCATTGTTCATGGTATATTTCTGATAGCGAACTGGTGTAAAATTTACTTTCTGCCGAAACGCTTTTCCAGTTCACGAATTGAAATATTGATGATGGTCGGCCTGCCGTGAGGGCAGGAGAACGGAAGTTCGCACCTGGCCATCTGATGCAGCAGGCTCAATGCTTCGCCGGAAGTCAGATGGTCGTGTGACTTCACTGCCGCCACACAGGCGGACCGCGCCAGCGCTTCCAGATCAGTTCTGGGACTGTATGCGCCGCTTTCGGTCAGGTCGGAGACAATATTATGTATTAAACCGCCGATATTCTCCTGACGGATTGACGACGGAATTGCGCTGACCATGACGGTGTTGCTGCTTAAAGGATCTATTTCAAACCCAAGCAGTTTAAAAGTTTCAGCATTCTTGTGGATAAATGACGCTTCCGCCCGTGACAATTCCAGATTTACCGGCAGCAGCAATTTCTGCGCCGGATTGTCCGGCGACGCGCCTTTTAAAAGTTTTTCAAACATCACCCGTTCATGCGCAGCATGCTGATCGATAATGATCAGTCCGGTGGCTCCTGACGCCAGAATATAGGTATTGTCCAGAATGCCGATGATTTTCAACGGCCCGCTGCCCGGCAGTTCCGGAACTGAAGATGTCTGTTCCGGAAATTTCAGCGATTGGACAGGGTTCTCCCGCTCTTCAAAGGACTGATCACCAACCGGAGATTCCGTCATTTCTTCATCATTCTTCTCTAATTGCTGTCCGTTTGCCGGATACATCCGGGGCACGCGGATAGACGGAAACGCTTTAGGCGGAGGGTTTTCTTCACTGTCTGCATCTTGAAAATCAAACGCCGGATGTTCCGCCTGTTTGATTTCGTAACTGACGTCCGCTCCGTCGAGCATGGATTTAAGCGAAATTGACGGATCGACGGTAATTGACGGCGCAGGCGTCAGCCGGAGCGCGGTGCGGACGGCTTCGGCTATATCAGAGACCAGTTTCCGTTCGTTCCTGAAACGGACTTCGCGTTTGGCTGGATGAACATTGACGTCCACCAGTCCCGGGTCAAGCGAGATGAACAGCACCACTGGCGGGAAGCGTCCTTTTTCCACCAGGCTGCCGTAGCCTTCGCGAATACCCTGATACAGTGTGACGGATTCAACCCCGCGCCCGTTGACGAATGTCCGCTGCTCACGGCGGGTATTACGGTTTAAGCCGTGCATAGCAATAAAACCGGTAATTTTAACGTCTTCGGACGAATAGCCGACCGGCAGGACGCCGTCAACAAACGCTTTGCCAAAAAAAGTTTTCAACCTTGGCAAAAGCGTGTCATGGGCCGGTGATGAAAAAATACATTTGCCGTCAATAAACAGTTCAAAGGTAATTTGCGGATACGGCAGTGCCAGCATATACAGCATTTCTTCAATGTGTTTTTCTTCAGTCGCCTCCGTTTTGAGGAATTTTTTTCTGGCGGGGGTATTGAAGAAAAGGTCTTTAACCGTCATTTCCGTTCCAGGTGCACAGCCCGCCGGGGCGGTTTTAATGAATTTGCCGCCCTGGACGATGACTTCATTGCCTTCCAATGCGTTGCGCTGGCGTGTTTTCAGCGAAAAGCGGGATACCGACGCAATACTGGGAAGCGCTTCGCCGCGAAAACCCAGAGTGACGATGCGCTCAATATCTCTTTCCTGCGCGATTTTGCTGGTGGCGTGAGGTTCCAGACACAGCAGCGCGTCGTCCGCATCCATGCCGGAACCGTCATCGGTGACGCGGATCAGCCGCACTCCAGCTTTTTCTATTTCAACACAAATTTTCTCCGCGCCGGCGTCGATGGCATTTTCAACCAGTTCTTTGACCACGGAAGCCGGGCGTTCAATGACTTCGCCCGCGGCGATTCGATTGCTGATACTTTCCGGAAGGACTCTGATTTTGCTCATTGCGGTGAATTGGAGTTGAGTTGAAGTTTATTTGCCGGGTCGTTCTTTGCTGGCATCACGTTCTTGCCTGCGGGAGTGAGCTTCAAAGACCTGGCTTCTTTGACAATCTGTATAAATTCAGGCTCGTTGCGGATATTGTTCAAGGTTGGATCGTATGAAATCGGAATGATCTGATCTCCCAGTGTTTCCGAGGCTTTACGGAATAGCTTTATGGATTTTTCCTTTTCGCCTTTGGCGGAGTACATCCCGGAAAGGTTGAGCGAGATAAACGGTGATGCCGGATCGAGTTCAGCGGCGACGCTCATCTGCTTGATCGCCTCGTCGAATTTATTCTGCTTCGCCAGAGCCTGTCCGAGGTTGTTGTAAACCGCCGGATCATTTTTATGCAATTCCGCCAGACGGCGGTAGACCGCCTCGGCATGTTCATATTTCTGTTCGGAGTAAAGAATTTTCCCAAGCATCGACATTGCGCTGTAATTATCCGGCTCGAACACCAGCACATTTCTGGCTTTGTTTTCAGCCGCGCCCATATTGCCGGCGTCCAGCTCCGCAAAGGCCTGTTTCAGTATTTGCTGAACTTCTGCTTTTTCCTGATACTGTATCCGTTTCGACGGGCGGGTGTGCGGAGCTATTTTTTCGATATTATCGTAGGGACTGAGTTTGATCTCAGATTCATCAGAGGTTAAACTGCTTATTCTGCCGCGCTCGGTCTGCTTGATCGTGCGGGTATTGATAATGACCACAGTCAGCAGAACAACTGTGGCCAGAACAATCAGCAGCGGAATCAGCGATCTATTCATCTGCAATATCCTCATTCTTTTTATACCAGCAGCGGCAGTAGTGGTTTTCACCGATATTATCCCATTCCGGCACGGAATTTGCGCAGATTGCCTGCTCTTCAGCAGACTTGGCGGCAGCAACGGCGCATCTGCCGTAAAAACGGCAGCCTTGCGGATAATTCGCCGGCGTCGGGACCATGCCCGGAATGGTGGTTAAACGTTCCGAGCGGGATTTAAGTTTCGGTACTGCGGACAGCAGGGCGCGGGTATAAGGATGCGCCGGACTGCCCATCAGCGCGGCGGTCGGCGCGGACTCAACCATATGTCCGGCATACATGACAGCAACCCTGCTCGCCAGTTCCGCGACAATTCCAAGATTATGTGTTACCAGTATTATCGCCATATTCCGCTGTTCCCTGATTTCTCCCAGCAGTTCAAGTATCTGCGCCTGGATCGTGACGTCAAGCGCGGTGGTCGGTTCGTCAGCCACCAGCAGTTCCGGATTGCTGGCCAATGCCATGGCAATCATCACGCGTTGCTGCATACCGCCGCTCATTTCATGCGGATAGCATCTGATCCGGCGTTCCGGGTCGGAAATGCCGACGCGGCGCAGCAAATCTATCACCAGTTCCCGGACATTTTCTTCGCCCGGCTGATGCAGGCAGATCGCTTCGGCAATCTGGTCGCCGATCCGGAACACGGGGTTGAGCGAGACTGACGGTTCCTGAAAAATATAGGCGATTCCAGCGCCGCGGATTTCCCGGAGCTGTTTCCCCGGTATGTTCAGCGTGTCATACGCTTGTCCGCGGTGCATGAATTTCACTTTGCCGGCGGCGTATCTGGCCTGCTGCGATGGCAGCAGCCTGGACAGCGCCATGCAGGTGACGCTTTTCCCGCAGCCGCTTTCGCCGACCAGCGCCAGCACTTCGCCGGGATCTACTTTAAAAGATACGTCACTGACTACCGGCAGCCAGCGTCCGTCGGTTTTAAATTCGATGGAAAGTTTTTCAACTTCTAACAGCGACATTAATTATTGATCCGTTAATTCGGACTGTAATATATTATTATACAGCAAGTTTAAGAAAAATCCACACTTTTACGGCTTCCGGGCAACAACTCCAGCACCGTTCCATGCCGTAATATAATCACGGTTTAACCGGAAACCAAATCCGGAAAGAAATTCTTTTTTCAGAGTTTTTCTTTATCTTGACAAATTTGTTGTGCAAATCGAAATTCTTTATTAACTTTATGGAATACAATCCGGGATTAAGCCTTGACGATTCGGGTTTTATGTTCTAGTTTATAGCACGTTATGTTTTAATATTTTAGCTTTTTCAGGAGTTCTGCGTTATGAAATTTACTGAAATTATTTTTGCCGGATTGATCGGCGGTGCGTTTCTGCTGACGGGCTGCAACAGTGTTCCTTCCGGCGCTCCGCCAAACGGCGATATTGTTTCACAGGAGGATATGAAAAATACTTACAGTTCGGCGGCGGCGGTTAATTACCTGATTACCTCGCTTTCGACCTTCGCGGTGAAAAATATTCCGAAAGACAGCGCGATTGTCCAGAAATTCACAGCAACGGATAAAAGTTTGAATTTATATCCGGATAAAGTGTTTAAATCCGCCGCGTCTATTGCCAGATTCACCAGCGCTCCCGCCGGCCGGGCCGGAGATTACCGCCTGACCAGCAGCATCAAAGGCAGTGAAATCCTGGTGTGGGAAATGTCGCTGATCCGCGTACAGGATAATGTCGCGGTCTGGTCGGAAACGATCAGGATTGATCAGGGCAAGCTGGAATGAAACTCTATTCGTGGAATGTCAACGGCATCCGCGCGGTGGAAAAAAAAGGCTTTGCCGGACTGGTAGCTCAAATGTCTCCGGACATTCTCTGCCTCCAGGAAACCAAAGCCTCCGAAGATCAGCTTTCCGGTGAACTGAAGAATATTCCCGGTTATACTTCCGTATGGTGTTCCGGCGAGCGCAAAGGCTACAGCGGAGTCGCCTCGTTTTTCAAAACCCCGCCGCTAAAAATCGCTTCCGGATTCGGGCTTGATCCGCGTTTCGACGGCGAAGGCCGGATCCTGATTTCCGAACATCCGCATTTCACGCTGCTGAATATTTATTTCCCCAACGGCCAGA
>JBAWXM010000351.1:0-5446 GCA_037144075.1 Lentisphaerota bacterium | reverse complement strand
GCAGCATCAAGCGCAGTTCATCCTGAAAATCAGACTGAAAACCGACCAGATCCAGTGAAACCATCACGGCTTGTTCGCCATCGGATTCCAGCGCCAGCGCCGTTGCCGACAACCGCGAGTGAATGCCGTCGGCAATCCGGTGATAATATTGTCCGGACAGATCAACATTGCCTTCCGGAGTGGTATCTGTTTCCGCCCAGCCGATTAGTAATTTTGCCATTTCTACATCCTGTATAAAAAAGTTCTTAAATTTTAAAAGCCTGCGTGAACTTAACCGGCTACGCCGGGTACTTTAAACCCTGTCTCGCACAAAGGCATACCGCAGTCGCGGGACTAACCTGAGAGTTAGCAAGGCACAGCGAACAGCCTGTTTTACCATGAAGGTCACGAAGGCCATGAAGATAATACATTGAGTCAGTGTATTTTATGCGGATTCACCGCATAAATACGCTGACTCAGGTTTTTTCTCCGTGCCCTCTGTGAACTCTGTGGTTAAACATGTTTTCCTTGGTTCCCAACTTCATGCTCTTCATGGTGAAACAAGTTTTCTTATCCTGTCTATCCCTGTTAAAATACAAATTCCTATAAGATCAGGATATCTGCACATTCTTCATCTGCTGATCATACGGCGGAGTTATTTCATATACAGCGCCGCCGTTTTTTCTCTGTTCAATATGCTCGAACGTACTGTCCAGCAACGGCGTGTTTATTTTCAATGCCACTGCCGAATTGTTAGAAATGATCTGCTTCATATGAATATTGCTGATATCGCCCATCTTTGCCGACTCGCCGTAGCCGGTATACACGGCCACGATATTCGCAGCGTTGAATGTCATGTCATCCTCGATGCCGGATGCCAGGATATTCTGAACTTTCGCCCCGCCCGCGGCCAGACAGATGATGACATGGCACTTTGACGAGGCTTTGATGCTTTTGATTTCAATATTTTCAATCGAATCGCCGAGTCCACTGCTCTCATTGCCGCCTGCCTGCAGCGGAAAAATATAGAACTCCCCCTGATAAGCTCTGCTCGCCTGGGGATAACTGTTAGTGCCGATAATGGCGGTGCACGCAATGACATCGTCAGAGCATGATCCGGTGATATTTTCCACCCGCCCGTTGCGGCAGCCTTTTCTGAAATCGATCCCGTCGCCATTCTTCACCGTCGTGTTGAATGCAATATCATGAAGATACATATTTTCGCAGCCGTGTTCCTGCGATATCGCCCAGCAGGTAGTCTTGCTCAAGGAAAAGCCGCCGATCTCATAATCTGAACAGTTTGCAAATAGAATCGATATCGTCCTCCAGCCATAAAAGTCGCCGATCCATGGTATCGGTTCTCCGCCACGCAACGGGTGCGGCGCAGCAAAAGGAACGTCGGGACCTTCAATGAATGCCGAGCCGATCCCGCTACCGATGATTTTTATATTGCGGTTGTGGCGCAATTCGCGTGCCAGTCCGCCGGGGTTTGATTCATCGACGATTATCCCTTCATTGCGGATTATAGTGTCAAACACGCCGTCGGCCAGTTTCAGCCTGCTGTGGTTAAGGAACAGCGCTGTATCAGACGGCAATATGATCGACTCCGTTATAGTCCACGTACTCGTATTGGGGACAGTGACAGTATCGAGACCGAGTTCCAGCGTTCCGCCGCCGTGTTCCTTCAAAACTGCAAGCGCCTGCTTTATTCTCGCCGTCTGAGTTCCAGCGATAAAGTCATTCGGTGATATTACCCAAGCTTGTATTGTCATATTTCCCTCCATCAAAAGCACTTCGGCCTATTTTAAAATTAAATTACCATTTCTTAAACTTTTTCAACACTTTCATTTTTCCAGCTCTTAAGCGCGGCGGTAAAGAGACGGTGCGACATTGCCGTCTCCTCCGGGTTCACGCAGCTTGCAAAACGGCTTTTGGGTTTGCCTTCGGCCAGTTCGTAAACGAATGCCGCCCACATCTGTAGAATACTGTCAGTAAAACCGAATTCAAATATACCGCCGGTAATACCTTTGAACGCCGCTTCCCAGCCCATGTCGATCTGCCGCCATGACTGCTCTCCGCCGTTATACTCCAGAACCTCCAGACGGCGCGGGTTCTTGCTTGACCAGCGTCCGCAGCCGCGCATGCCTTTCACTTCAAAATACCAGGTATCGGTTTCGCCGGGCGCAATCCGCTGGGTCTTGATGGTCAGCGGGAAAGTATTCCCGGTGCGCGGATTGATGCTTTCGCACAGCAGCGTGGCATTGTCCCAGGTTTCACAGGGAACCATTTGACCATCCTTGCCGGGACGCTGCTTGACCAGCTTGGACAGCACTGCCCGGACATTTTTCGGGAACCAGCCGGCCCGGAACGGGAAGTGGCACGGGTGCATGCCAAGGTCGCCCATGCAGCCGTATTCGCCATTGAACGCAACCATCCGTTTCCAGTTGATCGGCTTGTCCTGATTGAGATCGGAGGAATGCAGAAAACCGGAATTAACTTCGATAATTTCGCCGAACGCATCGGCCTCGATCATTTCTCCAAGTTTCTGCATCGGCGGGAAAAATGGGAATTCAGAACTGCACCGGACAAACACGTCCGGATGCTGCCGGATGCACTCAAGGATCGCATCGTTGGCCTGCTTGTCAATGCCGAACGGTTTTTCGCCGAGCAGATGTTTTCCGGCTTTGATGATATCGCAGTAAAGCTGTTCATGCAGATTATGCGGCACCGCGCAATATACCGCCTCCACATCCGGATTATCCAGCAATGCTTTGTAATCGTCAGTAATCTGTTTTATGGACGGAAAATTATCGCGGTACCAGTCGTATAACGCCGTGTTCTTATCGCAGACTGCCACCAGCTCCGGCCGTGCATTCATCTCCGTCAGGTGACACCAGCGGGCGCATGCGCTGGCGAATTCACGGCCCATAAGGCCTGCTCCGATAATTCCGAATTTAATCGTTCTCATGACAGCAGCTCTTTTTCAGTTTCCGCAATTGCCTCTTCGATGATGTCCATGCCTTTCATCGCCACTTCATCGGGCATGATGATCGCCGGGCTCATTCTTAATATATGCCCTGCCGGAATCCAGGCAAGACCTTTTTTAAACGCTTTCTGATAAACCATTTTACCGGCCTCGGAAAACGGTTCTTTGGTCTGCTTGTCCTTGACCAGTTCAACGCCCATCAGGCAGCCTTTGACACGGCAGTCGCCGACCATCTTGTATTTAGTTGTCCAGTCTGCCATCTTCTTTTTAAAGAGTTGTTCCAGATGTTGAGCGTGTTCCAGCAGGCATTCTTCTTCAATCACTTCGAAACAGGCCAGAGCCGCCGCGCAGGCCATCGGGTTGCCGCCGTAGCTGGTGGAAGCGCTGATCTTGTCAACCGCTTCCGCGTAAGGTTCGCGCACCGCCATCGCCGTTACCGGGAAGCCGTTGCCGAAGCCTTTGCCGAGTGTAACTACATCCGGCAGTACATTCCAGTGCTCCATGCACAAATATTTGCCGGTACGGCCCATGCTGGTCAGGACTTCATCGGCAAACAGCAATATCTTGCGGTCGTCAAGGAACTTTTTCAACTTCGGGAAGAAATCATCCGGCGGCATGACGCTGCCGCCCCAGCCCTGAATCGGTTCCAGCACGAACGCCGCCACCTGGCCGGTGGTGCTTTCTTTAATGAATTTGTCGTAAAATTCCAGATAGCGTTCAGTGTCCAGCGAGCCGTCAGGGCGCGTCCACCAGGGGCGGTAAGTGTCCGGGCGCGGAACCATATAGAAGCCAGGCGAACGGGTCGGCCCGCTGAACTTGGTCATATGGGCCAGGCTGATGGCGTGGCCGCTTTTGCCGTGAAAATCCATGAAGCAACTGATAAATTCATGTTTGCCGGTCGCGGCGCGGCAGGTGCGCAGGCCGGCTTCCACCGCGGTGGTGCCGCTGTCGTAAAGCTGGTAGCCTTTCAAATCGCCGGGCAGGCATTCAGCCATTTTTTCAAGCAGCTTCACTTTGATTTCGGAAGTGAAGTCATGGGCGTTCATCAACTGATTGGCATACCTGGCGATGGCTTCGGAGATTTTCGGGTGACAATGCCCCAGCGTCGTCACATAGATTCCGCTGGAAAAATCGATGAATTCATTGCCGTCGGCATCTTTCAGGATACAGCCGTGTCCGCTTTCAAACGCCACCGGAAACAGCCGCACCTGTTCCGACAACCCTTTGATGTATTTAACCGCGCGGCTGTGCAATGCCTTGCTTTTCGGGCCGGGGATTTCCGAAGTTACGATCTTCGGATAGGTCTTTAAATCAACGTAATACTTTGATGGATCGTACTGGTTCATTTTATCATTCCTTTTGCATGTTATTTTTTATCAGAGAATTTGTTATCTTATATAACAATCTTAATTCCGGCAGGCATCAAAATCAACGATATTAGCAAAAAGAAGGTTGAAATATTATCAATATAATGTTATTATTTAACATGTTTAACAAAGGAATGCTTAAATGAATCAGCGCCAGCAGGAACTTCTGGACCGGATGAATAGAAACGGCAATATTCTAATTGAGTCGGAGGCTGAGTACTTTTGTGTCGCCCCGATGACTATCCGCCGGGATTTGCGCTTTCTGGAGAAAAACGGACTGGCGGTACAGACTAAAAAAGGCGCTATTCCGAAACCGAAAATTTATGCTGCACCGCTAAATATGGCTGAAGATTCCGCAGTCAAGCGGAAAATCGCCGCTAAGCTGCTGAAAATGATCGAACCCTCAAGCACCATAATGCTCAGCACCGGCACCACGACGTTGACTTTCGCTAGACTGCTGGCGCAGCGGAACTTGCCGCTGACCATAATCACCAATTCAATTCCGATAGCGTCAGCGTTGTTTCAGACCCGGATTAAAGTAATTCTCATCGGCGGCGAACTGCGTACAACTTCGCTGGATCTGGTCGGCCCGGCGGCGGAAAAATACCTGTCCGAATACCACATCGATCTGCTGGTGACCGGCTGTGACGGAGCGGATGCAGAGCAGGGATTTTACACCTCCGACTTGAATCTCGCCAACCTGGAAAAATTGTCGGCCAAAGTATCCGATAAAGTTATCGTCATCACCGAAAGCCACAAGTTCGGCAAAAAAGCGCTGGTGAAATTTACTGAGATCACCGATGTTGATGCGATCATCACTGACAGCCGCCTGAAAGCCATTGACCGCGAGCTTATTACACGCCATGGAGTAGAGGCCATTGTCACATAAGGTATAATCCTGCAAACAAAAAAGAATGAAAATAAATTTTAAAGCACGCAAATCCTGACAGCTTTCACGTCTCCAGCCGCTCGATATATAATCACCGGTACACAGAGCTTCATACGGCTGACCAACTGCGGAACAAGTAAATCATAACGTATTGAGTCAGATATTCACTGTAGATGAATGGAATTCAGACATATATCATTTCTATGCATAAGGCATTTTTTGCTT
>JBAWXM010000350.1:0-5457 GCA_037144075.1 Lentisphaerota bacterium | reverse complement strand
GTTTAAGATGAGCTTCATTTCCTCTTCCGGCTAACGGGTTCAAAACCTGGGAAAGCTATTTCTGTCATATTTCTAAAGTAAATCAAATTTTGCCCTAACACAATCCTAATCATTGTGCGCTAAAGTTACGTTACTATTAAGATACTGAACTAAAACTAGAACTAGAAAAAGGAAGGATTACAGATGAGAAAAAAATGGTTCGTGGCTGCAGTCACAGCATTAGTGCTGATGCAATGCGGCGGCCTGCTTGCGGAAAAGGTTAAAAAAATCCGGTTCAAACAAGATGACGCGCAGCCGTACATGGTTACAAAGGTCTATGAACTGAAATATATGCGGGCTGACGACCTTACGCCATGGGTGCTGGGGGCGGTAAAGCGGTATGACATTCAGTCAAGCGTGGAAAGATTGAACTACAAGCCGAGAAAAGAATTTTATCTGGTGGTTACAACTCCGCCGGAAATGATGCCCTATGTTGACGACATGATCCAGAAGTTTGACCGTCCCGGCGTAAGAGACTCCGATGGTTCCCTGATCGAAGGCACCGGCATTTTCCGGTATGCCTACAAACCGAAATACCGTTCCACCGAAGAAATGGTCGGGCTGCTGAATAACGCGGTAAAGAGCGGCGACGGTCAGGTTTACCGGAATCCGGATTCCAATATAATCTACTGGAAAGACTCGCCGTCCGACTCCGGGGATTTGCTGACCTGGGTGCAGCGTTTTGACCGCCCGGTTCCGCAGATTAATATCAATATTAATGTGTTCGAAGTCAGAGAAAGTACCCTGCGCGATATCGGGATTGATTATCTGGCCTGGAAAAACGGACCCGGCCTGAATATGTTCTCCGCCGGCCTGGAATCTTTGAATTTCACTGGTTCTGATGCGGTTTCAAATGCTCTTTATCAAAAGGCGCTGGACGCGTTCAGCAGCACCTCCTACTCGTTCGGCGGATTTTTTGTTGCGCCGCAGTTTGACATGAGCTTTGTCCGGGTGCTGCAGCAGTCCGGCCTGGCTAAACTGTCATCCACCGCCAGCTTGACGGTAATTAATAATGAAGACGCTTCTTATACGGTAAAGTTTTCGCCGCAATACCAGAATATTATAAAGAGTGAAAATGACAAAACCTCAGTAATCATCGGCTCCGACGCCGCGATGAGCATGGTCGTGAAGGGGCCTACCATCTGTTTCCATAGTCCGCAGAAAAATATCGGCAAAAACGGAGAACTGGAATTCAACCGCGAGGCTTATGAGAAATTGCTTTCCGGCGCAGTCATCTTCAATTACAATATCGTTACCAACAATGTTGTTGAGCGTAATAACGTCGGCGACGAACTAACTCAATACAGCAATGTGACGTCGGACATAACCCTGGCCTTCAAGACCGAAAGAATGCTGGCGTCATGGAGTCTTGAGTCAAACACCTCTGAAACCATCGGAATTCCGTTTCTCTGTGATATTCCGTACCTTAAATATCTTTTCAGCACCGAGACTACTGTTAAAGACAGAACTTTCTACTTTGTTTCCGCGGATGCGCAACTGGTGCATCCGGAATCCTCGCTTTCTCCATTTGCCCGGCGAGTGATTTCCGCGACGGAAATGGGCAAAGAGGAAGATGCGATTAGAAGTGCGCTGGGCGAGGCTCCCGGTTCGCACAAATGTCCGCCGGTAAATCCTGAAATAACTATTCCAAATTCACCCAAAGCCGGAAACAATGCGTCAAATGTGGCCACAACCACGAATGCGAATGTAGCTCCAGCGAGCGTATTTTTGGGTGTAGATGCCGCCAGCGCCGCTGAAAAGAAATAATAAATAATATTAATAATTAATAAAGGAAAGAAAAATATGAAACTGAAATGGTTGATTTCTTTTGCGCTGACCGTGACGGCTGTGGCCGGTTATGGGCAGCTTGTGCAGCAGATGCCGGCTCCGCGGGCTAATAACGTCAATCCTTCAAGGCCTTACCTTGATACACTGATTGATGCGCAAATCCGGCTGAATCTGGAAAACGATACAGATCAGGTGCATTTTCTCCGGGATAACAACGACCCTTATGTCGTCACCAAGACCTATATCCTGAAGCATGCCAATCCTTATGAAATGCGTCCGTACATCCGTACCGCAGTGCAGTCCCTGCGGGTAAATCAGGACAATACCACGGTTGAATGCGCCAAACTTAATGACGGCACTGGAATGCTGCTAGTTTCCGCTGAAGAATTCCGTTTCAAAGAACACATTAACGGGATGAGTATTGACGAAATCGTCGCGACGCTGGACCAGCCGGAAATGACATCCTCGTCCGGCCAGAAAAGATACTTTTATTTCCCGTCATATACTTCCGCCAGAATGCTGTCGGATATGATCAGGAAGGTCGGCTCGGACGTTCCCGGCGACAACTTGGAACTCCAGCAGGGTAAAGACACCGTCGTTTATGACCCGCTGCTGAACTGCGTATTCTTCTATACTCCGTCATATTCCAGAAAGAATATTGAGTATATGCTCAAACAGTATGACGTCCCAAACAATGAAGTTTCCGTCAAATATTCGGTTTATGAAATATATTCTGAAAATGACGGAAAAGTCGGCGCCGACTTCCAGTCATGGAAGAACAATGAAGGCTCAGATATTTTCTCGGTGGGCGGACGTTATCGCAGCAACTGGACTTCCACCTACTCCGGCGGCGCCAACCAGAGCGGCTCATCCAAAACCCAGTTTATGAACTTCAATCCGAAATGGAACTCCAAATATCTGGATTTCCTGACCGCCAAAGGCAAAGCCCGCGTTTTAACCACCGGCGACATTGCTGTAAAAAATGAGCGCTCCGGCACGATTGAAAGAAAAACCAATATTTTCAATGAGCAATACGGCAATAAGATTCCGGATCAAACCATCGGGGCCGAATATCAGGCCCTTACTTATCAAAAGTTCGTGCTTTCCGGCACTGCCGGGGTTCCGCCTTATTCGAATCCGTATGCCGGCAACAGTAAAGACTACTATCGCATCAAAGCCTATGACACCAATGGCACTAAGATCGATTTTTCGGCCGTTGATACTTCCGGCAATGCTTGTTTTACAGTAGTTAAATCCACCGTCTCCGGCAGCAGCCTGATCAGATATTACTTAAAATTAAGCAACACGGCCATCACCTTTGTAAAGGGCGGCGCAAATTTCGGCCAGGAAATCGAAGCCGGCGGATTCAAGCTGGAAAAATTTGTGGATGTCGGCACCAGCAACGTTACGCTGGAGCAGAACTATACCTCCCCGTCCGCTGCCGTTCCCTCATATTATTACAACTACAACTGGGTTGAGCAGACCGGCTGGGCTACCGACACTAACATGACTCTTTACAAAGGTTATCAGATCGTAACCAAAGCGGCGCCTAATGCGTACGGATTTAAAATCACCATGCGCCCGTCGGTTTGCGAAGACCAGACTATCATGGAAGTAGTCATGAACAACGATTCGCTGATCGGCTGGAACTCCAACGGAACTCCGCGCATTGCCAAAAGCAACACTGTTCAGACCAAGATCATGATCAGCAATGATGCCAACCAGTTCTATATCGGCGGACTGGAAAAACGCGACGTAGTCCGCAGTGTAAGCGGAGCGCCGTTTATCAAAGATATCCCGTTCCTCGGCTGGCTGTTCTCCACGGAATCCGAATCAACCAAACTGTCGCAACTGGTGCTGGTCGCGGAATGCTCCTCCATCAAGCCGGATACTAAAATCAAAGATGGCGTTCAGGGCGACGTTAGAAAGTTGAAAGATGATGTCAATGACGCCGGCGGTAAAAACTCCTGGGGCTTCCAGCAGCTATGGGCTGACGGCAAACTCTAATTTTTCTCTCCAGTTCCAATATGCCGGAACAGAATAAAATCTGTTCCGGTTTTTCTTTTCTCCTGAATGCATGTTGATTTTTACCCCATTTAAATTATATTTATACCGAATTAACGGAAATATGGGTTGAGCCGGCGGCTCTGCCGGGAAATGAGTTCCGCAGTAACGCCCGATATGTATTGGAAACGGGGAATTTATGTTTAAACATTTTTTATATAATTTTATTCTGATAACGGCGGTGGCTATTTCTGTAACAGGCTGCCGCAGTGTGCCTTATACCGGTCGCAGCCAATTGATGATGTCCAGTGAATCATCCGAAAACCAGATGGGCGAAGAAGCCTGGCGGGATATGTGCAAAACCACAAAAGTAACCAGAGATCCAGCCATGACCGGCGCACTTAACCGTGTCGGGAAGAATATTGCGAATGTTGCTGAAAAGCCGGAATATAACTGGGAATTTAAGGTTTTTGAAGTAAAAGAACCTAATGCATTCTGCCTGCCCGGCGGAAAAGTCGCTGCCACAACCGGCATTTTTCCGTATTTTGCCAATGACGCGGAAATGGCCGCAGTTGTCGGGCACGAAGTCGGTCATGCCATAGCGCGCCATGCCGGGGAAAGAATGTCCCAGGGGATTATTCAGAGCGGCGGCGGCGCCGCATTATCCGTTTTCACCAGCACTGCCGGGACACAGGAAGCTTATGGCATAGTCACGGAAGTCGGCGCGATGCTGCCATACAGCCGCACTCAGGAATATGAGGCTGATCATCTTGGCATGATTTTCATGGCAAAAGCCGGCTATAATCCGGCCGCCGCCTTGACCTTCTGGGATAAGTTTGGCAAACTCGGCAGCAACAGCCGGGTGAAAGAACTGTTGTCAACCCATCCAGTAGGGGAAAAACGGCTTCAGGAGCTTAAAGATTTCTACCCGAAAGCTATGGAATATTACAATGCAGCCCCCGTAAAACGAGGGCTGGGTGAAGTCTATTCTCAAAAATAGCGTTGCGGCTATTTCTGCTTTTTGATTTCTTCCTCAACCTCTTTTGCGCCGGCTTTGTAGAATTTTTCTTCATCCGGGGCAAGTTCTTTCAACAGACGCAGAAATTCTCCGGCATGAACCCTTTCTTCATTGGCGATGTCCTTGAGAACTTCAATCGCCAGCTTGTTATCGATGGATTCAGCCAGTTGCATATACATCTGAACAGCTTCATATTCGGCGGCAACCATAAAACGGATTGCCCTGACAAGTTCGGCCTTAGTGAGTTTGCGATTTTCCGCCAGCACTGCAAAAGGTGTTCCAAATTCCGGCATAGTATTCCTCCTTCATTTTTACCGTTGTTTGATAATCTATACTCCGCTTCATGCTCGTCTATTTTTTAATTTTCAGCCATGCAGAGTATAACCATTGCTACGCAAGGTTAAGTTAAATCAAAGACGGTAATATTCAATAAATGTTTCTTGGAATAGGACAGTAATTGTGATTCCGGGTAAGCGGGGGACTATAAATCTGAAAAAAGCAGTTTAACATTGACTTTATACCCATTCACAAGGGTGAGCTTATAATAATGATGTATACTCTGCGCGGTTGAAAATTCAACTATAGATGAATAGGATTGTGGACTGGAT
>JBAWXM010000349.1:0-5488 GCA_037144075.1 Lentisphaerota bacterium | reverse complement strand
AATTCTCAAAATCTTCGCAATCTATGTTGAATTTTCAACCGTGCAGAGTATATATTGTGGAGTATAACGGATTTTACCGGAGGAAAGAAATGAAAGAAGCCTGTGACCGCGCCGGATTTAAGCGCCGTCTGAAAAGAGTGTTGCTGATTATTGTGATTACCGTCGCGGTTTTCCTGGCGCTGGCCGGGTGTTTTTGCGACAAACTTATCTTTCAGCCGCCGCGCAGCGGAGTCGAGCCGGACAAAGACATGACCATGCTTCAGATTGCGCCGGACGTTAAAATCGCGCTCATCTATCTGCCGTCGCCAGCAGCCGTTTACACGCTGCTGTACAGCCACGGCAACGGCGAAGACTTGTTCGACCTGAAATCGTTTCTCGCCGGATATAGCCGTCATGGTTATTCCATGCTGTGCTACGATTATGAAGGCTACGGGGCCAGTCAGGGAATACCCGGCGAACAGAACACCTATCGCGACATTGAAGCGGTTTACCGCTATATGACCGGAACGCTGAAAATACCGCCGGATAAAATCATTCTTTACGGGCGTTCCGTGGGCAGCGGCCCGACCTGCTACCTGGCGGAGAAATTCCCGGCGGCGGGAATGATTCTGCAAAGCCCGTTCACCAGTACCTTCAAGGTGGTTTGTCCGGTTCCGCTGCCGTTTGACCGTTTTCCGAACCTGCAAAGAATCACCAATATTAAAATGCCAATACTGATCATGCATGGCAGACTCGACGGAGTCATCCCGTTTCAGCACGGACAGACGTTATTTCAAGCCGCCGGAGAACCCAAATATTTCTTTGAGATTCCTGACGCCGGCCACAACGACCTGGAATACAAAGCCGGAGACAGTTACTGGCTGGAACTCGACAAATTCGCGAAGTCACTGCAAAGCAGGAAGTAGCTGGACATTCCGCCTGCCGCGTCTTTCTGCTTGAACAGCCTTCCAATTATTTTGTTTTTCTACTGGAGATAAAATTAAATCAAGTCATATTATTGCCTGAATTCGGCAAAGGCTTTTCGTATGCCAATCTCTGGAATTTCAGGCAGTTTTATTTAACTTTCCCGGAACAAGAAATCCTCTACACGCTGTGTAGAGAATTAAACTGGTCCGCGCTACGCCTTATTATGAGGGTGAACAATCAAAAAGCACGGCATTACTACCTTGAAGAAGCAAGAACTCAGCAGTGGAGTGCGCGGCGCTCTGCCGAGACAAAGTAAACCAAGCTCTGGTCGCCTCTGGCGGGTAAGATTTCAGCTTGAAAGAGATCAGTTAATCGCAAGCAGGGATGCTTGCGGCGCTTTGAAACTATTTATATTTCCATACTTCCTGCTTTGTCCGGCTTCCAATTATTTTGTTTTTCTACTGGAAATAAAATTAAATCAAGTCATATTATTTCCTGAATATCAGGAGATTTCCTATGGAATTACCGGACGCTCAAACAGCGGCGGAAAGTAAAGAGACGGGCCTTGACGCTTTTTCGTTGAAGGGCTTTTGTTCATGGCAGAATTTTGCCATGCTTCTGCTGGTCTGCGGATTGTCGCTATGGATCAATCTGCGCGGCATTACAACCGGGCTGCCGTCCGCCGAACGGCTTGACGTGTCGCTTGGCGGCGTTGCCGCCATGGAAAAGATGCTTCCGGAAATCAGGGATGCGGTTGCTTCCGGACTTGGCAACCGCTCGGAGTTCCTGGAAAAAGGCAATGCTGACAATTTCCGGCAGCTGGCGTATTTTTCCCCATATTTCGACCAGCTCAGGACATTCAATCCGGATGAATTTTTTACGTTTAAGGTATTGAAAAACATGGCCGCCAATAGAACGATAAATCCCGGATATTATATTTACGGGCCGTTTTATTTCTACCAGATCGGGGCATCGCTGGCATTCTGCCGGGCAACCGGCATTATCAGCCAGGTCAAAGCGCCGTCATACTACCTGACCCATCCTGAAGATTTCGCGTCTTTTTTCCTGTGCGGCAGAATATTCACCGCGCTGATGGCCGCATCGGCGGTAGCGGTTACGTTCCTGATCGGCTATCGCATCGGGAGACTGCCGCTGGCGGTTTTTGCCGCTTCGCTGCTGGCATTTATCCCGCTGTTCTCGCTGGCGGCGAAATTTATTAAACCCGACGATATTACTGTTTTCTGGACTTCACTGGTCATTCTTTTTGCCGTGCCGGTACTGGCGCGGTCAAACTGGATATATTATATCCTGAGCGGGATTTGCATTGGCCTGTCCGCCGGATGCAAATATCCGGCGGCGGTCAACGCCTCTTATCTGGTCATGTTTCATCTGCTGCGCCGTTACCCGGAAATCAGAAATGGCGGAAAATGGCTTGTCCGCGATGATTTTAAGCTGGTGGCGGCGGGCGGAATTTCAATTGCCGCTTTCCTTGCGAGTTGTCCGCCGGTAATCCTGGACTGGGCGACATTCAGCAGCGACTTGCAGTGGACTCAAAGCGTTGCCAGGACAGGGGATATTTTCGAAAATATTATTGATTCAGTAATGTGTTACAGTTATGATGCGCTGTTTTACACCGTGGGAATTCCAGGCTTCATCGCAATTGCCGGCGGGGTAATCCTGTGCATTTTCAAACCTGGCAAAGTGTGGATAGGGATGTTTCCGGGAATATTGCTTTTTCTATTCGTTGCCAGCAGGGGATCGGATACTTCAGACGCATATATGCTGCCGGCGTGCATTCCATTATGCCTGATGGCCGGACGGCTTGTCTTTTATCCGAAAAATAGAATTCTTTCCGCTGCGGCCGCGGTTTTAATTATTGCCGGAACGTTCAGCTATTCGCTGGCTTACGCCAATGCCGCCTGCGGCGAAAATGTCCGGCTGACCGCGGCAAAATGGATTAGTCAGAACATCCGCGGGGGAAGCATTATCGGCAGTCTGCTGTATCCGGTCGGGTATCGTCTGCCGATGGTAAGTCCGGAAAAATATCATCTGGTAAATTTTAAAATTGACGGGTTCAGGGCCTTTGAAAAGGCGGATTACCATATCTACAGTTCGTTTGACTGGGATGCCCGGAACTGGTACGGGCGGGTGGTTTCCGGCGAGGGGCCGCCGCTTATTCCTGGAACCGTGAAGATAATTGAATTTGAAAATGCGCCGCGGGCTTTCTTCGGATTGCTGCCGCTCAGGCGGAACCACCGTTTGAACCATTATTTTGAAGTGGTGGCTCCGATAATTTCGATCTACAAAAATGAAAAGACCGCCAGGCCGGAGGGAAAGTAAATGATAGATTACACGACACTTGACGAGTTGCGCAAAGCGATCCGCGACAAAAAAGATGCAATCGCCTCCAAACGCGACCATCGGATAAAGAGCAATCCCTATTACTACGGGCGGCTGCTTAATTCATTGAAGTATATCGTGCCGCCCGGCGCGAAAGTATTGAATATCGGCTGCGGAACCGGCTATATTCTAAACCGGCTGCAACCTGAGTTCGGGGTCGGCGTGGAAGCGTCCGCCGCCCATATCGAAATCGCCAGAAGAGATTACCCGGATTATCAATTTTTCGACCATGAACTTGAGAACATTCAGGTCGAAGGGATATTCGATTATATCGTGATTTGCGACATTGAAGATATTGTTGACGTCAAATCGCTGCTGGATTCAATCCGTAAGAACTGCGGACGCCATACCCGGATCGTGGTCAGTTATTACAACTACCTCTGGCAGCCGCTGGTGGGGCTGGCGGAAAAAATGCATCTGCGCATCCGCCAGAAAGTTCACAACTGGTTTGCGCCAAGCGATGTGAAAAACCTGCTGGTTCACTCCGGCTATGATCTGGTGAATACCAAGATGCTGATCCTTTTTCCATATTACATTCCGCTGATTTCAGGGTTGCTGGACCGGTTTTTCGCCAGGCTGCCGTTCTTCCGTATTTTCACCATGAGCCGGCTGGCGGTTGCCAGGATGAATGTTCCGGAACACAAGGATTTGAGCGTCACGGTCGTCATTCCATGCCGCAATGAGGCCGGGAATATCCAGAACGCGGTCGAGCGCATTCCGCAGCTCGGAGCCCATACCGAGATTATCTTCTGCGATGACAAGTCCACTGACGGCACCGCGGATAAAGTCCGGGAGATGATGAAACAATACCCGGAAAAGGATATTAAGCTGGTGGACGGGCCGGGAATATGCAAGGCGGACAATGTCTGGGCCGGCTTCGACAAAGCCTCCGGCGATATCATGCTGATCCTTGACGCCGACCTTACCGTGATTCCGGAAGAGCTGCCATATTTCTACGAGGCGATTGCCAAAGGGCGCGGCGAATTTGTCAACGGTTCCCGGCTGGTCTATCCGATGCACGAGGAGGCAATGCGGATACTCAATATCGCCGGCAACAAATTCTTCTCGATCCTGTTCTCCTATATTCTGGATAATCCGGTCAAGGATACGCTGTGCGGCACCAAAGTGGTCTGGCGCGAGGATTTCGGGAAGATCAAAAAACTGCGCGGCTCGTGGGGCATAAAAGACCGCTGGGGCGATTACGAACTGATTTTCGGAGCCGCCAAAAATCACCTGAAAATCATTGATTTGCCGGTGCATTATATGGAGCGCACTTACGGTGAAACGAAAATGACCAACCGCATGAAAAACGGCTGGATCATGCTCCGGATGTGCATGGTCTCCCTGCTCAAAATCAAATTTCATTAAGCTCTGGAACTCTATGGACAAACGGCTGGAAAACGAAATCGAACACGGCAGGTTCTTAAAAGAACATGGCGCCGCCGAAGTCTGGAACTGGACTTCCCCGGCGGGCAGAATCCGCTGGCGGCGCCGGATCGAAATGCTGACATCGCATATCCGCCCGGAGATGAAAGCGCTGGAACTGGGTTGCGGCACCGGTCTTTTCACCGCCGGAATCGCCGCTTCCGGCGCGGCGGTGACCGCAATTGACATCTCCCCGGATCTGCTGAAAGAGGCCGCCGCGCAGGTCAAGGCCGGCAATGTCTCGTTCATGCGCGAGAACGCCTATGACATGTCTTTCCCCGACGGTAGTTTTGACGCTGTCGTCGGCAGTTCCGTGCTGCACCATCTGGAGCTTGATATGGCCCTGAAAGAGATTTACCGGGTGCTGAAAGACGGCGGAACGGCCTGCTTTACCGAACCCAATATGCTCAACCCGCAGATCGCGCTGCAAAAGAATATCCCGTGGCTGAAGCGAAAACTTGGCGATTCGCCCGATGAAACCGCTTTTTTCGCCTGGCGGTTGAAAAGCGAACTGAAGGAGCACGGTTTTACGGAAATTGCCGTTACTCCGTTCGATTTCCTCCATCCCGGCATTCCGGCGCGGCTGATTCCAATCTTCAAGCCGTTATGCGACTGCGCCGAGAAAGTCCCGCTGCTGCGGTTAATCGCCGGTTCCCTCTACATCAAATGCAGGAAACCGTAAGCAGATATACTCTGCGCGGTTGAAAATTCAACTATAGATTGCGAAGATTTTGAGAATTGGTTCGTATTCTGAGAG
>JBAWXM010000348.1:0-5493 GCA_037144075.1 Lentisphaerota bacterium | reverse complement strand
ACCTTCGAGTCAACCGTTTTCCGATTCCGATCCCGGTTGCGACGGAGCGCAACCCTCCATTTGAAAACGTAAAAACCAGTTCACAATTCAAAATTTGAACAGCAGATAAACATTATATTATCAGCGCACCCCAATTTTAAAAACGTTTAAAACATAGAAGTCTAAAACAAAGATACTAAGGCGGCCTGACCTCCGCAGTTGCGTCGTTCAGGTTAAAGAATGCTTTTAATTGTCCGGTTCCGCTTGCGGAACTCGCGCGGGGAAAGACCGGCTCGCTTATGGAATTCCGCGGAAAAGTACAGTCGATTGGCAGTATCCTGGATATTTTATAGAAATTATGAAATTGCATCTTGACAAAACCTTTTACTTCTATTATACTCTAAAATATACAAAACCGTACCGGTACGGTTCGTAACAGATATAAATGGAGTTTCACATGCTGGACGTGATAGACAAAAATAGTAAAACCGCGCTTTCGGTGCAGGTAAGTGAAAAGCTTATTGCAAGTATTCGCGGCGGTTTATTGACACCGGGCAAACGGATGCCCGGGATCCGGCTGCTGTCTAAAAAATTCGGGACTAGTCACAGCACTATTATTGAAGCGCTTAATATGCTTGGGAAGCAAAACTATATTGAACGGATTCCGGGCAAAGGGACTTTTGTTGCGGATGATATCGGTCATGAATTAAACTTGACCAAACTGGTTTTCCCCTTTCCTGAATCAGCAATCGGCCCGCAAATAGGGCTGGAAAACTGGGAGACTGTATCAGCATTCTACCGCGGGATGCTGACTCAGGCCATTAATCTGCATGCGGAAATATCATTTCTTCATTTTGATGAGGCGAAAACAGAAGTAAGTCTGTCGAGGCAGCTGCGTCGGCTGAATGATTTTGACGGCGGTATTTTTGTTGGCGAGCAGCTGGATCATTTGTTTAATGGCCTGATTGCTAAAAATAAACCGTGCGTGGCGTTATCAAGTTGGTTGTATGCAGATGCAGCCAGTGTCTTCGAAGATGTAAATGAATCATTTAACAATATTTCATCCCTTTTGTCTGAGCGCGGCTATAAAAAACTCCGGATTCTGAGTCATGCCAAGCCTGAGGCAAATTTAGCAGATGATGCAAATAAAAAATATAAGATAGATATTGCCATCCAGACGGCGAAAGCTAAAGGAATCATTGCAGGCCACGCTATGGTTTATAATTTGAAAGATAACAGCGATTCCGCAATTGACGTGTTATTTGCAAAACTCATGCCTGGTCTGAAGGACAGGCAGGAAGCATTTTTTGCGATCGATGCGGACACTATTCCGCCGGTTTACCGCTTTGCGGCAAAAAAGAACCTGAAAATCGGGAGCGACTTCGGCATTTTCGGCTTTGCTTCCGGAATCACGTTCAACAATCTTGATCCGGAAGTAACTTACAGCAAAATCAACCATTTTGAGATGGGAAAAATGGCCTGCCGGATGATAGTTGAAGCCGTTAATGGCGGGGATTGGCGCGGAAAAAAAATAGCGATTCCGAATACTCTTATCATAAAACAATCAATTTAAGGATAAATTAATAATGCATACAAATTCAAAAAAAATGGAGGAATTGAAAATGTTCAAATCAATGGTAACAAATCGGGGAAAATCCTTTTTTACACTCATTGAATTGCTGGTAGTGATAGCTATTATTGCAATTTTAGCGTCAATGCTGCTTCCTGCGCTGGGTAAGGCTAGAGAAACGGCCAGAGCCAGTTCCTGCGTCAACAACCTGAAACAAATTGGCACTTCTGTTGCACTTTATGCCACAGATAATGACGATTATGTTCCTCACGCCCAGCGCTCGCCATACAACGGCGCTAATACCTCCGGAGCATGGATTGCTCAGTTCTATCCGTATTTGAATAATACCAAAATATTTACCTGCGGTTCAAATACTCGCTTCAAGGACATTGGAGTCTTGACAAAAAACGGCAAGCTGGTTCAGTTGACTGGAACAAACTGTATCGCTTACGGCTATAATTCAGATTTTGCCAATTTATGGCCATACTCTCCTGAAACTGCATTTGACGCCCGAAAAATCACCAGGACTAAATATATATCTGCAACTATGATCGCGCTGGAAAGCGGCACAGCGCCCGGCGGGGCCAATATTGAATCTGAAGTGGATTCATACTATACGGACAACCGTAATGCTTTCGACTTCCGTCACAACAAAACAATGAATGTGTTATATCTTGGCGGCAACGTCGGCAACAGCAAACCATATACCATTTGCGGCAGAGTTGGAAGTTACGGGATTGTTGTTGTGTCCGCGCAGAAGGCGCGTGAGTCGAAGTTCTGGCACCGGTATGACACTGCTGCTACCGCTACAAGCCTGTATTAAATTTCAATTAATGGAAATACGATTATGAATGTAAAAAGATGCTTGCCGGCTGTGTTGGCGATTTGCGCCGCGGCAGTTATATATGGAGAAGGCCTTAATGCCGCGGACGAGACATCCTGGAAGCCATACAGCGTCAAAGATTTTGGCGCAGTTGGAGACGGCAAAACCGATGATACGGATGCTATTCAACGCTGCATTACCACCGCTGAACAGAAAAAATATCAGTATTATAAAGCTGAATCGGCATTTCAGGAAGTAATTTTTCCGGACGGTAACTATCTTATTTCCCGTCCGGTTGTAATTGCCGCAAACAACAAAACCATGAGTTTAGCAATCCGGGGCGAAGGAAGCGTTACTGTCACTCAGAAAAATTCCGATAAGGACATTTTTTACATTCACTACGGTTTTCACCAGTCGATTGAAAACATTACATTCACCGGCGGAAAAGTTCAGATCAAGTTTTTTTCCAGAAATATCAACCGGGCTCAGTTGCTGGTCAGGAACTGCCGATTTATTGATGCTTCC
Organism: Lentisphaerota bacterium; assembly: GCA_037144075.1. Classification (GTDB taxonomy): domain Bacteria; phylum Verrucomicrobiota; class Lentisphaeria; order Victivallales; family Victivallaceae; genus CAIPAT01. The sequence goes on along the minus strand of JBAWXM010000348.1, from coordinate 2,596 downwards.
GGCTATGCGATTGACGACTCCTTAAAAGGAGTTCACCATAGTAAAATTATTGATCCTTATGTTATTGAGTGGAAAAATTCACTACCACATGCGACTGAAGTGAATGTAGACGCCCTGCCGGACGTTTTTTTCACTTCAACGTTGCTGCATATTGATGACTGTGAATTTATTAATTGCATGAAAGTTGCGCGCGCTTTTGCAGACTGGGGAATTATCAGCAACTGCAAAATCACCACAAATCCGGAGATGAAAGGTGCCGCGATATATTCGCGCGGCGTATTGAAGGTCAAAGACACCAGTTGTTTTGTGAAAGTTAAAAAAGACAATAACCAGCGATTTATCGATAATATCAATGCGGGAGTGATGCTGCAAAACGTAACTATTGACACCGATGGCGCCGGTATATGCCCGATATATAACCGCAGTATTTATGATAACGGAGGTCTTTATAATATTTATGCGGTTATTGACGGATGCAATATTAAAGCTGCGGGTTCAGCCGAGAACAGCTTTGTGTATTGCGAAGAGGTGCCCAATCTGATAAGCATCACTAACTCAAGTGAAACGTCAGGCAAAACTATCCCGGCGGTCGGTTTCCGCCAGCCGGTCACTAAAAAATATCTTCAGAGTGTTTCTTATCCGGAATTAGTCAAACGCCAGCCGGAATTAGCTCAAATCTACGGCTATATGGTAAGCATGCCGCGAATCTATACCATCGATGAAACTAAATACAAGCATAATTTTGCGTTCGCGCTTCACGGCAATAAGAATCTTGACTGCCGGTTGCCGTCCGTGCTCGAACAGTTTGTCGAGAAAACTTTGCCGGAACAGGCGATGGCCGGGTTTGCCTGTTCTAAAAATCGCGTCAACCGCGAAAAAATGAAGAAAGTCAAAAGCATTAATGCTTACAGCTTTGGAGCTAAAGGCGACGGGGTGGCCGATGACACCGCCGCCATTCAGCAGGCATTTGATGCTGCCGGCAAAAATCTTGACACTGAACTTGTTCTGCCCGGAGGATTGTATAATATTTCAAAGACGATTGTCATTCCGGCCAATCTTTCAATCCGCGGCCTTGGCCGGGCATGTTTTAAAAGCACCTCCGGAGTGGAAACACTTTTTACGGCTAAAGACGCCAGGCAGCTCTATTTCGCCAATATAGGATTTAATCAGGTAAAAAATGCGGTGGAAATTACAACGTCACCCACAGAGGAAGCTAATATCCTTTTCGATCATTGCGCTTTCGCAGAAATCGGCGGAATCGCGTTAAGCTGTCTGTCCGGAAAGGGTCTTGCCGGGGAAAATAATCTTACTGAATTGCGCATAACAGATTGTGTTTACGGCATCTCCAGACAGGTTATGGTTACTAATGCCAACAATACTCTTTTTGACTATAACTGGCTTTCACTTTATGAAGAATCAAGCCCCGGCACTATGGTCAACCGCGGAACGCTGCAGGTCATTGACACCGTCGGAGTCCCCGGTGCGGCTGCCCCGACGGTTTGGATTGACAATCAGCACACCGTAATTGTTGACAATATGCGTTTCGGTGGCGAAGGTTCGCTGAAAAAGGACCTGATCGAGAATAACAGTCCGGAGGGGAAAATCTATATGAGATATTCCTGGTTGTACTGTGACGACGGCTCGGTTCTGCTGTGTAGTCAAGTACCGGAAACCGCAGTTCTTTTCGCGAATTTCGGAACGCCGGCAGCGGGCAAAGGATTGCAGACCATGGTGACTATGGAGCAGCAGGCAAAAGGCAAATCCACAGATTTTTTACTTGAAAGCTGCAATATTCCGCCGACAAACTTTAAGTAATACCGGTTAGCAGTCTTTAACTTGCTTTATAATTATGGCGCGTATTAAAGAATGCTTTTAATTGTCCGGTTCCGCTTGCGGAACTCGCGCGGGGAAAGACCGGCGCGCTTATGGAATTCCGCGGAAAAGTACAGTTGACTGGAGTAGCCGGCGCGTTCGGCTATATCCTGAATGGGCAATGAAGTATTCAGCAGCAGAGATTTCGCCGCCTCTATTTTTAGCTTAATGAAATAATTGATCGGCGACATACCGAATTTTTCATGGAACGCGCGATGCAATGAAGTAGGATTTGAACCGAGCGCCGAGGCTAATTTGGGCAGAGTTATCTTTTGCCCCAGGTGGTGTTCCAGCAGATCCACCGCTTTAGCCAGTAAAGCGGACTTGTCGGATCGTTTGACGCTGGCTCCCAGCTCCAGCATAATTTCATAGCCTGCCACAGACGCCCGCTGCCGGAATCCCGGGCTTTTTTCCCGGAGCTCGCTGATGCATCTGCGCATTAACGCTTCCACGGTTTTGAAATCACGGGGAATCACAACGTCCCTTTCGATCAGTCCGGTACTGTCCAGCAGACATCCCAGGGCATGGCCGCTGAAGCAGCAGGCCAGCCGGTGACAATGGTTTTCCGGGCCGGTGGCAAATTCCATATTCTGATCCGGCAGCACAAAAAATACTTCTCCTGGCATGACCCGGTATTCGTGCTCGCGCTGCTTAAAATACATGGAACCTTCCAGCACCAGTTCAATGGCAAAAAGCTCGGAAAATTCACGTTTGCGGTAATAAT
>JBAWXM010000347.1:0-5530 GCA_037144075.1 Lentisphaerota bacterium | reverse complement strand
TCTGGATTCTGTCTTCTGAATTCCCGCAAAACGCGAGTTTTGCAATTGGCTCATTCTGCTAAACCCGCAGAAAACGGTTATGACGGAGCATAACCCTCGCCAAGGCTGGCGGTATCCCGGGTATCAACTTTAAGTATTTTGAATATCCAGTAACCAACGCGGAATATCCAATGTCCACGTTTTTTGATCCAGTCCTTCCATGGCTGGAAATTGAGTGTTGGATATTGGATGTTGCAATGAGTTTATGAAGTTGAGTGCGGGGGGACGAACCGCGAGATCATTTTCAGCAGGTCAAGTTTTTTGATCGGTTTGGCGATATATTCGTCGCAGCCGGCGTCGAGGATGTGCTGGCGGTCATTGCTGAGCGCGTGAGCGGTCTGGGCAATAACCGGAAGGTCTTTCCGGAGTTTCTTGATTTCCGCCGTGGCCTCCATTCCGTTCATGCCCGGCATCTGGATATCCATCAGCACAATATCAATTGAAGGGTCTTCCTTGCACATCATAACGGCCTTTACGCCGGATTCGGCGCGCAGCAGTTTAAAGCCGGTATTATGCAGGATTGCTTCCAGGTAACGCAGGCAGATTTCATTGTCGTCAACAATCAGGACGGTTTTGCCGTCCCAGTTGAAATTTCCGGAAACCCAGTCGGCGGCGGGCGCGGCAGTGACGGGCGCGGGCGCCGCCTCGGCTTCCATTTGAGGCAGCGTGAAATAGAACGTTGTGCCCTGTCCGACTTCCGACTCGAACCAGATGTCGCCGCCCAGCAGCTTGACCAGGTCCATGCAGATAGCCAGCCCCAGCCCGGCGCCCCTGAATTTTCTGGTGTAAGAATCGTCAACCTGCCGGAATGGCTCGAAAATGATGTTTTTGAACTCCGGCGGTATTCCGGCGCCGGTATCTTTGACAAAAAACCTGATAAGGTTGTTTTCAGGCGGCAGAAAGCCGTATTCAACCGAGCCTTTCGAGGTGAATTTTAAGGAATTGTTTAACAGATTGCTGAAAATCTGAACGAAGCGGGCTTCGTCGGTGTAAATCGAAGCGTTTTCAAATCCGTCCGGGATTGTTTTTCGCAGCGCTATCTCCGGGGCGGCGACTTTGGAAAATCCGGCATGAAGCTGATTTATAACCTGCTGGATGGAGAGTTTGACTTTGTTTGTTTCCAGTTGTCTGCTTTCCAGTTTGGAAATATCCACGATGTCAGAGATTAAATTAAGCAGTTCGCTGGAATTCTGATTGATGATGTTGATATAATCGAGTCTTTCCTGATCCGTCACGGTGGAATCTGCCAGCAGGTTGGCAAAGCCGACAATCGCATTCATCGGGGTTCTGATTTCATGAGACATGTTGGCAAGAAATGCGGATTTCAGTTTGTCGCTTCTTTCCGCCTGCTCCCTGGCTTCAATAAGTTTCTGGTGGACTGTTTTCAATTCGGTTATGTCTTTGATGATTCCCAGCACGGAATCCGGTTTGTTCCCGCCGTTTTTAATCAATATGAATTTAGCCAGCATAACCAGTTCTTTGCCGTTCTTATGAGGTATTTTATATTCCGCCACGGTCATGCTTTCGGCCATAAGCATTTCGACCATCCTTGGGAACGGCTTCTCAGCAGCCGGGAAAATATATTTAAAATGATCAGCAATAGATTTATCTTCGCGGCTGTAGCCGGCGGTGTCATAAAACGCGTTATTGGCCAGCAGAATGTTGCCGTCAAGATCGAAAAGCACAATGCGGTCATCAGAGGATTCGATCAGTTTCCGGTATTTTTCCTCGCTGGATATTAATTCCTCGGAGATGTTGTTTTTATCCGTGATGTCCTCGGCAATCTCCAGCAGACACTTGGAATTTGCTCTGGTTACGGGCAGTTTTATCGTCCGCAGGCATTTGCGCTGTCCGGCGCGGTCAATGATGATTTCCTGGCAGTCAATGGTCTGATTTTCGACAATGGCGTCAATGTCGTTCTGTCTGCGCAGTTTTGCCACATCTTTGGGGAAAATGTCGAAATCGGTTTTGCTGAGGATTTCCGCCTGTGGAATGCCCAGCAATGACTCCGCGGCTTTATTGCACATCTCATAATGGAAGTCCGGCATGGCTTTTATAAAAATTCCTGCCGGGATATTTGAAAATATTTTGTCCAGCATCTCTTTGCTGTCCTGGCTTTCGGTCTGGACATTTTTTTGTGCGGTGATATTTCCTGCCAGGCATAAAATTTCATTTTCGTTAAGTGGAACGAGCCTGGCTTCAAAGTGGCGGATTTCGTCTTTCACCGGCAGCGAGTACTCGAATCGCCGAGTTTCCCCGGAGGCAAGGACGATGTTTATGTTATCCATAATTTTCTTTGACGGTCCTGGCTGGAACATGGCTTCGAGTTTTTTACCGATAACCTTTTCCGCAGACTGCGGCAGATCTCCGGGATCGGCGGCATCGCATTCAATCAATACCCCGTCTTTATTGATTTGCATAATAATATCCGGAATGGCACGTCTTATGGCGCGGTATTTTTCCTCACTTTCACGGGCGTCCATGGCAACAGCAACCCTGACGCAGGCGGAATATATCATTTCAGCCGCTGTTTCAAGGGTTCTGGATATGGAATCCGTCATACTCAGGCCGGAGCCGGCAATAATGATGAAGCCGGGCCGGGGACTGTCAAGGCTCAGCGGAATGGCCAGCAGGCGTTGAATATTATTGGCATTCAAAGCAAGACTCTCCATCCGCCGCGGCAGGCAGTCCGGCGCAGTCATCAATCCGCAGGATTCCTTTTTTCAACTGTTCGCGCCACCAGGGGAACGTGATTTTTGATGAAGTCCTGGTAAACAGCGTCCGGGTTTTGCAGGTATTATTGCTGCTCCAGCGGTATTGGGGAATAAACGCATTATCCGCCTCCATTGCAAAGAATACGGCTTCGTCGGCGCCGCACAACCGGCATAACTCTTCAAGGTTTTCAGTAATCGCCTTTTCAATGTCAGGATTGCGGGCAAATGATGAAGATATGCGGTGCAGCATCTGTTCGTCCAGCGTATTCCGCCCGGTCTGTTCTTCCAGTTCGATCCGGCTGGTTATGTCAACACAGATGCCTTCAACCGAAATCAACTTTCCGTTTTTGTTGAAATGCTGGGTATCGTGATGTTCCATCCAGATAAGTTTCCCGTCTTTCCTGAGCCATCTCAATTTACAGGAGACGTAGTTGCAATGCGAGGCAACACGGATTTTCTTTAATTTTACCTTGTCTTCGGGATGGATCACTTTCTCCCACATATCAGGGTCGTGCATATACTCCGCCGGGGAATAGCCGGTGATGGTTTCAGCCGCGGAATTAATATACTCAAATTTCTTTGCAGGGATGACGTTGTAGCGGTATACTATTACCGGCAAATTCTCCGCCAGTTTTTTATACTTCAGTTCAGTATCTTTTTCGGATTTATTGCTGCTCAGACGGGGCATTTCACTGATGACAGAAAATAAAATCTGTCTTCTGCCCGCATCCTCGAAAAGCTGGCTGCTGACTTCGATGGTCCCGGCAGTCTGACTGCCGGAAGGTTTGTCAAGCCGGTAAACAACATTGCCATGCTGCTCCAGCTTTTTGTAAATATTATCAATGGAATGTTCATTCATGCCGGAATTAAGGACGGCGGCGGGGGCGGCGCGCAAAAGCTCTTGCGCTGATAAATTAAACATTTTACAGGCTGCGTCGTTGCATTCGATTATACGTTCGGGGACTGCGTTTGTACACTCGCAGAACAAGATTGGATTGGAGGTATTCTTCAGGATATGGTCGAATTTGTCTTTAATGAAATTCAGATTAGCTTCAAGGTTTTTCCGGTTTGAAATTTCAAAAGCAATGCCGGCAAGCTTTACAGGGATGCCGTCTTCGGTCTTTTCAGTGAAGTTGCCTTTCATGCAGAACCAGCGGATATTCCCCTGGCGGTCTTTCAGGCGCAGTTCAGTCTCATATAAGGGGCAGTCTCCCCGCATCAGCAGGCCGATATTGTCCTGCATCAGTTCAAAATCTTCCCGCGGCATTAATTTTTTCAGCATTCCTGTATCATTGATCTTAACCTGGTCCAGCCCGAGGAGCTCCGCTGTTTTTTCGCAGAAAGAACATTGTCCGTTGCGCAGGTCATAGACCCACCAGAGAGTCTGGCTGTTTTGCAATGCCTGTCGCAGAGAAACGGTGGAATCAGGGAGCTGGTTGTCTGTATTAAGCGGTTTGTCTTTATTCTGGAACATGAAATACCTCAAGATATATTACGGCTGAAAATCCGCAAATCCCCGATTGTTATAAACAATACAACCATATATGACTGCCGTCAAATACAATATGCGGCGGAACATTGTCTATTTCATGAAACTCTGAATCGTATTGAACAAAACAGATTTGGAAATAGGTTTGGTGACGTAGCCATCGCATCCGCATTTGAAAGTCTTTTCTCTGTCTTCGTTCATCGCATTGGCAGTCTGCACGATAATCGGCAGATCCGGCTTTTCCTTCTTTATCATCTGCGCGGCTTCCCAGCCGGAGAAATCCGGCAGGCGTATATCCATGAGCACCATATCCAGATCCGGCGTGGCCAGACTTATATCAACTGACTGCTGAGCGTCTGCCGCGTGGAGAATTTCAGCGCCGGTGGATTCAAGCAGTTTATGCAGCAGCATGAAATTTATTTTGTCGTCTTCAACAATCAGGATTTTCTTATTTGCCCAGTTGAAAATAGTAGTCTTCATAATGGATGTTCTAAAATCTTTCAATGATTCGCGCACCGGTCTCTCCAGCGGAATCGTGAAAGAAAAACAACTGCCCTTGCCAGGTTCTGACTCCACCCGGATAGAGCCGCTCAGGAGTTTTATGAAATTTTTCACGATGGCCAGTCCTAGGCCGGTACCCCGGTATTTTTTGGTCAGAGTTTCCTCCGCCTGGCGGAACGGTTCGAAGATGGCAGTCTGTTTATCGGCCGGAATGCCGATCCCGGAGTCCTTGACGAAGAACTCGATTTCATTGTTTTTTTCAAAATAGCCGAAACTGATAAAGCCGCGCGAGGTGAACTTCATTGAATTGCTGAGCAGATTGGTGAGTATCTGGCGCAGCCGGTTTTCGTCTGAGTGAATAATGCATTCATCGTCGCGGAGGGACTTTCTCATTTCGAAAGTAACACCACTTTCTCCTCCTTGAGTAATCAGCGGTTCAAAGAAAGTGTAAAGCTCTTCCATCATCTTGTTCAGCGGGAAATCGGTTTTTACAATTTTACATTCGCCGGCTTCGATTTTTGAAATGTCCAGAATGTCATTTATGATTTGCAGCAGGTTGTTGCCGCATTCGGTAATGATTTTTGCGTATTCGTTGCGCTTTTCATTTGTGAGGTCGCGGCGCTGAATCAATTCGGCAAAGCCGAGTATCCCGTTCATCGGCGTTCTGATTTCGTGAGACATGTTTGCCAGGAAAATTGATTTCAACTTGTCGGATTTTTCCGCTTTTTCCTTGGCCGCCACCATTGCGTCTTCAAACCTTTTGCGTTCGGTTATGTCCTGGATATAA
>JBAWXM010000346.1:0-5541 GCA_037144075.1 Lentisphaerota bacterium | reverse complement strand
CCAGTTGTAACGGGCGCCGCCGTCGTCAATGTCGCGGCCGCGACTGAGGCAGTCATGAGTGAAAATGCTTTGGAATGGTTTACGGCCGTAAAGACGGCGCTGTTCGCGGTATTCTGACTGTATCTTTACCGCATCAGCAATTTTTCCTGACAGCCGCTGAAAATAAGCTTCCAGAAAAGTATCGAAATCCGGATATTCGCGGCTGACGGACACAGTGTCGTCAATCAGTTCCATGAGAATACCGCATAAACTGAAATAGGGCGAGGCCACCCACACGTTGCTGCATCCGACCGGAGTGATTTCCACACAGGTCGAATTGATATAATTGTAAGAATCTCCGGCTGGAACGCAATATTGCCGCATTCCGGCGCTGATGGTATCATCGTTGAAAAAAGCCGGAGTGGCATAGCCGTCGGCAATCAGATTTGCGGTCAATTCCATCAGTGCTTCCGGGGTGCCGTGGTGGCGGCAGAGGCCGATGGTCGGATAGACCAGTTTTGTGCGTCGAACCGCCTCCATCACCAGATAAGAAAGTTCATTGGTGGCGTCCTGGCCGTCCGCATCGCGCCCGCCGACCATAACCGCATAGGCCAGGCCTGGAACATCATAATCGTTTATCAATAAATATAGCGCTTCGATGAGTTCCAGTTCCTTCTCCTGATCTTCCGTCCGATGGTACGGAAGCAGCACACGGTCGAGCCGTCCCGGTCCGACCAGTCCGACGCAATCACCGCTCATATGTCCGAGCATGACAAACCAGACCAGTTGAATGGCATCCCGGAATGTCTCCGGTTTGGCATGGGCAATACGACGGCAACTGTTGAGTATTTCACACAATTCATCCCGGCGCGAACCGGATGCTTGATTGAATGCCTGCTCCACCGTGTCGGCGGCGTGTCCAATCATAATTTGCAGGCCATCAAGTGCGCCAATGCATGAGTGATAGAAATCCATGGCGTCAGTAGAAGCGGACTGAATCGCCTTCAAGTTGATCTGTTCGCGCAACATGTCGATACCGGTTGAAAACAACACTTCATAATCCGGCTGGCAATGCCCGGTTTGTCCAGGCGTACCATGATAACCGGCAAGGTAAGTTTTAGCTTGTTCCAGTTCCGCCGGATCGTAATCAAGATCAGTGCTGCGCCCGGCCAGTAATTCCAGTTCATCAATCTCGAAACACAAGGCCGCAAGGCGGTCCCTTACCCGGATTCCGGTTCGAAGCTGCCATGATGCAATATTCTCCGTACTTTTCAGACTGGCTGCATCCACCGGCGGATGAAAACGGTGTTTACCGGAAACACATTGCTGCCGCTGCAAAGTTCTTTCACGTAAAATCGCTGTTCTGCTCATAAATTTTTACCGCGTTATAATTATCATATACTGTTTTCGGAGCGTTTAATAACTTCCTGCTGCAACTCGGGTGTCAGCCGGTGGAAATACTCGGTATAACCACCGATGCGGATAACCAGATTGCCATACTCTTCAGGATGCGCCATTGCCTGTTTCAGCGTCTCGGTATCCAGTACAGTCACCTGTACCTGCAATCCGCCCATAGCGAAATACGACTGCAGCAGATGCTTGAATTTCTCCCGTAACTGCGGATCCTTCACCATTTCAGCGCGAACCCGCAGATTCAATACCATTGTACCCAGGCCTTTGGCATGCGGCAGCAAGGCTGTGCTTCTCAACATTGACGTCGGTCCATCAAGGTCGGTTCCCTGCATGGGGCCGCACGAATCGACAATCGGGCTTCCCGCCATGCGTCCGTCCGGAGTGGCCTGAATATTTCTCCCCTCCCCTGTATAAGTTACAAACATAATAACAGCAGGGATATAAAAACCATTTCCACGGAAGCAGCGGTACTGCAGGATTTCATTGAAAGTGAAATCGCTGATTTCACGCGCCAGCTCATCCACTTCCGGCTGAGAATTACCATACTTCGGCTGCTGCAGCAGAATGTTGTGAAGCTCCTTATGTCCTGTAAAATCGCCAGCCAGCAGCTCGAGCAATTGTTCTCTGGTCATCTTAATCCGGCTGGCAAAAATCTGCTGCAATACATAAAGTGAATTAGCGGTATTGGCGATGCCGGCCACGTTGATAACACCGCCGTTGTAGCGTGCGCCGCCGGCGTTATATTCCACTCCATTGTTCAGGCAGTCGTCAATGAACAGCGACCGGAGCAGTTGCGGACGGTATAATGCCTTGGTCTGCTGGTTCAAATTAGTTTCCGCAACAGCCTGTTTAATTTCCCTCCGGATAGTCTCCTTGAATTCAGTTAAAAAATCATCGAACCGGTCATGCGCCATGATGCTGGACATCATGCCGTCAAGTATTTCCAGCAGATTGAGGCCTGAATCAATCGAACCGACATTGGATTTACCCGCGACCATGAATTCGGTACACCCGCCGTAGGCAATGTCATCGAGATCTTCCGGTTTGATGCCGGCATGGGCCAGCGCTCCGGCACGATATGCAGGATCATTATAAAATGCCGGGTTGGCAGTCTGATGCGCCAGACAGTCAAAGGCGGCGTTCCATACAGCATCACTTGTTTCCGGACTGATTTTCAATCCGGCATTCGGACGGCGATATTTCATCGCCTTTAGACATATAACCGTAAAATGTTCATCCGCGCTCTTATTTCCGAGGATCATGTGCCAGCCGGAGCATTCATTGATATTGAAGAAAAATGCGGACAACAGTTTTTCAGCATCAGCATCGGTAGTACTACCGGCAGCGGAATCGTGGATAAAGAATGGCGAGAGCACCGCATCCAGATTGCCGACCGAATCACAGCCGTCAAGGTAATACACAAAATTAAGCAGCACCATTGCTTCAAAAAAACTCGCCGGCGGACGTTGCGATACAGCTTCCAGCGCTTCCGACAGCTGTTTATTGTCACCGCTTCTCACCTTATTTATACATTTCTGCATAAACACCATGATAGCATTGAAAGTCTCCTGCACTGCGGCGTAAAAATCCAGCTGTTCCCGGTTTTCCGCACTGCTTAAACTATCCAGTATTTCCTGCCTATATGCCGGCAGCCCCTGCGTCAGAATCTTCCGGTAATTGATGATGGAATGGGTGTAGCCGCTACCGCCGACGCAATATTTCGGACTTAACGGATTCGCAGTGTAGTTCTGCAGCGTTCCAAGGATTTCCCAGGCTAAACTCAATTCGCGCTCATCGGAGAGATACTTTTCACGTTTTTTCAGAAATAGATCGCGGTTGAAACCGATGGATGAAGAATAGTTATAAACCATGCTTGCAGGTTGACCGAGATTCCACAGGCTGACTGCTCCGGATGGATAAAGGACTCCATTAACCGGCGGCATATCTTCCAGATTGACAGATTCTAAATAGCGCCGAATGCCGCGGGCATATTTTCTCACCATCGCGGCGCTGCGCTCTTCCAGCAGCCCCATGGCGAAAGGTTCATCCATCAGGGCAAGAATTTTAGCTTCTAATGATTGCGGATATTCTTTCATAATAAAATTACTTTATGTTATTTATGCCGTCCGGAACCCGATAGCGCGGGAAATTCCGGCGGCACAAAGTTTTACCGTTTTTTCGATTTCTTTCAGGCTCTGCCGGTTCTGGCGGTTGGCCATACCGGTCATGCCGGCTCCGGCAACAGCTTCGCCGCGGGCGTTGAATACCGGCGCACCGACACAATAGATGCCGTTGATGTATTCTTCACGGTCATAGGCCAGGCCGTTTTTTCTTACGTTCTCCAGTTCTTCCATAATTTTTTTCGAATCGGTCTGAGTATTAGACGTCAACTGCGGCAATTCGCCGGACAGTATTTTTTGCACTTGCTCATCCGGCATATATGCCATCAAACATTTGCCGAATGCATTGGCGTGATAATAGGTGCGGCTGCCGGGCAGCACGGTCAGAAAATAATCTTTCTGCGGCGTAACCACATCGATAGTCAGCATCCGGTCGCCGTCGGGAATTTGAATCTGGCAGGTTTCGCCGGTTTCACGGCAAAGTTCCTCGATGAATGCCCTGCCCTGCCGCCGCAGGTCGAAACGGGCATGCAGCTTCATGCCGAGTGAAAAAAATGCCGGTCCTAACTGATATGCGCTGGCGGAATCCGCCACCACATACCCCCTGGCCTCCATTTTTTTCATAATCCGGAAAATCAGGTTGTTGGTTAATTTCAATTGCCGGGAAAGTTCAGTAACACCGCATGGATGCTCCGCCTTGGCGAGAAATTCCACAATGTCGAGCATGCCGTCAACCGCCGGCGCGGAATATTTGTCCTTAGTTTCAGCCGTCTTTGTTTTTTCTTTGTCCATACTTTACTCCACCGATTTCCGGATGATCTGCCTCACTGCGTCCACATCCGCCTTCACCGGATTAAGTTCCACAATACCACTCATATAAGTAAAGGTGTCATTAGCCACAATGTCAATCAATTTCGGTTCCAAACGGCATTTTTCTTTGAATTTATTGACAAATGAGAACTGTTTATAGAAACTGTCGAAGGCGCTGACCACATCGTCACTGCCGGGTTCCAGCTGCCGGGCAATGAAACGATGCTTTTCAGGCAATGCCCATGAGTTGAATTTCAGAACTTCGCGATAAATCGCATAAAGCGCGTCGCCGTGCGCCACGTCTTCGCAGTGCCCGCCGATAACATGCGCCAGAACGTGTGCCAGCGAAACCACGGCATTGTTGATCGCCACTCCGGCGAAAGTGTCCGCCAATGCCATCATACTGCGAGTTTCAAGATTGTTTCCTTCGCGGTAAACTACCGGCAGATAACGAGCGGTCAGTTCAATTGCTTTTTCCGCGTAAATGTCGCTAACCGGCGATGACGCATTGGAGGTATAGGCTTCGACCGCATGACAAAAAACGTCAAACCCGGTTACCAGCGTCTGCCCCTGCGGCAGCGTCAGCATCAATTCCGGATCTATAATCGCGACTTTCGGCAGAATATACGGCGAGCCCATTCCGGGTTTCTGGCGGGTGCGCGGATTAGTGATAACCGAAAACATTGTGCATTGACTGCCGGTACCGGATGTCGTGGAAATGGCGATTACCGGCAGCACATTGTCACTGACAGGTTTATTGCCGATGGCATAATCCCAGACGCCGCCGGAATGCGTGGCGGCTACAGCCGTGCCTTTGGCGGTGTCCATGGAGGAACCGCCGCCCAGCCCGATGACGAATTCGCTGTCTGTCTCGCGCGCCAGCGCCGCCGCTTTATCTATCGAATCGCAGGTCGGATTCGGAATAACCTCATCATATACAGCACAACTGATTCCAGCCGCCTTCAAACTGTTCACCACTTTATCAGCAGTTCCTGACTTGCGGCAGAACGGATCACACACCAGAACGGCGCGTTTTCCGAAAGCTTTGCCAAGATTGCCGGCTTCATTGATTTTTCCCGCCCCGAAAACAATTTTCTGTAACTGGCTAAATTCAAAATTGAACATATTAAAGATCTCCATTAAATCATCAATAATTTATATATATACTATTATTATAAATATATAACATCAGAAAGTCAATCAAAAAAATAAACAAATC
>JBAWXM010000345.1:0-5562 GCA_037144075.1 Lentisphaerota bacterium | reverse complement strand
TTCCCGCACATATTCAACGTCGCGATTTCGCCGCCGGCATATTTGATAATGATCGCATGATTGAGCATCCCAGTCTCCATGGCGAAGACTTCAACCGGTGCGGATGCCATGAACCAGTTGCATAAATCCGTAAAATGGGTCATTTCAAACAGCATCGGACCATGCGGTGCCTGAGTTTTGTCAAACACCCAGCTTTTCCAGGAATACCAGTCATCATTTATCCTGACATTCATTGAGGCAATACCGTCATCGGAACGTACAGGACGGTCAGGTTCGCGATTCCAGCGCCATGCCGGATGCTTCGGCGCATCCATCTGCGAACGGAAAATGCGATGCGCTTCGATCATCGCGGGGCTGCTGCGGCGGTTATGCCCGACACAGAACGGGATTCCGCTCTCATTCACCACATTCTGAATTCTATAAACTTCTTCAAGAGTGGTAGCCAGCGGTTTTTCCACATAAACCGGCTTCTTATATTGTGCGGCCAGTTCAATTACCGGCAAACGCAGTTTCTCGGTAGTGGCAAGACAGATTGCGTCAATTTCCGGATTGCTGATAACCGCTTTCCAGTCTTTTGCAATATTCAATGCGCCGAATTTATCCTTGCAGATCTTCAGCGATTCATCGGATAAATCACAACAGGTATGCAATACTGTTTTCGGTGAATTGGCAATATTAGGTATGTGCTGCCCCTGCGCCAGAGCGCCGCAGCCGATTACGGCAAAATTGAGTCTTCCATTTTTCATAGCGTTTCCTGATTGCTGGGTTTAAGTTAATAATCATCTTAACTGGATATAATTATAATATACTCAGTTATAGAATTTGTCAATATAAAACTTGACAAATAATCTGATTCTGAATATATTTCATACATGAAACAAAAAACAGACAAAAAATATAAAGCCATAATCGATACGATCCGCAACAGGATAATGACCGGTGAATATCCGCCCGGGTTCAAATTACCGGGCCAGATTTTATTAGCCGATGAATTCGGCGTATCACCAATCACCACCAAGCGCGCACTCAGCGATCTTCAAAACTCAGGTTATATTGAACGCCGTTCGCGCAGCGGTTCATATGTCGCGGAAAAACCGCGGGTCATCAGTGAGGTGAATATTGTCATCGGTGACAACATCGAGAATGAAACGCTCTGGCTCAGCGGGTACTGGGAAGGCATCGAGTCCGGCGCCCAGGCATTAAATATTCCATGTCAGCTCATGAAAACTACCAACGCCGCGTTCAAAGAGCGGGTGCTGTCCGGTCCATCAACCCAGGGGGTAATACTGCTGAGCTTCGAGGATATGAATATTATGACTCAATTGAAAGCAGCCGGGATTCCTTTTGTCATCGGCGAAATCGAAGCTAAATATGCAGATTACAATGTATATATCAACCGGCGGCGGCTGACTGCGGCGCTGGTTGAATCCATGCATGAAGACGGAATCAGAAGAATTGCTTTTTTCGGTAATTTCAGACATCCTAATCATTATTTTGCAGGCGAAGGCTACAGAACTGCCGTTCACAGCCTGAATCAATATGCCCCGATGATTTACGAGATCAATGAAGATACGATTGCCGATAAAGTTACAGAAGTTCTAAGTTCGGCTGACGCACCTGAAGGCCTGATTATCGCCGGCGGCGGACTGCCGTTTACCGCCATTGCCGCAATCCGAAAAGTCAGACCGGAAACCAGACTGGGGTTCATTACCGAAAACCAGTCCATTCTCCGGCTTAAAGACTACGCATATATTGCATCTTTCAACCAGTTTGATGCAGGGAAAATGACATTTGAGCTTTTATACCGTGTGGCTGCCGGAAAAATCACCCATGCCACCACCTGGTTTTCACCATTTGAAATTTTGAGTCCCGGACAAAGCTGAAAATCATCAGCTTGATCTTGATTTATCTTTGAAATGAGAATATAATCATATCGATAAGGTGATAATGGGGGAGTATATGGTCATAGAAAGCGCAAGAGACATAATTCTGATAATGCAGGGTATCATTTCCCGGGTATTCCTGATATTACTCCCATTTGTCGTTGACGAGATGTAAAGCATTTCAGTCGTGAATATCGTTTGCCTTGCAGTATTCCGCCAGTTTCAAATCAGCAGTAGCTTCATGCGATGAGAACCATGAGCCAATCCATTCGGCAAACGCTTCCGCAAATTTGCAGAGATTTGTGTTTTTTTCAAGTTCTTCAGACTGTTTCTCAATGCTGGCACGGAACCTGTCATGTATTTTGACGTGAGTCTCATAATCAGGGTAGTCAATCGAACGCATAAAAAACTCTTCGGAATCAAAATGCTCAACGGTATATTCAACGACTGTCGAGAAAAATTTCATCGCTTCCGATTTTTCGACGTGCCGGTTTTTGCTGAGAAAAACAAAATCATTAATCAGCTTATAATAATGCTCATGCTGGTTGTCAATTGCAGAGATACCGGTTTTAACCGGAACAAACATTTTTTTCATCATGATCAGGCTCTCCGTATAAATGTCAGAATATAACATCAGAATTATACTATATCACATGTATCAAAAAAAAATACCGTGCAGCAATAAATTTTCCGCAATCATGCGATTATATCTCAGCCGCTCCTTATCTGTAAAAGTCCCGGTAATGGTATAAAAGGGAATGCAGCTTCAGTTCCCCTTCATAATCTTTATCCAGCGCGACTTTGAACATGGCGTTTTCTGACGGAAAAATAATGCATTGACCGTTTTTGAACTCAAATATTCCCCATTCCTGCTTTTCAGAGTTATTCAGTTCGATGTTGCGCTGAAACAGCAGCATCTTCCGGTCAAAAGCAATTTTATTAATAAAAGTAATTGCCGCCGCTGAAGATTTAACTGGTTCCGCCAGCGGACCGCCTTTGTATTTTGCCAGGCTGCCAAGATAAAAATCCTCAATCATTATCATCTGATAGGGATAAACCAGCGGAATCCGCCACCAGTCTTTCTGACCGCAGAATTCATAAAAATCCATGGCAATTCTGTGTTTGATATTATCCGGTACTCCTGACATAAGGTAATTGATTTTCTTCCGGCGCTGCTCCGCCAGTTCTTTCACTTTGCTTTCCACCTGGGCGTTTGTTTTTGAAAACTGTCCGAAAATAAAATTGCAGGTTTTTACCCCGATCATAATTCCTGAACCAACCATGAGCACGGCAGCCACGGCAAAAGCCGCCAGCGTTTGATAAAACTGCTTTGTTCTGGAAAAAACCAGATAATTAACCATGCCGGCCAGCAGAATAAGCAGCGTTACCGCCGCAAAAGCAAAAATAATTACATACGCCGCTAACGACATCCTGTTGCCTCCGACTTTAACTTTAAGCAAAAAACTTTATTGAAACATTCATTCTGGATTATTCATAGAAAACGGATGAAAGCGAAAATATCCTCAAAAAGAAAGTTTTTGACGAACCTGAGTCGTAGCCGCGCTACGGCGAGGAAGTCGGCAAATGCTTTACTTTGAGCAGATTTATCCGCCTCTGGCGGGTTGCAGCATTTCGCCATTGGCTTATGAATAATCCAAGCTGTTAAAGTAATGCCTGAAACGCATAAAATCAACGATTTTAGTCAAAAAAAGCCATGTTCAGATTGAATATCCATATTAAAATGATATAATTTTCAGGTTAACCCGGCGGATTTTGTCAATATAGAGATAATTTCAAAAGTAGTCAGAATTCAGGAGCCAGGAGTCAGAATAATTGAAAAACGAACTGGATTTGAGTTAGAATTTCATTCTGAATTCTGAATTCTGTCTTCTGAATTCCCGCAAAACACGAGTTTTGCAATTGGCTCTATATTTTAAATTTTCAACCTCATAGGGTATAAGCAAGCAGGAGAATCCAAGTGCATAAAATCGCCAGTCAGACGCGGAGTAATTGATGAAATACGATTATGATCTGATTTGCATCGGACTTGGCCCTGCCGGCATGGCGGTCGCGCTGACAGCTGCCGGCATGGGCTTGAAAGTCTGCGCGGTTGAAAAGAGCAGGCTGGGCGGCGAATGCATGAATTGCGGCAGTATCCCCAGCAAGGCCCTGCTGAGAATAGCCAGACTGAGGCACGATTGTACCCGGCTTTCAAAAATGCATCTGGAGCAGCTTCCTCCCCCGCAGGTAATAAATCCATTTGACAAACTTCAGGCGGACATCAATTTCATCAGGAATAAAAAGTCCTTGAGAATATCCGGGAATGTGGAAATGCTGGCGGGGCAGGGGGCGGCGGCTTTTGTCGATAAACATACCCTGCAAGTCGGCGGGAAAAATATTTCCGCCTCAAAAATATTCATTGCTGTCGGCAGCAGTCCGGAGATTCTTCCCATCCCCGGTTTGAAAGAATGTTTGCCGCTGACCAATCAGAATATATTTACGCTTTCCGCGATACCGGAGAGCATGGCAGTGATCGGCGGCGGCGCTGTCGCCTGCGAACTGGCCCAGGCTTTCAGCCGCCTGGGCTGCAAAGTGATTATGTTTATGCGTTCGCAGCATCTGCTGGCTAAATGCGATTATGAAGCGGCAATCCTGCTGGAGGAACAGTTGCGCAAAGAAGGAATCACCCTGCTTGCCGGGACCACGCTGAAAAAGGTCGAAGCCAAAGACGGCGGTTATGTCCTTGCCACTGACAGCGGCTGGAATGTCGAAGTCAATAAAATATTTGCGGCAACCGGGCGTTCCATGGATTTTGCCGGACTGAAGCTGGAAAATGCCGGTATCAAATGCGGACCGTTCGGCATTGCGACTGATAGATATCTTAGAACTTCGGTTCCATGGATTTATGCGGTCGGCGACTGCAACGGACAGTACCATTACTCGCATTCAGCCATGCATCAGGGTATGATTGCCCTGCTCAACGCCGCGCGTCCATATCCGTTCAAAAAAAATTACCGCAAATACGCGGTTCCATACACCATTTTCACCGAACCGCAGATATCGGCAGTCGGCATGTCCGCCCATGAACTCAATGACCAGCAAACTCCTTACGAAACTTATGTCGCGCATTACGACGACTATGGCGCGGCGATCGCGGAAGAAAGGAAAACCGGTTTCGTCAAGGTGTTTGCCTCTGCCCGTGGAAAGATTTACGGCGTTGTAATTGTCGGCGAAGGTTCCGGCGAAATGATCAACGAATGGACGCTGGCCATCCAGAATGATCTCAGTATGCAGGACATTCTGATGACGCAGCATTCATTTCCGACGATGGGCGTTCTCTCCAGGCGTACCGCCGAAGCCTGGATGGCGAACCGGATGCAGTCCCGTCTCCGGCGGAAGCTGACCCGTTTTCTGTTTAATCTCTGCTCTTAAATTTAAGAGAGGTAATTTCAAAAGTAGTCACAATTCAGGCGTCATGAGTGCGGGACTATACTCTTCACGGCTGAAAATTAAACTATAGATTGCGAAGATTTTGAGAATTGGTTCGTATTCTGAGAGGCTGCCGATACCGGGGTATCGAAGGCCTCGAAGAGTGCGAATCTAAACTCGAAAGATCGCTATCCCGCAGTCGCGGGATGAATGTCTTGCGGTTGTATTTTTCCGCTCCTCCTTCCGGCGA
>JBAWXM010000344.1:0-5568 GCA_037144075.1 Lentisphaerota bacterium | reverse complement strand
GCGGTCCAGCTTGCCGAAGATTTTGCCGTTGATGCTCATGGCCGGGGCCAGATGACAGCAGCCCAGACAGCCGGAAGTTTCCAGGGAGAATAAACTTTTTTCATCGGTTTCGCCGTTTTTGATGCGGAGTTCGGCGGAAATCCAGTCGAGAATCTGCGAACTGCCTTTAGCATGGCACGCGGCGCCGTCGCAGACTGCAATCCGGAATCTGGCCGGGCTGCTGCGTCTGAACTGGGCGTAAAAAGATAACACATCTTCAACGTCGGCTTCGGGAGTGGAAAAGTACTGCGCCAGGGCGGCAATGCTCTGTTTTGAGACAAAGCCTTCATGGAACTGGACGGCCTGCAAGCCCTGGATCAGATTGCAGGCGTCCTTCTCTATTTTATTCAAATAGTCGTAGCGCTTTCCATCCATTCTTCTACGAACCTTGCTTAGTGAACTACCCCCGGAAAACTAAACATATCCTCGCACTGAGACCCTAAGACACGAAGGGAAAGACAATCAATTTTGCCATTGTTTTTAAATGCTTTTCTTTGCGCCCTGGCGTCTTGGTGCGAGATAATTCCTGGATCTATTACTTATTCAATTCTTTTAGTACCGCCTGCAGGGTTTCTTTGGCGTCGCCGAACAACATGCGGGTATTTTCCATGACGAAAAGCGGATTGCCCACGCCGGCATAACCGGACGCCATGCTGCGTTTCATGGCAATGGTGATATGGCTTTTCCAGACCTCAAGCACCGGCATTCCGGCAATCGGGCTGGTGGGATCGTTCATGGCGGACGGATTGACGATGTCATTCGCGCCGATTACAATGGAAACATCCACTTTGGGGAAGTCTTCGTTGATTTCATCCATTTCAAACACGATGTCATAAGGCACTTTGGCTTCCGCCAGCAGCACATTCATGTGTCCGGGCATGCGTCCGGCGACCGGATGAATGCCGAAACGGACGGTTTTGCCTTTGCCGCGCAGCAGTTTAGTGATTTCATTGACGGCATGCTGGGCCTGGGCGACCGCCATGCCGTAACCGGGAACAATCACGATGCTTTTGGCTTCCAGCAGCAACTTCGCGGTTTCGACGGCGTTGACAGGAGTAACGTCGCCTTCAATGACCGCCGCGCTGCCGCCGCCGGTCGCGCCGCCGCCGAATCCTCCGGCAATAACGCTGACAAAATTCCGGTTCATCGCCCGGCACATGATATAGCTAAGAATAGCCCCGCTGCTGCCGACCAGCGCGCCGGTGACAATCAGCAGATCGTTGCTCAGCATGAAACCGGTTGCCGCGGCGGCCCAGCCGGAGTAGCTGTTCAGCATGGAGACGACTACCGGCATATCCGCGCCGCCAATCGCCATAACCATGTGCACGCCAAAAATCAGCGCGATCACGGTCATAATCAGCATTGGGATGAGCCCGCCGACGCAACTGCATGAACAGCTTTCAGACGGATTCAGGAACATATATCCCAGCGCGATCACCGCGATGAGCATGCACAGATTAAGCCAGTGGCGGGCAGGCAGCAGCATGGGTTTGCCGCCGATTTTGCCGCTGAGTTTGCCGAAGGCGATGACCGAGCCGGAGAAAGTAACCGCGCCGATCAGAACGCCCAGGTAGATTTCGATTTCATGGATCGTTTTTTCAGATCCGGCCAGCGTGGATGTATTATCCATGAAGCTGGCATAGCCGACCAGCACCGCCGCGATGCCGACGAGACTGTGCATGACCGCGACCAGTTCCGGCATCTGGGTCATTTCCACTTTAAATGCGGCGCGCGCGCCGACCAGGCCGCCGACCACCAGCGCGATGATCAGGATGCCGTAAGCCGTAAAGGACGGGTTCAATACCGTCGCCAGAATGGCGATAGCCATTCCGAGCATGCCGTAATAGTTGCCGCGCCGCGATGTTTCCTGATTGCTTAAGCCGCTGAGACTGAGAATGAACAGTATTGCCGCCGCAATATAAGCCATTGAAATTAAACTTTGTGACATATTTTATATCCTGTGGTTATTTTTTAAACATTTCAAGCATGCGGCGGGTAACTAAGAATCCCCCGACAATATTGATCGAAGCGGCCAGCACCGCGATTCCGGCAAGGATTACAACGCAATTGTTGTCCTTCGCGGAAATCTGCACCACGGCGCCGATAACAATAATGCCGCTGATCGCATTCGTCACGCTCATCAACGGCGTGTGCAGCGACGCGGTAACATTCCAGATCACCTGATAGCCGATAAAACAGGCCAGCACAAACACGGTGAAGTGCGACATGAACGACGCCGGCGCAACTGCGCCGACGGCGAACATTGCCAGACCGCCGATCAGCAGCGGGAGCAACTGTTTAACCGCTTTGCCGCCGGTCTTTTCCTGTTTTTTCTCAACCGCTGCCGGTTCCGCGGGAGCGGCGGCCGGAGCTTTTGGCGCAACGGATAAGGTCGGGGCTGGCGGCGGCCAGGTGATGCTTCCAGCTTTCACCACAGTCGCGCCGCGGATGACTTCATCTTCCATGTTGACATTAATTACGCCATCCTTGGCGGGGCATAACTCAGTGAGCAGATGGCGGATATTGCTGGCATACAACTGGCTGGACTGATTGGCCAGGCGGCTGGGCAGATTGGTGTAGCCGATAATGGTTACGCCATGTTTGACCACTACTTTATCCTTTTCAGTCAGCGCACAGTTGCCGCCCTGCTCCGCGGCCAGGTCAACAATCACGCTGCCCGGTTTCATGGATTCGACCATTCCTCTGGTGATCAGTTCCGGCGCGGGTTTGCCGGGGATCAGCGCGGTGGTGACGATAATATCCACTTCCATCGCCTGCCTGGCGAACAGCGCCATTTCAGCTTCAATAAATTCTTTGGACATGACTTTGGCATAACCGCCGGAGCCGGCGCCGTCTTCTTTAAAATCCAGCAGCAGGAACTCGGCGTCCATGCTTTCAATCTGTTCTTTCACCTGCGGACGGGTGTCGAATGCCCGGACAATCGCGCCCATGGATTTGGCGACGCCGATGGCGGCCAGTCCGGCAACGCCGGCGCCGATGACCAGGACTTTCGCCGGCGGAATTTTGCCCGCCGCCGTGATCTGTCCGGTGAAGAAACGCCCGAAGTGCTGAGCCGCTTCAATGATGGCGCGGTAGCCTGCGATGTTGGCCATGGAACTCAGCGCGTCCAGTTTCTGCGCCCGCGAAATGCGCGGCACGCTGTCCATTGCCAGTACCGTAACTTTTCTGTCAGCCAGTTTTTTCATCAATTCCGCGTTCTGCGCCGGCCAGATGAAACTGATCAGATTTGAGCCTTCGGCAAGCATTTCGATTTCATCAATCGACAGTTCCGGATGACGTTCCGGTGCCCTGACCTTGATAATAATGTCGGAATTTTTCCACAAGGCTTTGACATCGCTGACGATTTCCACGCCCACTTCGCTGTAGGCTTCGTCTGAAATATTCGCGCCGGCGCCGGCGCCGCTCTCAATCGCCATGGAAAATCCAAGCTTGATTATCTGTTCGGCCGCTTCAGGAGTTGCCGCAACCCGTTTTTCACCTTCGTGAATTTCTTTTGGAATACCGATTTTCATAAAGTTTCCCTTTTGCTGTTTAACCTGTCCCCTTTTTAACATCCGGATTCTGCATCAATTTCAGCGTTTTTCAAAATCCAAACATTTAATATAGCTCCATTTATTTATATTTTCTATTTTTCATTTAAAATTATTCAATTGCGGGTTGAATTAGAGCGATGTGAAATCATATTTTTCCTGTTTGTACAATCTTAAAATTTGGAATATCTATGAATTTGCGCTCTGTTATTTTAACCGCCCTGGCGGTTCTGTGCGCCGCCGACTTGAACAGCGCGGAAAGCAAGGCCCCGGAAAACAAGCCGTCCGGCACGAAACTGCTCGACGCTTATAATAAAATTGACGCCGGACTGGTAATCGCCAATGCCGCCGGAGAATCCGGGATTATCCAGCAGATCGCCATGGCCGCCTCCAAGTCCGACCCTAAACTGATAGTGACTGTCGAAAAGCTTTCCCGCGAAGACGCAATTAAAAACTTCGCGGCAGGCAAAGCCGGGCTGCTGCTGCTGCCCCGCGAACTTTCACCCCAGGAAAAACATGCGCTGTCCGGCGCAGTCATGATCCCTTACGCTGCAGAACCGACGCTGATAGCGGTAAATTCAGTAAATGCTCTTCCCGTGATCAAAACAGAAATGTTGAAGCGAATATTTTCCGGGGAAGTTGCTTCATGGAAGCCGCTGGGTGTCAGCGATTATATGATCCACCTGTTTGGAACAGAGAAAAATTCTCCCGGAACTGGTCCGTTAAGTGATAAAATCCTGAACGGCGTCAAATTAACATCCAAAATATTTTCTGTCACTTCTTCGACGGAAGTTCTGCAACTGGTCAGCACAAATAATCACGCGCTGGGCTTCTGCGGATTCGTCGATCCCGTGCCGGATACGGTGAAAATACTGAAAGTTGACGGAATCGATCCGACTGAAAAAAATATTTTAACCGGGAAATATCCCCTGGTAAACACCTATTACGCATGTTATAAAGGCGGCAATGAAGTTGCGCAGCTATTTGTAAAAATATTGCGCAGTCCATCAATCGGGGCGATGCTGAAAGAACGCGGACTGCTTCCCATAACTGAGAAATAAATAATTATTATAAGGACAAAGATAAACATGAATGATATTAGAAAACTGGCGTTAGATAAAATACTGGTGGCGCCGTCAATTCTGGCGGCGGATTTTGCCCGGCTGGGCGAGGATATTAAGCGGGTAACCGATGCCGGCTGCGACCTGCTGCACCTGGATGTGATGGACGGCCATTTTGTACCCAACCTGACTATCGGTCCGCCGCTGATCAGCAGCATCCGCAAAATCAGCAGTCTGGTTTTCGATACCCATCTGATGATCTCCGATCCGCTGAAATATGCGGAAATATTCATCAAAGCCGGTGCTGACCACATTACTTTTCATCTGGAGTCGGACAACGATCCCGGCGCGGTGATCGACGCGATCAAGGCAGCCGGCGCGACTGTCGGGATTTCCCTGAAGCCGAAAACTCCGGCAGAAAAACTTTTCCCCTGGCTGGATAAAATAGATTTAGTGCTGATCATGACGGTGGAGCCGGGTTTCGGCGGCCAGAGTTTCATGGCGGATATGATGCCCAAAGTCAAAGCCGTTCATGAACAAATCGGCCGTATCGGCCGTCCCGTCCAACTGGAGGTTGACGGCGGGATTGACGGCAGAAATGTGGCGGAAGCCGCAGCCGCCGGGGCCAATATGATGGTTGCCGGAACCTCTGTTTTCAGAAATCCGGCCGGCGCCGTCAGTGCCATAGCGGAGCTTCATGCCGCCGCGAAATATCTGCCGTGTAATTGAAAATTGAAAGTGTAAAAACGGGGAATGTTCACCACAGAGGGCGCAGAGAACACATGAGAAATGCAGTTTTTTCCCACAGAGCAGGAGGAGGAGCAGGATAATTCGCTGACTCCGGCTTTCTCTCTCCGCCCTCCGTACTACTATCCGTCATTTTCTTGTTTTTTTAGAAAGATTTTCATGCAGCCATT
>JBAWXM010000343.1:0-5584 GCA_037144075.1 Lentisphaerota bacterium | reverse complement strand
TCTCTTCGGGATATTTCGCGAGACTTGTCAAGTTTATTTCTTGACAGCTCCTTACGCTCTGATTTCTCCGTCAACAAAGACCTTTTCCGGCGAAAAATCATTATTCAGAATCAGAATATCAGCATAAAATCCGGGTTCGATTTTGCCGAGTTTTTCCAGTCCAAGCGATCTGGCCTGGTTCCAGGAAGTAGTCTTAATCAACTCTTTCAGCGGCATTCCGGTAATTTCATAAATATTCTTCAACCCATTATAGAAAAGCAGCGTACTACCGGCCAGAGCGCCGTTGGACGCCAGGCGGGCGGCGCCGTCTTTGACAACCACCGGCAGGCCGCCCAAATTGTAATCGCCGTCTTCCAGTCCGGCAGCGCACATCGCGTCCGTAATCAGCATAACTTTTTCCGGCCCTTTGATCTTGAATATCAGTTTGATCATATCCGGGGAAATATGCACTTTGTCGCAGATCAGTTCAATAAAAACTTCGTCATGCAGCAGTCCTGCTCCGACCAGTCCGATGTCGCGGTGATGCAGCGGCGTCATCTGGTTGCAGAAATGGCTCAAATTTTTCAGTCCCAGCGCGCTGGCTTTTTTGAAATCCGCATAAGTCGCGGAACTGTGAACGCACGAAGGCGTAATTCCTGCCGCAAGCAGATCCCGCACAAAAGCATATCCGCCGGCTGTTTCAATCGCAAAAGAAACTTTGGCGACTTTCGAAATCGCATCCAGGCGCTTGACTTCATCAATATCAGGCTTGCGGACAAACGCCGGATTCTGAGCGCCGCAGCATTTATCGTTGATATAAGGGCCTTCCAGATGAACTCCGGCAATTCTGGAGCCCTTGACACCACGCTTAACATACTCCGCAACTGTCTTCATTGCCGGCTTCAACTGTTCTTCCGGCAGCGTCAGGGTAGTCGGCAGCAGAGTGGTAACTCCCTCTTTCAACTTGTCAATCCCGACGGCATCCATGCCCTCCTGTATGGCGTCAGTAAAGTCGTAGCCGGAACGGCCGTGACAATGAACGTCGATAAATCCGGGAACCACCATTTTACCTCCGGCGTCAACAATGTTATCCGCAAACGGCAGCGTTTCGCCATCAGCATAGATTCCGGCGATAAATTTGCCGTCTATCAACACCGCGGCGTTTTCAAGTTCAGCATCCGGAGAAATCAGATGGCAGTTTTTAATTAAAGTTTTCATTTGAATTACCCCTTATTCGTTACTTGATTGCGGGAAGACTGGCGGCAACAACCGCCTGACCGTGCCGCTTGAACTGTTCATCCGGCGTTCTGAAAGTAATCTGCTTTGCCAGCGCAGGAAATTCTTTGCTCAGCACATCTTCAGCGACCTGCAATATAACTTCGCCGCCGTCACCGGATGTTACCCGTCCGAGGATCAAAAGATTACGGATTTCATAGAAATCAGCATAATGAGCAACAGCATACGCAAAATATGTTCCGATTGTGCGGTAAACCTTCGCGGCGCGTTCATCGCCGTCGCTCATCAGTTTCTGGACGCCGACCAGTCTTTCCGGGAACGGCATATCCTCAGGAAACTCGATGCCGGCCAGCGGCGCAAGCCGGGCAACGCCCTGTTGTGAAAAATACTGCACACCGCAACCGATATCGCCGGACCATTCGTCGGCAGGCGCATCGTCGCGGTAGTCAATCGGAGTAAACGCCAACTCATTGAGCCAGTCAGTAATATTTCCCTGCATATTGACGTAGCCGGCCGCCAGGCTGGTGCCCATGGAGATGCCCAGGACGCCGTTGGACTTCATCGACATGGCGCCGGCCAGAGCGGTGACTTCACCGTCATTGGCGACAATCAGCGGAACATTATATTGTTTTTGAATGTCTATGAAAATATTCTGGACGCTCTTCTGAAAATCTTCCTTGCCTACGCCGCGGAAGAGCGAGGCAATGCGCGGCTTATTGTCAACGTAAACGCCGGCGGCGCTGCCGCCAATGGCGTCTACGCGCGGCAGTTTTTCAGCGGCGCGTTTAAGCGAATCAAGGATGCCCAGGCGGTGGTATTCCGGGTCTTTCTGGAAATACGGATCCCATTTAATCTCTTCAGTAAACACGACTTCGCCGTCCTTTACCGCCGCGCACTTGCGGTCGGAGCCGCCCAGGTCAAAACCGATGCGGCAGCCGTCCATGTGTCCGCCTAACTGCACCTGGATTTCGTGGCTCTCCGGAGCATCGTCCAGCGCGCAGGCAGCAACTTCAAAGGGTTTGCCGTAAATGCGTTCGCCCATAATCTCATAATCAAAAGCCCTCGCGCCTTTCGCTGAATAGATTCCTCTGATATCATCAGCCAGCGCGGCGCAGCCGGCAACAGTAACCCGGTACCCGCCCTTCATCCAGAGCATAAACTTAATCAGGCGTTCAACATATTTAACGTTCAACGCCTTGTATTCGCCTTCATGCGGAAAAATTTCGGTGGCGAAAGTCGATACCGTGCCGTTGGGCCGGTTCAGCGCCAGCACAATCTTCCGGGCTTTGCCGGTTCCGGCGACCGCTTTCAGGTAGCTTCTGTTCCATAGAACCGCCGGAACAAATTCCGGATCAAGTTCAGGTTTGACTTTCGGCGCTGTCTGAATCATCATAGTCTAATCTCCAGCATATTTATAAATAATATTATTAAATCAATCTTTTTTACATTGTCCGTAAATAATATAATAAAGCATATTTTAAAAAATTCTATCATAATTGCTTTATTTTTCACAAAAAAACAGGATGTAAACCGGATTTAAGCTTAGAATCTCTATGCGTTAACTCCTGAGACGGATTCTGGGGTCGGCCCAGGCGTAGGCAATATCAGTCATCAGATTGATGACTACGAAAAGCAGCGCGCTGATAATCACCAGCGCCTTCAATAATTGCAAATCGGAATTATTCAACGCGTCAATACCGGCATAGCCCAGGCCCGGAATACCGAAAAACGCTTCAAGCAGCAAACTGCCGGTGAACAGAAACGGCAGCGCCGCCGAGGCCCGCGTAATAATCGGGATCGAAGCGTTCCGCAACAAATGTTTGCCATATATAACGATGGGACTGCATCCCTTTGCCGCCGCAGTGCGGAGATATTCCTTGTTCAATTCATTGACGAAAACAGTGCGGTAAAAACGCACTCCCCCGCCGAGTCCGCTGAGAATACCGATAATCACCGGCAGCGCCAGATGCCTGACTTCCCCCCATCCCCAGACCGGGAATAGATTGAAATAATATCCCAGATACCACTGGCCGAAAATGATAAACACCAGATAGCTGATGCTCATGCCGGCGATTGAAAACAGCACAATCATCCGGTCGAACAACATGCCTTTGAACGCCGTCGAAATCAGCGCCAGGATTATCCCCAGCAGCAGTTCCCCGAAAAATATAGGCAGCATCAGCATCATCGAAGGCCCGATGCCGCGCCATAGTATCTCCCGGATCGGCTCCCGCGTCATTAAAGTTTTCCCGAAATTCAAAAAACTGACAAAAGGGAATTCACTGCTGAATGAGCAGATTTCGCCCAGCGCGGCAGTAAGCTGCGAATCGAACGGGGAATCCTGGCGGCGGAAAAATTCAATCGCTTTAACTTCCAGCGGAACTTTCCCGGCGGCAATCAACACCTTTTCCTGATTGGCGTTAACCGGAAATTCAAGCCCCAGCCAGTCCGCCGATTTAAAAGTCCGGCCGTTGACGGCAAATTCCCCGCGGAAAACAATCCTGCCCTGCACTTCCAGCTTATCCGAAGGAAAATTGCGTTTCAGTCCGATAGTTCCGGAATCAATGCGCAGGAAACCATTTTCAAAAACCGGATTTCCGGAAACTTCCATCCCCGGCATCAGCCTTTTTTCGAAAAACGACGCGGAAGCAAAGACTTCGCTCTGCCGCCAGTGACCGAACACCAGCGGACGGTCAGCTCCTAGTTCCTGACGGAGATCTTCGATCTCGCGCGGTGAAGGATTCTTGCCCAGCACCGCGGCGGCAGGGTCGCCAGCCGCCAGCCGGAACAATACGAAAGTAAGCAGCAGCACCCCCATTATTACCAGACCGGAATAAAAGATGCGTCTGATTATATAATTCAACATAACATATTCCTGCTAATTTACAGTTCTACAGTTTTACAGTTTTACAGTTTTACAGTTTTACAGTTTTACAGTTTTACCGTTATACCGTTATACCGTTATACCCGGCTGTTCCGGCTGCTGGATTAAACACTGCGCGGATAGCTGCCGAGAATTTTCATGAAGTTACACTGTTTCTCCACATCGGCAAATGCTCTGATGACTTTGGCGTCTTCACGGTGTCCGAGGATATCCACAAAAAAGCAATATTCCCAGTTGCTGCTTTTCGTCGGACGGCTCTCAATCATGGTCATCGTGATGCTCTCATCTTTGAATGGCTTGATGCTGTCATACAGCGCCCCGACTTTATCTTTTATCGCAAAACAGATTGAGGTCTTGTCATCGCCGGTCCGCCCAGGGCATTGATTGCCGAGAATCAGGAAACGCGTGGTGTTGTTGCTGAAATCCTCAATATTTTCTTCCAGGATAGTGAGGTTGAACAATTCGGCGGCAACTGTGCTGCTGATCGAAGCGGAGTTGGGTTCCTCCGCCGCTATACCCGCCGCCTTGGTGGAGCTTTCCGCCTCGATTATTTCAACCCCGGCCAATTTTTCCTGCAGGTAAATCCGGCACTGACCCAGTATCTGCGGGTGACTGTAAACTTTTTTGATCTCTTCCCGGCTGCACTTAGCCATCAGGTTATGATGAATCCGCAGGTCCATTTCAGCGCAAATGTTCACATTGGACATGATCAGCGTGTCAAGCGTGTAATTGATCGCGCCTTCAGTGGAGTTCTCCACCGGCACGCAGCCGTAATCTGTCCTGCCGGTTTCAATATCTTTGAACACCCCGGCAATCGTGGTGCTGGGAATATAGGTTACTGAATGACCGAATTTAGCCAGCGCCGCCAGATGGGTATTGGACCCCTCCTGTCCGAAAAACGTAATCCGCAACGGATGTTCCAATTCCAGCGCCCCTGACATGATCTCACGGTAAATCGCCTGCAAGGCGCGCGGCGACATCGGTCCTTCGTTGAGCTTTGCCACTTTTTCCAGCAGGGCTTTTTCCCGTTCCGGAACATAAATGGCGGAATTATTGTTTTTTTTCAGTTTCCCGACTTCCAGCACATGCCGATAGCGCTCATTGATCAGCGCCACAATCTGACGGTCAATCTGGTCTATCTCGTTTCTCAGTTCTTCAATATTCATACTCTCACGCCGCTTTTTATCTGATTAATATAATAAATTCTAAATAATAAAACAGGAAGTCATGAGTCAGAACAAATTTATAACAAAAAATATCAGCACCTCAAATACATTCACGGTCTGAATCCAGTCTTGCTTATTTCGTCTTTTCATAAGAGATTCTGCTTCCGCAGCCTCAGTTCCAGGCATTCAGTCTTCAGAATTTATGCTCCCATTCTGACTCCTGACTCCTGACTTCTGAACTCCCTATTACATAATATAATTGCTTTTATTCCGAAAACAATCTGAAAGCCGGAAGACAGATGTTTTCCGATATCTATGT
>JBAWXM010000342.1:0-5602 GCA_037144075.1 Lentisphaerota bacterium | reverse complement strand
ATTTATGAAAATCAAAAACTCTATCAGTTGTTGTTAATTTATGGCATTAAGCTGGAATGAAATCAAAGACCGGGCTGTACTCTTTTCTAAAGAGTGGGCAGACACTTGCAATGAAGATGCGGACGCAAAACAATTTCTGGTTGCATTTTTTAATGTTTTTGGAATCAGCAGCAGAAAAGTAGCAACCTTTGAGCATCGAGTAAAGAAACTTGATGAGGCCGATGGATACATCGACTTGCTCTGGAAGGGAACTATTTTAATCGAAATGAAAAGCCGGGGTAAAGACCTCGATAAAGCCTACCGGCAGGCAAAAGACTATCTACCCGGACTTAAACAGCACGAACTGCCGAAATATATTCTTGTATCTGATTTTGAAACCTTTATACTTTACGATCAGGATGAAGAAAAGACAATCAAGTTCAAACTTAACGACCTGGTAAAACATATTCACCATTTCGGCTACATTTTAGGCTACCAGAAAAAGGTATACAAAGAACAGGACCCCGTAAACATTAAAGCGGCGGAGTTAATGGGGAAACTGCATGACCGGTTAAAGGAAATCGGTTATGAGGGGCATCCGCTGGAAGTCTATCTTGTTCGACTTTTATTCTGTTTGTTCGCGGAAGACACAACCATTTTCAATAAGCAGCAATTTCAGGATTATATTGAGCAGCGCACCAGCGATGACGGCAGCGACCTTGCGGCAAAACTCCAGGAATTATTTCAAGTCTTAAATACTCCGGCAGAAAACCGGTTCAAAAATATTGACGATCAACTTGCCGATTTTCCTTATGTAAACGGAAAATTGTTTGAAGAATTATTGCCGACGGCAAGTTTCGATACAAAAATGCGGCAGTCGTTATTAGACTGCTGCTACCTTGACTGGAGCAAAATATCTCCCGCGATTTTCGGCTCAATGTTCCAAAGCGTCATGAATCCGGCGGAACGCAGAAATCTTGGAGCGCATTACACCAGCGAGAAGAATATTCTAAAACTGATAAAACCGCTGTTTCTTGACGACCTCTGGGCGGAATTTGAATCTATAAAATGCAGCAAAAACAGACTCACTGAATTTCATAAAAAAATAAGTTCGCTGAAATTTCTCGACCCGGCCTGCGGTTGCGGCAACTTTCTGGTAATCACATATCGCGAGTTGCGCTTGCTGGAAATTGAAATCCTGCGTTCACTAAACAGAACCGGCCAGGGATTCCTTGACGTCCGGGATATTATCTGGCTTGATGTGGATATGATGTACGGAATTGAATACGAAGAATTTCCGGCGCGAATTGCCGAAGTTGCAATGTGGCTGATGGATCACCAGATGAATATGCAGATCAGCAACGAATTTGGACAATACTTTGTGCGCCTGCCGCTAAAAAAAGCGGCAAATATAGTGCAGGGTAATGCGTTACGGATTGACTGGCAAAGCTTATTGAATCCGGTTAATTCAATAGATGTTTATGCCAGACATGCAAACATCTATTTAGTTAAAGAACCACCGGCAGAGTATAAGACCGTAAATGTTATGACGGAAACGTTTGAGATTCATAAAGGGGAAAAGCCTGAAATTAAGCCTGAAATAAAGTTTGATTATATTTTTGGCAATCCGCCATTTGGAGGCAAACATTTACAATCAAAGGAACAAAAAGAAGACATAACATTTTTAATGAAAAATATCAAAGCATCCTCTGATTTAGACTATGTTGCCGGATGGTTTTATAAAGCAGCTCAATATATTCAATCAACCCGGATACAAGTTGCATTTGTTGCAACAAACTCAATAACGCAAGGCGAACAAGTTTCCATCTTATGGAATGCTTTAATAAATTCATTGAACATAAAAATCAACTTTGCCCATCAGACTTTTAAATGGAATAACGAAGCAAGAGGTTTAGCGGCTGTACATTGTGTAATTATTGGTTTCGCGGCAGTTGAAAATAAGAATAAGAGACTTTATGAATATGAATCTATTTCGTCAGAACCTCATGAATTAATAGTTTCAAAAATTAATCCATATTTAAATTCAGGCCCGATTGTAATAATAAATAAGAGAATGACTCCTGTTTGCAGTGCTCCGCCAATAAAATATGGTAATAAACCCACAGATGGCGGCAATTTCATTTTTAATGAACAGGAAAAACAGGAATTTCTAAGAAAAGAGCCTGATGCAGCCAAATATTTCAAAAGAATCATTGGTTCGGCAGAGTTCATAAATAATATTCCACGCTGGTGTTTGTGGCTAAAGGACATTGATCCCAAAGAATTAAAGCAACTCCCTTTCGTTTTAGACAGAGTTGAAAAGGTGAAGAAATTTAGAGAATCTAGCAGTGCGGAGCCGACTAGAAAAACAGCTTTAACACCGTCATTATTCTTTTACATTTCTCAACCTGACTCAGATTATTTAGTTATTCCAGAAACATCTTCTGAAAGACGCAACTTTATTCCGATTGGATTTATGTCGGCTGATGTCATTGCAAGTAATTTAGTATATCTTATTCCGTCAGCATCTTTATACACTTTAGGTATTATGTGTTCAACTATGCATATGGCCTGGACTAGAACAATATGCGGTCGTTTAAAAAGTGATTACAGATATTCAGGTTCAATTGTTTACAATAACTTCCCCTGGCCTGAAAATCCTAATGAAAAACAAATCAAAACCATCGAGACTGCCGCACAAAAAGTGCTGGATGCAAGGTTAGAATTTCCAGACAATTCATTGGCCGACTTATATGATCCGTTAACAATGCCTCCAGCCTTGGTAAAAGCCCATAACGAATTAGACAAGGCGGTTGATCTGGCATATCGGCCGCAACCATTTATCTCCGAAGCGAAACGTATGGAATTTCTATTTGAGCTGTACGAGAAATACACTGCTGATTTATTCCCGAAAGAAAAATCGAAGAGAAAAGCAAAGATATATACTCTGCACGGCTGAAAATTCAACTTTAGATTGTTGAGTAGTTTTATGCGTGCGGATGGAGTGAACTGTGGTTTGAAGATATTCTGCACTATCAAAAAATAATTGTTGCGTTGACGGAAACGGACAGAAATAAGTGACGCGGTTGTTTATTAGCGTTTCTTTGCGCCGCGGAAGATTTTTTTTAACATCTTTTTGGAGTCCTTGAAATTTTGGACCATTTCCAGGTATGGTTTTACGCACATGCAAATGAGGCCGCCAATTATAATGAACCCGATAAGTAAAAACAGGACGATAAACGGCAGCGCCGCAATGACTGAAAGAACGTCCTTCATTATGTTGTAATCCTCCTGTTTCCTATAGAAAATAACGCATAGTGCATGAGAAGTCAAATCCCATAGAGCAGGCAGAACCTGCGTCATGTTCGACCACGAGCCGCCGAACAACAGTCCCGGACAGCAGCAGATTGCTGACCATCCACCAGCTTAAACGCCTTGGAAA
This sequence comes from Lentisphaerota bacterium, assembly GCA_037144075.1. Lineage (GTDB taxonomy): Bacteria > Verrucomicrobiota > Lentisphaeria > Victivallales > Victivallaceae > CAIPAT01. Next base: position 2,181 of record JBAWXM010000342.1, on the reverse strand, counting down.
TATATCTATATGGATTAATCTTCCGTTACGGGTGTTTTTCCGCTAATCAGCATTTGCGAGACATCACCAGGAAGCAAACCGGCTTCTGTTGCTTGGATGTTGCGCTCATCTGCAGATTCCATAGCGCTTCGCTTGTTCCTTCCGGAAGTTTTTCAGACGCGGGACTGGCGGGGAATATTTCCACGAACATTACTTCATTAGGGTTTCAGCTCAAATTCAAATGCGGCGGAATTATTGACTCGATAATTATGGATATGGACTGATTTGTATCCCATTGAATGGCATAATCGAGCAGTTCCTCCTGGTGGCTGGTAAGATTCAATGGTGAGCCCATCTGCCGCCATGTTTCATACGCGCTGCCATGGTGTTCAGAGATTTTTGCGCTGATGCCCTGAAAATCGGCGCTGCCTGCTATTGTAGCTGGAATTTGTGCTTTAATCGTGTCCTTTCATGTTTTTCTTTCATATACTTCATTCTGGCAGTGATTCCATATCAACAGCCTGATGCGGCTTGAGTCGCAGCAGGCGATGATACCGGCGCAATCCGGCGGTGTGCCGGCAAACTCCACCGGCATCCGCCGGCAGTTCATTTTTGCGAGCAGTTTGAATGCATTGCAACTGGCCTTGGGTTTCCCCCTGACAGAGCGGCCGTATCCGGGACTGAACGGAGCCGCAGGCATCGGCAGCTCTTCGAAAATATCCGATACCACCCACCATTCACCTGACTCCGGCTGTTCCCCTTGGATATTGTATATTCCGTGTTGGTTATTGGATATTCCGTGTTGGTTATTGGATATTCTCCCTAGGCTGTTCATTCATTCACCATTCACCATTCACCATTCACCATTCACCATTCACCATTCACCAGATTTTTCATGCACAGCCGAGCAGGATTTGCGAAACGTCATCAGGGGCGAGGTCGGCGCGTTCGCCGAGCATGGTTCCACGCGCCTTGAAACGGCTGCTGATTTTTCCGGCGGCGTCAATGGCGTCGATCTTGTAGTCGGAAAGGCGTGTTTTCATGCCCAGCGAATTGAAGAACGCTTCGGTGGCTTTGATTGCCGCGTCCGCGTCCTTAAGGCCGAATATTCTTTGCCCGTACTGCAATAGCTTGGCTTTTTTCGTTTCTTTGCAGTGAGCGAGCAGCCGCGGAAGGACGACGGCCAGCGACTGCGCATGGTCAATGCCGTAGAAAGCGGTCAGTTCGTGTCCGATCATGTGGGTTGCCCAGTCCTGCGGAACGCCGCATGCGATGAAGCCGTTCAGCGCATTGGTGGCGGCCCACATCACATTGGCTCTGGCATCGTAGTCCATAGGATTTTCAATGACTTTCGGACCTTCTTCGATCAGCGTCAGCAGGATTGCCTCTGCCTGCCGGTCCTGAAGCGGAGCGTTCACGTCAAAAGTCATGTATTGTTCGAATACATGAACATAAGCGTCAACAATACCGTTGACCGTCTGCCGTTCCGGCAGCGTGAAGGTGGTTTCGGGGTCGAGGATGGAGAATTGAGGATAGACGCAGGGACTGCTGAAAAACAGTTTTTCCCCGGATGACGCTCTTGATATCACCGAGTTAGTATTCATTTCGGAACCGGTCGCGGGGAGGGTGAGTACCGCGCCGAGCGGAACGGCGGCTTTTACCTCGGCGCCTTTGGCCAGGATGTCCCACGGGTCAGTTCCGGCGTAAAGAGCCGCCGCTGCGATAAACTTGGTTGCATCCAGCACTGAACCGCCGCCGACGGCCAGCAGAAAGCAGATATTCTCCTGCTTGATGATCTCGACGGCCTTCATGCAGGTCTCATACAACGGGTTGGGCTCGATGCCGGAAAATTCCAGCACGCGCCTTTTGCCCAGGGCCGCTGTAACCTGATTATAAACGCCATTTTTCCTGATTGAGCCGCCGCCGTACAGCATCAGCACGGAAACGTCAGCCGGAACGAGCCGGTTAAGTTCCGCGATGGCGCCTTTGCCAAAAACAATTCTGACCGGATTTTGATATTCGAAGTTGAGCATGATGAAATCTCCTTGTATGAGTTCAATTAATGTCAGTCTTTTAAGATACTCTTGAGTAAACCATTTTAAAAGCGGATTATTGCCGATTTTCCATCCTGAGCTATACTCTGCACTGCTGAAAATTAAACTATAGATTGCGAAGATTTTGAGAATTGGTTCGTATTCTGAG
>JBAWXM010000341.1:0-5622 GCA_037144075.1 Lentisphaerota bacterium | reverse complement strand
AATAACTTTAGAATTTTAGAACTTTAGAACTGTTCATTGTGTCCAAAATTAGGGTAAACGGTGTCCATAATGGGGGGACTGAAACGGACAAAACAGACAAAACGGACGCAACTGACTGGGAAAAAGTCCAGGACACCTATAATGCCCATGAAAACGCTATGCAGACATGGTGTCCAAAATGAAGGAGACCGGTGTCCAAAATGGCAGACATGCGGCGGTATCCCAGTCTTCCAGTACTCCCACACATTGTGCAGACAGGGTGTCTCTCGTGAATGCGGGAAGGGTAAACGTTGTCCAAAATGGGGAAGTCCGCGATTGCGGGAGTGGAAAGTTAAAATTTAAAAGTTAAAGAGGGGAAAACACAATAGCAATATGTTCAACTGGTCTCTAAAGTCTCTGGATTGATCCATCCCGCAGACGCGGGACTAACCCGAGAGTTAGCAGGATGCAGATGTTAAAACTGGAACAGGTAATGCAGGAAGACTATCCAAAGCCTTGGAGTGGCTGGCTATCCGAAATGGGAAAATGATTTCTTTGTGCCTATGTGACTTTGTGGTTAAATTGGCTTTACGAGCGGTTGTCCAAAATAGGGGAAGACGTTGTCCAAAATGCTTCTATTCGAACTGGATCCGGCGGATGATGTCAGTGGTGGAAAACCCGTCAATGAATTTGATGAAACGGATATCGGCCCCGGCTTCCTGCAATGCGGCTCTTTCCTCCTGGTTCAGCGTGTCCAGAGTGTAGTCGCCGCCTTTGACATAAATATCCGGGCGCAGCCGCCGAAATTCTTCTGTGCATTGCGGATTGGAGAACATGACTACGGCATCCACCGATTCCAGCGCTGCCAGCATGTAGGCCCGGTTGAATTCGTCAATGACCGGTCTGGTTGGCCCTTTGATCGCCCTGACGGATGCGTCGGTGTTGATCAGCACCAGTTGCGTGTCGCCGAACGTTTTGCTGCGATGTAGATATTCCGCGTGGCCGCGGTGCAGGATGTCGAAACAGCCGTTGGTGACTACCAGTTTAAGACCGGCGGCGCGAAGTTCTCCGCGCCATTTGACCGCCTGTTCCAGTGTCATAATGAGAGAGTTCGGATCACGGTTCATTTGCTTATTCCCAATGCCTCTTTTTCCGCTTCGGAAAGAAGACAGCGTACCATTACGCCGCCGTCCAGCAGCAGCCTCATCGAGACTGCATCAATGGTATAGCGCTGGTGGTAAACCACTTCCACGATGCCTGAATTGATGATCATTTTTGCGCATAGCAGGCACGGGCTGAAAGTGGTGTACAAGGTGGAATCCTTGATGCTGATGCCGTGATATGCCGCCTGGGTGATGGCGTTCTCCTCGGCATGGCTGCACAGACACGAGCCGAGGTCTTCGCCGGACGGGGTGTCTGACTTGCATCTCGGACAGCCGCCGTCGCAGCAGTTGGTGATGCCGCGCGGCGTACCGTTGTAACCGGTCGAGATGATCCGGCGGTCTTTGACGACAACCGCGGCGACATGGCGGCGGCAGCAGTTGCTGCGGCTGGCGGCCACCCGCGCGATTTCCATAAAATAATTATCCCAGTCCGGACGACTGTTACTTTCTGACATATTCCTGTCCTTTTCGGATTGTTAATAAAATGCGGAAGATACTAAATAACACGATCTTAACGTATTTTCAACCCGGAGTTCACTTTTTCAGCAGGCGCATGACAATATTTACGATAAATGTCAGGATAATGCTGACGATAATACAGGTGGCTAGCGGAAAATGGAAAGAGCTTTTTTCCCCTTTGACATTGATATCTCCGGGCAGCCTGCCGAAATTGAACGGCAGCCGGTCGGAGAATAGCAGGAAGATACCCGCGGCCGCGAGTATCATTCCCAGAATAATCAACGGTATGGCAAGCTCTTTCATGTCAACAATGTAACTACGCCTGGATTTCCTTGCAGAACGTGGCTTTGACGTTCTCGCGGAGCAGCTTGCTTTCCGACTCCAGGAATTTGATCAGATACGGCTGCTGCATGTGGAATGCCAGCGCTTCCTGGTTCTTCCAAACTTCATAAATCAGGAACTCGTTCGGATGATCAGAAACTTCGTGAATGAGATATTTGACATTGCCGGCTTCTTTTCTAGTCAGTTGCGCCAAGTCCAGCAGTAAGCGGCGAACTTCACTCCGGTGCTCCGATTTCGTCTTGATGGGAACTACGAGGGTCAGTTGATTTTCCATTGATCAAATTCCTTATTTTAGTTCGTCGGGATATTCTAGCTTGCCGGAATTTAAAATGCAAACCCCGCAACGGTTCTTTATTACGGAAAAAATAGTAAACAAAGGCGGACGGGCAAATCCAGGAAGTCAGAAGACCGGAAATTCAGAATAAAGCTCTATTGTTGCGGCAGGGGCTATCTTGCGGCAAATGTTCTGCGGACGTATTCGAACAGGAAGATGGTGGCGGCCTGGGCGGCGTTCAGGGATTCGCTGTCGCCCGGCATCGGGATCGTCACCGGAATTGAACCGTCCAGTTCACCGGCGCCTTCGGCTTCACTGCCGATTATCACCACGGATTGATTGAACAGGTCAGGCGCGGTGAAGCAGTTTTCGCCCTGATGGGGATCGGTACGGTAAAAGCGGGTATAGCCGAATGCGGTCAGCGTCTGCTTAAGCGTTTTCAGATCGGCAAACTGGCGCAGCCCGATGGTAAACTGGACGCCCATCGCGGAACGCAGCACTTTGTCATTGAACGGGTCTACCGAGCCTGCGGTGTACCATAATTCTTTCAAGCCGGCGGCTTTCGCGGTGCGCAGGATAGTGCCGAAATTGCCGGGATCGCCTACCCGGTCAAGCACGATAATAAAAGGGTCGGATGGTGGTTTTGATTCAGGAACCGGTTCCGGTTTTTTCGCCACCGCCAGAATTCCCTGGGATGCGATGGTGGCTGAAAGTTTTGAAAACTGGCTTTCGGGAATGCGCACCGGATTATAGCTGTCGAAATCCCGGGGGAAGTCTTCTGTGCAGACCAGCAGTTCAAGCAGTGCGGGAGTTGCGGCCAGGAAATCGGAACAGCATCTTACGCCTTCACAAATACAAAGGTCATATTTTTTTCTGCCGTGTCTGGTATAGAGGGCTTTAATCAGCGCCTCCTGGTTCTTTGTAAGTTGTCCCATCAGCCAGACCCTCGAAATTTGAAAAGAGTTCTAAAGTGCTAAAGTTCTAAAGTTTTCAAAATCCAAAAGCCAGAAAACCAGTTCTAAAGTGCTAAAGTTTTTACCAGTAGCCAGTCACTAGCTAATAGCTACTAACTACCAGTCACTCCTGACTGCTTTTATTAAAAGCTACTTTTTAGGAGCGGCTTTAACTGCCGGAGCAGCGGTTTTGGCGGCTTGAGCAGCGGGAGCGGCCGCCTGAACCGGGGTATTCATCCGGTTGAGCGTGAATTTCGCCTGAGTCTGCCAGAAACTGATGCCGGATTCCTGCTGCTGCATATCGTTGACAGTCGCCCTGGCGCTTACAGCTTTGGTCAGATATTTTTCGGCATTGGTCTTGTCGCCGCTTTGGAGATAAAGTCTTCCGGCGCCGAAGCTGGCTTCGCAGCGGAAATCTTCAGGACTGAAAAGATCGCCGGCAGCTTCGGCGAATTTGGCAATGGCCTGGTCGGGTTTGCCGCAGAGTTCCATGGCATAGGCTTCGTCCAGCCGGATTCTCCAGCGCATTTCTTCCGGCAGCTTTGAACCCGCAAGGATTTTATACTGTTCAAAGGCTTTGTCAAAATTGCTGTCACGGACATATATTCTGGCCAGGCGGAGGCGCGCCCCCAATGTGGCCGGTTCAGCGGGATACTGTTTTATCGCCAGGAGAATCTTTTCCGCCATAGCTTTATAATCGGGAGTTCCATCTTTTTCAGTAATTGGTTTCTGGGCTTCGGCAAATACCCCGGCCGCGTTATTGGCCGCGATTTTCTGCCAGGCCATGTAAGACCCCACCGCCGCGACGCCGAGAACAATAGCCACGCATAAATAGATAATCTGTTTCCAGTAGGTCACAAAGAAGAACTCAAACTTCTCAAAATCATCAAAAACCGTAGAAGTAATCTCAGCATCTATGGCTTTTTTATTTTTGCCTTTCGTAATATCTTTTGTCATAGTTATGTCAACCCTTTAATAATTTGATTATAATGTGAAGGATATATTTTAGACCTGTTCCGCGTCAAATCAATTGCTTTTTGCATATAAAACCAGTTATTTTTAAGGGTTTTGCGGTTTTAACAAAAAAATCCGGCTATTTTTTTTGCACATCCGGCAAACCGATATTATGTTTTAAACTGCATAAACAAGGGGTTTAAGATGAAAGAAATCAGTTGCATGGGAGCCGCCGACTCCGCCTGGCGTAAGATGGTGCTTATTTTATTCAAGCCATATAACTTTGCCAAATGGGTCACGCTGGGGTTCTGCGCCTGGATCGCGTATCTTGGCGGCGGTGGCGGCGGAAATTTCAACTTCAATTTTCCAGGCAGCCGCAATGCCAAAACTCCCAAGGCCAATGAACAGTTTGACGCTTTTTTCAATGCACTGCGGGAAATATTCAACGGCGATTCCGGCAACATGTTCACCAGAACAGCCGGGCAATGCCATATTTCAGTCAATCTGCTTGGCGGCATCTGTGCCGGAATTGTTCTGGTTATTTTAATCATCATCGCAGTTTCGCTGGTTCTGTCCTGGCTGAAATCACGGTTCGGATTCATTCTGCTCGATAACCTGATCCATGACCGCACTGATATTACCGGTCCGTGGAGGAGATTCAAAGCCGTCGGCAACTCCGCTTTTTTGTGGCGGCTGGTTATCGGATTGATCTCGGCGGCGGGATTTATGCTTTTGCTGATATTCGATTTTATCAGCATACTGCCTTGGCTCAAATCCATGCTGGCGGCAAAGAGTTTGTTCAAGCCGGACAGCACGATAATTACCTGGATGATTATTGACGGTTCAATCCTGCTGATATTCTGCCTTTTGTTCGCCCTGGTGGAATTTTTCTTCGAGCAGTTTGTTGTTCCGGTAATGTACTGGAGCAATCTTAAAGCAATCGAAGCCTGGAAAAAAGTTCTGGCGCTGGCGAAAGGAAATATTGCCGTTTTCGTAAGATATATTCTGCTGTATATAGTTTTCTCGCTGATGGCCGGGGGCGCAATATTGCTTGCCTGTCTGGCAACCTGCTGCATCGGTTTCATTCTGCTGGCTCTACCGTTTGTGGGGACAGTATTTCTCCTGCCGGTGCTTGTATTCTTCAGGCTGTTCGGGGTGGAACTGCTTGCCCAATTCGGCTCGGAATACAATATTCCCGTACCCACTCTTCTGCCGGAACCGCAACCGGGGTTTGAAACTCAGACAATGCCGACTGTAACAGAGCCGCCTGCTCAGAATACTTCCGGATACAAATGGTAAGATTGTCAGAGAATCTCCGCTTTACAGCGCTTTTGCATCCGTCAGGATGAGGGGGAATCTATGTTGCGTCATTTTTATTATTTGGAAGATTTTTCGGCTTTATCCAGTTTATCCAGCCGTTCCTGCAGCTTGGACAGCTTCTCAGCCAGCAGGCCGAGTTCCTGGGTCAGTTCCTTGATGCGTTCCGTCTGCTTGGAGA
>JBAWXM010000340.1:0-5644 GCA_037144075.1 Lentisphaerota bacterium | reverse complement strand
GTGTATATTTTTCTAAAAAACATGCAAATATTAATTTCATGGTTTATATTATATATAACAGCCTTTTTAGCTATTTAAGATCTGAGATAATTTTTATGGACGGCACGCTTAAAAAACTGGATATTCTCTCCGAGGCATCGCAGTATGACCTTGCCTGCGCCTGCGGCACCGGCAAGGAAGACCGGCGGCATCGGAGTCAGGACGGCAGCCGATGGCTGTATCCGGTAACTCTGCCCGGCGGCGGCTACAGTATTCTGCTGAAAACCCTGCTGTCGAACTGCTGCGCCAACGACTGTAAGTACTGTCCGCTCCGTTCTGACGCCAATGCGCGGCGCTGTTCGCTTACGCCGGAAGAGACCGCCCGGCTGTTCATGGAGTATTACCGCGGCGGAAAAGTATTCGGCTTATTCCTCAGTTCCGGCGTGATCGGCACGCCGGATTATACCATGCAGCAGCTTAACGGCACGGTTGCAATTCTGCGCGGGAAATACGGGTTCAGAGGTTATGTCCATCTGAAAATCATTCCCGGCGCCTCGGATGCAGCGATCGAAGAAGCCATCAGGCTGTCAACCGCAGTTTCGCTGAATATCGAAACTCCGGGTGAAAAGTATTTCCGTAAACTGTCGGCGGCGAAAGACTTCAACGCGGATATCGTGCGTCCGGTAAAATTAATGAGCCGCCTGACTGCCAGAGGCGAAAAATACGCGAAAGTTAAATGCACGACCCAGTTCATTGTCGGCGCCGCCGATGAAAAGGATATGGAGATCGTTGACTACATGGATGCGGTATATAACCGGCTGAAGTTCGAACGGGTTTATTTTTCCGCCTATCAACCGGGGCTGGGCGCGCCTGACATCCCCGGCGAACGCAATTTCACGCTGAAACCGGAGGACCATTTAACCCGCGAACACCGTCTGTATCAATGCGATTTTCTGCTCAGGAAATACGGCTTTGAAAAAGACGACCTGATTTTTGGCGCGGACGGCAATCTCAAGCTGGACCGCGATCCGAAGCATGTATGGGCGGACAATCATCCGGAATACTTTCCAGTCAGGATCAACAGCGCGGTCAAAAATGATCTGCTGCGAATACCGGGAGTCGGCCCTGAAACGGCTAATAAAATTATTGAATACCGTAAAGTTCATCACTTGAAAAGTCTGGAAGATATCGGACTGAAAGGCGCACAGCTTGCCAAAGCCGGTGGTTACTGCCGATGATTTGACAAGTTGAAATTTCAGATTTTTTTTGTTTTTATTGCATTTATGTGTTATAATCTTATACTAGTGAAGTTTTTAACAACGGAGGTTTTGCATGAAATTTTTAATGTATCTGATCATTATAGCTGTGCTGGCAGTCAGCATTCACTGGTTTATCAAAACTGTTTTCGGCACTCCTGAAACAGTACAGACGGCTTCAACTTCCACCACGCAAAGTCAGTCTGCAACCGGGGCGTCTTCCGCGGCGGCCGGAACCTCCTCCACGCCTGCGGTCGGAATGCCCGGCGATGTTGGCGGGGTCATGGCGGCGAATGAAATCGGCAACTCTATCAATCAGAATTCCAGCCCGATCAATAAGACCAAGGTCATGCAGCGGGTCCAGAACATAAACGATCAGCACAACAAGTCGATTAACAAGCAATAGCGGGAATCAATTCCGGCTGATCTCTTTTTCCAGAACTTCCACGATATTTTTAAAGGTATCGCGGTTCTTTTCGTTCATCGCCATGAGCAGGCGGTGAGCTTCCAGGATTACCAGAGCGCGTTCTTTTTCCGTATCCTGCAAACCCGGAATGCTCTGGAGATTTCCGGCGGTAAAGTCCGGCTTGTCAACAATTAAAAACACCTGGCTCAGGCCCATATTGTCCAGCAGAAAATTGATATTGGGATTAGTCGAGAATAAAGTAACCTTCCGTTTGAATCGTTTCTGCGTCATACTGGCAATTTTTGCCAGCAGTCCAAGATTCGTGCTGTCGAGATATTCGGCTTCGGACATATCAATGAGCACATCTTCCAGCACCGGGTCTTCAAACATCTTATTGAGAAAAATATCCAGTCCGCGACTGATGGTGTAACGCAGAGTGCCGGTAAATTTGATAAAATAGCGGTTGTCAACTTTTGCATATAAAATCTTTCCGTCTGTCATGTTGTCCTCCGTCTGGTTATCAGCAGCATAGTAACGTCGTCAAGAAGCGACTCAAGCGTATCCAGCTTTAAGCTGCGAACCACATTGCTGATATCACCGTTTGCTGTTCCTGCAAGATTTTCGAGCAGCTCCAGCTGCTTTTCGATATTTGTCTCCGTTAGAATTTCCAGCGCGCCGTCACTGAAAATCATGAATGAGAATTCCTCCGGCAGGTCAATAACGAGATTGCTGTACACGGAATTCTCGAACAAACCGACTGGAATTGATTTTTGAATAATCCGCCGCGAGCTGCCCGGGCTGGATAAAAACGGCATCGGGAAATGTCCGCCATTGGCAAAAATCAGTTTGTTCCCGCTCTTGTCCAGCACCCCGAAAAAGATGGTGATAAATTTATCCAGATTTTCTTCGAGCAAACTCTGGTTGAATCTGCCCAGCAGTTCCGCCGGATCAATCACCACGCGGTCAATTTTCTTAAGATAATTAGTCCTGAAGCTGCCGATGAAGCTTTTCATGAGAAAAGTTATGAATGCCGATGCCGCGCCATGCCCGGAAACGTCCGCAAAATAAAAGACGGCGAACCTTTCGTCCAATTCAAAGTAATCGAGGAAATCCCCGCTCATATACATTGACGGCTTCAGAAAGTGTGTAAATGTATAACCGGAAAAACTTACGCCGTTTTTCGGCAGCAGCTTGAATTGCACCAGGCGTCCGGCCTCTTCATCTCTTTTCAGCGTTTCCAGCGATTCCTCCAGCGACTGCTCCAATTTTTGCAACGCAAGAAAATTTTCTTTCAACTGCCGCTGCTGCTGCTGTATTTTTAAATGGGTTTTGACGCGGATCAGCACTTCTTCGCCTTGAAATGGCTTGGTTATATAGTCAATTCCTCCCGAATGGAAGGCATTGAGTTTATCAACAATTTCATTCATGCCGCTGAGAAAGATGACAGGAATATCCTTCAGATCAGCATTGTTCTTGATTCTGCCGCATAATTCATAGCCGTTCATGCCGGGCATATTGACATCCAGCAGAATTAAATCAGGAGTCGAACTCTTAAGTGCCTGCCATGCAAGCTCGCCGCTCAGAAACTCCGCAGTCTGATATCCGTGAGCACTTAGTAACTTATGCAATATTTGCAAGTTTACCGGAGTGTCGTCAACTAGCATTATCAGGGTTTTATCCATAACAACGTTCCTTCGTATGTAAATCTCTCAACGCCGCTTAATACACTTAACGCGGTTTCCGGATTTTGCAAACTGCAAGCCGCAAATGCGAAGACTTTGGCTGGATCCGTCATTTCATCTGCCAGCGGTCATCCTTCTCCAGTATAGAACGCGGGCCGGTGCCGTCAAGCCAGGCTTTGGCTGCCGCGTCCTCTCTCAAGTATGCATCCCAGAATGCCGTACTCAAGGCGAGAACAGCACGATGGTGATTGGGATTCCGCGGCTCGGAGTCTCCGGGCAGTGCGCGGTCGGAAAAGGCGGAATGTTCGGCCCGGTTGAGAACCAGTTCATATTTGCCGCCTGGCGGCAGGGCGGGGAATACTGCCAGACGGGATTTTAAGTCAGCATCGCCGATAATGGCAACGTCTTTCGTTCCGGTCATCAGCATCCACGGTATTTTCACCTTGCCGAACGCCTGCTGCGGACTTGCGCCCTGGCGCGGAGCGCTTGGACTGAGCGCGACCGCCGCCTTTATCCTTAAGTCAGTGAACGGCATCTTTCCCCATCTGGTACTCTGTCCGCTGACGGCCTGGGTTGTCACGGCGCCGAAGGAATGGCCTGACATGCCGACTCGCGTCAGATCCAGCCGTCCCGCCAGAATATCTCCGGCGGTTTTGTTCCAGCGTTCAAGCTGATTGAGCACGGCAGGCACATCTTTTACCCGCAGCATAAAGTTTTCCAGGCTGGCCGCCTGCCGCATCGCATCCAGCCGCTGCTCCTTCGGTTTATCCTGCCAGACGGATTTGTCGCTGCCATGATGCTGGACAAACACCGCGACATACCTGCGAGCCGCCCAGTGATTTCCGAGATAAGCGCTGCCTTCGCGGGAACCGCCCAGCCCGTGACTGAAAATAACCACCGGCGCGGGCGTTTTTTCCGCCGGCAGGTAGACGCGGACCGGAATGTCGCGTTTGCGTTCCGCATCATTGACCGTGAGGTCAATAATTTCTGGCGTGAATTGAACTGTTACCGCCAGCGGATCATAGGCTGAACCGGCAATGATAACATTTGCCGCAAACAGCAGCAAGGAAACAGTCAACATGCTAATAATTAAATATTTGCGGTGTTTCATCATGTTTTGATCCGTACTTTGCACTACTTTCCCGACGGCAATATCATTGCTCTTTGACAATATCACCCTTCACCGGGGAGTAGTTTGCCTTTGATTCAGTTTTCCCGCCGCGCGTAATATCCACTTTGTCAAAAAGACACCGTATTCCTGTTCCATCCTGAATAACGGGTGTGTTCTGAAGATGGTAGTGAATATGCGGCTCTGATGAATTACCTGAATTTCCGCACAGGCCGAGAACTTGTCCGCGCTTGACCTTGTCACCGGGCTTGACCAGGATGCTTCCGTGCTTAAAATGCGCTAGAACGGAAATCTCCATCGGGCAATGCTCGATGCACACGGCATTGCCCAGTGCGGAGTATGGATTCATCGAACCCGGGGTGTTGTCCCGCACGCCAGTGATAACATCCGTGACGATTCCATCGGCCGGCGATAACACGGGTTTGCCGAAAGCAGAATAATCCTCATTCTGTTTCCCATCCCCCTGGCTGGTTCTTCCGCTGCTGTCACGGACTAGAAAATCGAAAGCATACCTTTGATTCTGCACATTGTGATGTTGATTTACGTCCAGAGTATCGCCGCCCCAGACAACCGTCCATTCCCCTTCAAAAGGCAATCTGAGTACAGTAAGATGGCTTTCCCGCACAGGAAGCGGCGGGTTATGCGGCAGGAACCACAGTCCAATGATTTTGCCGGACTTGTCAAGCACGATCTTCATGTCCAGAATGGTTCGTTCAAAATGACAAGCGAATACAGCCTGATCCGGTGGAATGAGTCTTGGCTGGCCGGTCTTCTTGATCTTGCCGCATTGCCTGATCAGGCCTTTGAAAAACATCGTTGTTTTATCCAGCGGCAAGGCTTCAGACATCGTCCTGCTGAAATCTTGCTGTATGCCGGCGAAATCCTCCGCGTTGATTGCCTTCACCATACGGTTGGCGACAGCCTCAAACCGGGTGACTGGCTCGTCTCCAGCCGCAATCCCAACAAATAGAAAAATGGAAATAGTCAACATGGACAGAATGAAACATTTATGGTTTGTTTTCATAGTTTATTCCCGATGCCTGATTAATTACTGTTTAATTTAAAAGTAAAAAGCAATAAATCAAGAATTGCCGGGAGTAGAATGGAGAAACAGACATTCAAAATTTTCAGTGAAAAAAATGGAGCCGACTGTCGGATTCGAACCGACGACCTGCTGATTACAAGTCAACTG
>JBAWXM010000339.1:0-5683 GCA_037144075.1 Lentisphaerota bacterium | reverse complement strand
CCTAAGGACGGAACTATTTCCGATGGCGCAAACGGTCTCTGGGCTATATTTACCGCCGACCCTGATGATGAAATACTGAAGTGGAGTGAACCGGTACGGATTGCCGACGGGATAATGATGAATAAGCCGACGGTTCTTGCCGATGGCACATGGGCCTTGCCGTCAGCAATATGGGGGGACGGCATCGGCGGCGGTAAAGTTCCGGACCGCCTCGCGGCGCAGTGCGGCGCGAATATGGTCGTCTCGACCGATAACGGACAGACGTTTTCATATCGCGGCGGCGCAGCCGTGCCGCACAGATGCTTTGATGAACATATGATTGTGGAATTGAAGAACGGAAGACTCTGGATGCTGGTAAGAACTTTTTACGGAATAGGACAAAGTTTCTCCTCAGACCAGGGTAGAACATGGACCCCAGGAGAGAATTCAGGTCTTGGCGGCCCGAATTCTCGCTTCTTCATCCGGCGGTTGTCTTCGGGGAATCTCATTCTGGTGAACCATGCGGATATCTCTTCCGAGGCAGCGGTAAAACTTTATATTGACGGCAATTCATGGCGCAAGCGCTCGCATCTTACCGCTTTTATATCGGATGATGACGGAAAAACATGGAAAGGCGGACTGCTGCTGGATGAACGGGACAACGTTTCATATCCTGACGGGGTAGAAGATAAAGATGGCGTCATCAGAATAATCTATGATTATGAACGCTATAAAGAAGGTTCGATTTTCATGGCGGCATTCAAGGAAGAGGATGTTCTGGCCGGAAAATGCGTAACTGCGCAGGCGGAATTGAAAATACTGGTAAATAAAACAGGAGGTATTAGAGCATGAGAAACCTATTTTCTGAAAAATTGACGGGTAGAATAGAGGCTTGCGGTGTAATCGCAGTACTGGTCATTGACCGCGTGGAGGATGCTGTCCCGCTGGCGAAAGCTTTGCTTGCCGGCGGCATTGATGTCATGGAGTTGACACTCCGAACTCCGGCGGCAATCGAAGCCTTGAAGGAAATAAAACGCAATGTTCCTGAAATGATCGCCGGCATCGGCACTATTCTCACTCCGGAACAGGTAATGGAAGCGAAGGCTGCAGGCGCGGAATTCGGAGTTGCACCGGGAATGAATTCGCGAGTAGTCGCGAAAGCGAAAGACGCCGGGCTGCCGTTTGCTCCTGGAATATGCACTCCGTCCGATATTGAAGCCGCTCTTGAGCACGGCTGCCGGTTGCTGAAATTCTTTCCGGCTGAAACCAGCGGCGGTCTTAAGCATCTGAAAAACATGTCAGCACCTTACGTGCATCTTGGTTTGAAATTCATTCCGCTCGGCGGCCTTGATCAGAATAATCTGGCTTCATATCTGGCCGATCCGTCAGTCGCGGCGGTCGGCGGTTCATGGATAGCCAAACGCGAAACGATAAAAGCGAATGACTGGGCGGCGATCACTGCCGCAGCGGCAAAAGCAACAGAAACTGTAAAAGCAATAAGAGGAAAATGAGGCATGAGTAATAAAGTTGTTACTTTCGGCGAAGTCATGGGACGTTTCGCACCGGATGAATTTCTGAGATTTGCCCAGGTGATGCCGGGAAATTTGAACCTGACATTTGGCGGCGCGGAATCCAACGTGGCGGGATCGATTACCCTGCTCGGCGGAAATGCCGCGTTTATCTCCGCGCTTCCCAAAAACGCGCTTGGCGATGCCTGCGTCGCGTTTCTCCGTTCTCTGGGCGTGGACACCTCCGGAATTGTGCGTTCCGGCAAAGGCCGGCTTGGACTGTATTTTCTCGAAACAGGCGCTAATCAACGTCCCAGTAATGTCATTTACGACCGGGAGAATTCCACTGTCGCCATAACTCCGGCAGAAGCGTATGACTGGAATAAAATATTTGCCGGTGCATCATGGTTCCATATCAGCGGGATAACCCCTGCCATTTCCAGGACCGCGGCTGAAGCCACGCTCGCCGCGGTAAAGGCGGCACAGCAAAACAATGTAACCGTTTCCTGCGACCTTAATTTCCGGAAGAAGCTCTGGAAATGGGACTCATCGCTGCCTGCCCGGGAGCTGGCGGAGAAAACTATGCGCTGTATACTTCCTTATGTGGACGTGGTCATCGCCAATGAAGAAGACGCCTCAGACGTTTTGGGGATACATGCGGCGGACACCGACGTCAACTCCGGCAAAATCGCGATTGATAAATATCCTCAGGTTGCCGGAAAAATAGTCTCGCAGTTTCCAAATGTTTCAAAAGTCGCCATCACGCTTCGGGAAAGCATGTCCGCCAGCCACAACAACTGGGGAGCAATGCTTTACGATGCCAAAACTGAAGAAGCATTCTTTGCGCCGCTCAAATCTGGAAAATACGAACCTTACGAAATAAAAAACATTGTTGACCGCGTTGGCGGCGGGGATTCTTTTGCCGCCGGGCTGATTTTCGCGCTGACGACGCCGGAACTGTCGGAAAACAGTAAAGCCATTGCTTTCGCCGTTGCGGCTTCATGCCTGGCCCATTCAATTACCGGAGACATCAATTATTCCTCAAGACAGGAAGTCGAGTCACTGACGGGCGGATCCGGTTCCGGCCGGGTAGTCAGATAAAAATCATCAAATTTGGCGCACTTCCCAAAAGGCGGTCAATAACCTGCCGCATATTCACCACCCGCAGGCAGGCGGCGATGCCTGCCTCGAGTGTCGCGCGAGTATAGATACATTTTCAAATCTCATAATTTTATGCCAAATAATTGATCCGTAATGGCAGACTTTATAAAAAGGAATTTGATTAATCAAAAAACTGGACTATCCTTTGTTTTTAACATAGACAACAATCAGAGGTTACGATGTTTGATTTAAAACTGGAACGTCCGTTAATAATATTTGATCTGGAAACTACCGGAACTGTAATTGCCCGCGACCGGATCGTGGAAATTTCAGTAGTTAAAATATTGCCGGACGGCACCCGCAGCGTAAAAACCCGGCGGCTTAACCCGGAAATGCAGATTCCGCCGCAGGCTACCGAAATACATGGAATATCCGATGCCGATGTCGCTAACGAGCCGACATTCAAATCCGTATCCAAAAATTTGCTGGCTCTGTTTGACGGCTGCGATCTCGGCGGTTACAACGTGCTTAAATTTGACGTTCCGGTGCTGATTAATGAATTCAGCCGGGCCGGTCTGGAATTTTCAATTGAAGGCCGCCGCATTATTGACGCCTACAGCATTTTCTGCAAATTATATCCCAGAACGCTTTCCGGAGCATATAAATTTTTCTGCGGCAAAGACCTCGAAGGCGCTCATGGCGCGGAGGCGGACACGTTAGCCACTGCGGAAATATTTGAAGCGCAACTGTCCAGACACCCGGAACTGCCGCGTGACCTTGATCAGTTGCACCAGTTCTCCGACAACAGCAATCCGGATTCCGTTGACAGCAGCGGCAGATTCAAGTGGTCTGGCGATGAAGTCGTCGTCTGTTTCGGCAAAAACTCCGGCGTGACTCTGAAGAAACTGGCGGTTGACGATCCCAATTTCCTGAAATGGATCATCCGGGTGGACTTCCCGGAAGATGTGAAAGATATCGCCAGAAACGCCCTTATCGGCAAATTTCCGGTAAAAAAGAGCAATGAAAAAGAAGATTGAAAACCTGATCAAGCTGCTGGATGATGAAAATCCCCAGACCGCGCAGGTGGCGATGGCGGAAATGCTTAAACATGAAAATGAGCTTGAAGAATATCTTGCCCATCATCAGGAAAGCGAAAATGTGCTCCTGCGGAAAAGGATTCATCAGTTGCAGGCAATCATCACGGTCAGAAGACGCCGCAGGAATTTTGCCAAAATCATGAAAGACCGCAGCCTCAGCATGATTCAAGGACTGATTGAAGTCCATTTGCAGTGGTATGACAATGATTCCGAACGGAGCATCCTGTCGCTGTGGAACGAACTGCTGGCAACCGCCCAGCGCTACAATCCGTCAACCCTGGAAAAACTGGCATACTTCATGCGCAAATGCGGGTTTGCGCTGTCGCCCAAGGATGAACTGCAGGCGGACTATTTCTGTCTGGGGCCGGTGCTGGAAGAACTCGTCGGAGCGGATTTCATGCTCTGCGCCATTGCCCGGGAAATCGCGGCATCGCGCGGACTGGAAGTAAGGGTCATCCGGCTGCTCGGTGAATTCGCGCTGGTCGATGGCGAAGGGAAAATTCTTACTCCGAAAAGCGGCTGGCAGTTGATTCAGCAGGCACAGACGCAGGGCTGGGATTTCTGGGACAACCAGAAAATCCTTAAACTGGCGTCTTCCATGCTGTTTCTGTTTGCCGTCAGTTCGGACAGCTTCCGCTATATCACTACTATCGGCGAAAGTCTGATGCAACTGGCAGGAGATGATGATGTAGACTTTCTCCCGTATCCTTACACGACAAAAGAAAAAGAAGAAAAGAGCATCGAGTAGGAGGGGGAATTGCTTCCCCCGTCCTCTTGCACCTCCGGACTTGCGGTTCCGCCTCCGGCGTGTTGCCTGGATTTCCTTCCGAATCTTATAACAGGAATACCATTGTCCAGTCACTATACTCTATATAAGCGCCCCCTGCCGGACGCAAAAAAAAAGAACGGGCCGTAAGACCCGTTCTGAATCAACCTTGGAATGCTCAGATCAATCAAACGCATGTCCGGCGGAGCCGAGAACATTGATGTTTTTGTTGACATAGAGCTGCTTGAGGGCGTCGCGCGCCGGTCCGAGATACTTTCTCGGGTCGAATTCTTCCGGGTGATCATGGAAGACTTTGCGGATGGCGGCGGTCATCGCCAGACGGCCGTCCGAGTCAATATTAATTTTGCAGACTGCTGACTTGGCGGCTTCGCGGAGCTGGTCTTCGCCGATGCCGATAGCATCTTTGAGGTGTCCGCCGTTTTCATTGATAATCTTGACCAGTTCCTGCGGAACAGAAGATGAACCGTGAAGAACGATCGGGAAGCCGGGGATGCGCTTTTCGATTTCATGCAGGATGTCAAGTCTGATCTTGGGATCGGAACCCGGCTTGAACTTGAAAGCGCCGTGAGAAGTGCCGATAGCAATCGCCAGGCTGTCAACGCCGGTGCGTTTTACGAATTCTTCAACTTCTTCCGGCTGGGTGTAGACATGCTCCGCGGCGTGAACATCGTCTTCAACGCCGGCGAGAACGCCGAGTTCGCCTTCAACGGTAACGTCATGGGCATGAGCGTATTCTACCACTTTTTTGGTCACGGCGCAGTTTTCGTCAAAAGTAAGATGCGAGCCGTCGATCATTACCGAGGAGAAGCCGTAGTCAATACAGCTTTTGCAGGTTTCGAAATCCGGACCGTGATCGAGGTGCAGCACAATCGGAATGGACTTGCCTTTGCCGAGTTCTTTGGCGTATTCAACGGCGCCCTGGGCCATATAACGCAGCAGGGTCTGATTGGCATAGCTGCGCGCGCCTTTGGATACCTGGAGAATCAGCGGAGACTGTGTCTCGGTACAGGCCATGATGATCGCCTGCAACTGTTCCATGTCATTAAAATTATAAGCGGGAATAGCATATCCGCCCTTTACTGCCTTGGCAAACAACTCTTTGGAGTTGACCAGGCCCAGATCTTTAAAACTGACTGCCATTATTTCCACCTTTCTATAAAAAAGTTTGTTAAACAAAAATCAGCGAGCTATAATAATGTCAGCAAAAGCCG
>JBAWXM010000338.1:0-5699 GCA_037144075.1 Lentisphaerota bacterium | reverse complement strand
TTTTCACATTATTCCACTCGCATTGAAAAAAAAGATGGAAAAATGTGTGTTTATTCAAAAAACGGGCTGGATATTCAACGGACTGAAATCCATTGATGTAATATGCGCCTCCGTGCCTTTGTGCAAAATATTTTCTGTGCCCTATGCTTTCACTTCATCAGTTGGATATTCCGTGTTGGATATTGGATATTCGCTTTTTATGATTATCATTATCTTGGCGTCTCCTCGCCTTTGCGCGAGTATAGTTCTTAATGTCTTTTGATCGATTGGATATTTACCGCAAGACGGGATCACGCTTCGCGGGACTGGTTATTGGATATCCGGTTATGCCAGTAACTCATTTTTTTATATACCGGCACAATAAATTTGCCTGTCCTGCGTTTTAATGGTCAAAGCTTGCAAGACATCGCGCAGAAAAAGACAAAAAAATAAAGGGAATGTAAAAATGAAAACAAACAGCAGCAGAATTATTATCGGAACCGCGGTTATGTGCATTTCAGCAATCGCTTTCAGCGGAGCTTTCGCCGCCTCGACAACCGCCACAACCACCACGACCCCGGCTGCAACCGCCAGCGTCGGCGCTACTGCCGACAAAACCAAAAACGCAGCCCGGCAGGATCTTAAAGCCCTCATAGAAGCGTCTCACGCCCGGATCAAAGCCTATATGGAACAGAAGAAAAGCGAACACGAGGCGTTCAAGGAATCGCTCAAAAGCAAAACGCCTGACGAGCGGAAAACCCTGATCGAGCAATTCCGCGCTCAGCAGATGAGCGATATCAAGACGTTCATCACTCAGCAGCGCAACGATTTAACGGGCAAAATCCAGAGCAGCAGCATTCCGGACAACAAGAAAAGCGAAATCCTTGCCGAATTGCAGGAAAAATGGTCCAAAGCAGACGCAAAAATGGCGGAACACATGCAGAAAGAACCAGGCAAGCGCCATAAGGGCGACAAGAAGCAGAATAAAACCACAGATACGGCTTCCGCAACTACAACCACTCCGGCAACTACTACTTCGGGAACGATGACAGAAACTGCAACCAAATAATCCATTGACTGTCGCACGCGGGGCTGCAAAAGTCCCGCTTTTTTCTTTAATTAACCATAACCGCGCAGCCGTTTCGACAACCGTTAATTCATTGGAGGAGAAGATACAGAAAATTCTTTCTTTTCCAGACCAGCCGACTCGCGAAAAAATAAAAAGATGCTAAAGTTACGGCATGGGACATCTTTATAAAAAGTTGTAACAGGATATTTAAAACTGAAAGCGGCAAGTTGAAAGTTATGGCTATTTCGTTTTTTCGCGGGTAAGCTCAAATCTGGAAAATCAATGAACAAATTAAAAGAGTTTGCCATGATCTCTGATTACGACCTTGATATCCTTGATTATCAAGATATTAAATACAATAAACGCGATTGTAAGTTATCCGGCGGGGATGAAAATGAAGAAAACATTATGCCTGTTTATATGCGGAATATCAGCGGCTCTTTCCTCATACGGACTGGATATTGCCTTGAACAGCGGCGATGTATATAAGGATGTTGAGATTATTCAAAACACCCCGCTGGGCGTGAGTTTCGTCAAGGATGACGCCGCAGGCTGGGCAAATTTTACCGACATGCAACCGGACGCCGCCGGGGCTTTAGGCTATGATCCGGATAAAGCCGCGGCATTTGACCAGCGGTTGAAAGACAATCATGGCTGCCTGCTGTCCAAAGACGCTGTTCCTGAGGAGATTCCGCAGTCCGTCTATCAGAACCCGGATAATGATCCGCCGTCAGCCGGCAATACCATTTATGTAAATCCCGGCGACACAGTCCCGTATGTTGCCGGCCTGGTTGCGCTGCCGGTGACCACCTGGGTTTACTGGAACGGCAAACTATACCCCTATTACTGGTGGCATCAGTGGTACTGGCAGAATCGCTGGACGTTCTGGAACGGACACTTTTATCCTTCGCACTATTTATACAAAAGCGCGGTCTGGCATAACGGACAATACTATCCATACCGGCATAATCTGCTCGAAGGCGGCCCGGAAGGGGCAAGGCAGGAAGGACACGGGGAACATCGCAGTTCCGAACATTCCCGTCCAGGCGGGCATTACGGAGGTCACGGCGGCGGCAGGCGCCGCTGATTTCAAGTCATTCCCCGCTCTCCGGGGGGGCGCCGGAATTGGACAACAGAGACAGAAGTGCTATATTAACATGTTTAAAACCCGCGATATACATATCGGGGATTACAGGTTTTATCAGGCATCGTGGTGAAATATTGCTTTTAATGCCGGATATTTTAAAATAATAAAAGGTTCGACTGATGAATAGTAAAGGCATTTGTTTTTTAAACCGTAATTTCTCCATCCTGATTTATCTCTTTTGTGTTTTCTGCTCCCTGTTTCTGCTCTATACAGCCAGAAGCGAAGGCCTGCTTCCAAGGCCGATGGAAGGCACCGACCAGTTATCAATGCTGCGGGCTGCGGTTGATATCTATCAGGGGAAAATGCCGGACCAGGGATATATGTATTCTCCGGTTTATACTCTTTTCCTGTTCATTCTGGAGGTTGTCAGCCAGGGCAATCTGGTCGTAATGCGCGCATTGCAGGCGCTTTTATGCGCACTGATCCCGGTAATAATCTACCGGGTCGGCATCAAATTGCGCACCGGCCGGCCGGCCGCGCAACTGGCCGCCGTTTTGTACTGTTTTTACGGGCCGGTGCTGCTGGTTTCGCTGGACTTTCTGCGGGAAGCGCCGCTGGCGCTCTGTTTCATCGTCATGACTTATTTCCTGATTTCGGCGTTCTACCGCAAATGCACCCGCGAATATATGGTTGCCGGAGCGCTGGCCGGACTGTGCATTCTCGGCCGCGAGAATTTCATTCCGGTCGTATTTGTGCCGGTTGCGCTGCTGCTGTTGAAGGATGTCAGAAAATATTTCAAAATGAGGCACGCCGCCGGCTACATTGCGGCAATGGCGCTGATCGTGGCGCCGGTTTTATTATACAATTATTTCAAGTTCGACCATTTCGCGATTATTCCCGGACACATGAATAACGTTATTGGCGCATATCACGGAGAGCAGGCCGCCAGGAGCACTTCAGTGGCGGCGGAATCAATACTGAAAAATATTCCTGTTCAACTGGTTAAATATGTGTCCTCGTATGAAATTGCCAACAGCCTGTCGGTATATTCGCATCGCGAGGTGATTGACTTTTTCAAGGTTTTCCTGATCCCGTTCAACCTGCTGATTGCGCTGGCGGCGACGGCGCTGGCATATAAAATCCGTAATCGAGGCGTGATTCTGGTGGCATTGCTGATTGCCGGCTATGTATGCTCGATGGTATTATTCGAAATGTTCTACCGTTTCCGCGTTCCGACTGTACCGCTGCTATGCGTACTGGCAGGGATTGGCATAGCTTTTATAATAAACAACTTGGAACATAAAAATTATATCCGTGCAGGAACCGCGCTGCTGCTCACTGCAATCATTTTTATCCCGACCTGGCAAAATTCCGAGAAACTGCGCCCGCACGGGGAACGCCGCAGCACAGCGACGGTTCTGATTCAAAATGAAAGATATGCCGCTGCCGAAGATTACATCGACAATCTCAGAGAACAGAAAATTCCGACAGAAGGGCTTGAGGTTTTCATGATCAAGACTGTCAACAACGCCGGCGACCCCGCCAGGGCCAGGATACTTTTCGATAAATGGATCAAGCCGTCGCTGATAAATAAAACGAATCAGCCGCAGCAAGCCGGCCCGGTGAAATAACAGCTCATTTGAACCATTTCGGAACGCCGCGCGAGCGCAAGCCGGCGATAACACGTTTATGATGTTCCAGAATCCACAATGCGGCATTGTCAAGCCCCGGATCGCGGTATGGTGTTCCAGCGGTGGATTTCAGGATAATGTTCATCTCTTTCTCATCCAGTGTTTTTTCGATTGCCGAAACATCCATAGCGGCGGCGGTGCCGCCGCGGCGGCGGCCGAACGCATCTGTTTCGCCGGTCAGCAACCCGCATTTCAGCATCGCTCCCCGAACCGGATACGCGCTGGAATAAGTGACAATGACGCCGGACGGATCAAGCAGCCTTTTCAACTCCCGGAAAAAGTCCAGCGTCCAGAGTTCCGGATTGATGTCCGGCGAGAAGCCGTCAAGATAGATGCAGTCAAACTCCTGTTTCAGCGTCCTGACGGTACTTCTGGCGTCTCCGGCAAGCAGCGTAATCTCCGCGAAATCGCTCTTGAAGCTGCCGGCGTTTAACAATGCATCCAGAATCCGCAGTTCAAGCGAATCAGCCGCAAAAAGCCTGGATGACGCCCGCAAACTGCGGATATCTTTCTCCAGGGAGACGATGGACAACCTGCCCTTTGCAGCATTCTGCGCAGTTCTGACGGCTTCAAAGACATTGTAACCAAGCCCGAACCCGATATCCAGCGCTTTAACTTCCGGTCGCGCAATCAGCCGGTCATGTAATTTTGACGGGATAATAAATTTATGCCTGGCTTCGGAGACCGCGCCGGCCAGGGTATGAAAATGCTGCCGGTATTCCGGATGATACAATGTCAGCGAGCCGTCTCCGGTTTCAGTTCCTGGAATTTCTTCAGGTAAATTGCTTCCGCGCTCAATATATTTATTAAGGTAATCAATGAACTGCCCTTTTTTCATCCACCATTTTGGCGCGATAACGTCCTTCACATCAGCATCGGCGGTAACCCGCATGACCGTCCAGTCTGACGGCAGCAGCCGCAGAAAACCGGCGGCGGCGGCGGCATATTCATATTCGTTCATGATTTGTATTTTCGGCTCAAATGCCGGATCGGCATACATTTTTGCCAGCGGCGTATTTTTCAGCACCAGCAGATTATGGAGTTTTACCGCGCAAAACGGCAGTTCCGCAATATCCAGCGCGGTTTGACGGAAATCATCCGGCCCTTCGCCGGGCAGTCCGAGAATCACATGCGCGGCGCTTTTGATTCCGCGTTCCGCAAGCCGGCAGGCAGCGGCTTTGACATCCCCGAAAGTATGTCCGCGACGGATCAACTGAAGCGTCTTTTCATTGGATGTCTGAACCCCCAGCTCCACCCATACATCACATCGCGCCTGGAATTCACAGAGCAAATCAAGCACGTCTTCGCCCAGACAATCCGGACGGGTTGAAACAATCATCATCCTGAAGTCCGCCAGGCCGAGTACCTCCGAATAGTAGCGCCGGAGCGTGTCCACCGGAGCATTAGTGTTCGTAAATGACTGAAAGTACGCAATATACGGCGGTCCGCCGCAATAGCGGGTTCTGACATATTCGATTCCCCTCGCCACCTGGTCAGGCAGGGAGAGGTTATGCCGCAAATGCCGGGCTCGATTGCCGTCGTCTGCGCAATAAATGCACCCCGCCCCGGAATTTTTCTCCCGGTTCGGACAGCTTAACGGCAGATCTATCGGAATCCGGTGCATTTGCAACCCGTAATGTTCCAGCAGATAGTCTTTAAAGAAATATATCTTTTCCATGATATCCTCAAGTAAGCGGTTAATTTAGTTCCTGCCTTCAGATATTTAAAGGTGCGGCAGTTGAAAAAAGGGTTAAAGAGATTATTATATACTCTGCACGGCTGAAAATTTAACAATAGATTGCGAAGATTTTGAGCATTAGTTCGTATTCTGAGAGGCTGCCGATACCGGGGTATCGAAGGCCTCGAAGAGTGC
>JBAWXM010000337.1:0-5724 GCA_037144075.1 Lentisphaerota bacterium | reverse complement strand
AAGGATAAATATTATGAGCAATAATGAGAATATCATGTTATGGCATGACCGCAAAAGCACCGGAACCGGCAGGGAACAGGATGACTTTCAGCCGTTCATGGAAGTACATCTGCTGAAAACTGGAACCCCGCTTGGCGCGGTTTTGATCTGTCCCGGAGGCGGTTACAGCGCCCGTGCGGCGCATGAAGGAGTGACTATTGCCGAAAAGTTCAACGCACTGGGGCTTCACGCATTTGTCGTGCAGTACCGGGTCGCGCCATATCGTTTCCCGGCGCCGCAGGAAGACGCATTGAGGGCAATAAAAATTATTCGATCCCGCGCCGCGGAATGGAAAGTCAAACCGGATAAAATCGCGATCTGCGGGTTCTCCGCCGGCGGACATCTCACAGCCTCCACCGGAATCTTTTTTGATAAAGTAAAAGCCGACGCCGGCGATAACGCGGACAGCTTTTCCTGCCGTCCGGATGCATTGATATTGTGCTATCCGGTAATCAGCAGCGGCCCGAAAGGTCATCAGGGTTCATTTACTAATCTGCTTGGACCTGAAGCTGATTCCGGACATAAAG
The DNA here is from genome assembly GCA_037144075.1 of Lentisphaerota bacterium. GTDB lineage: Bacteria > Verrucomicrobiota > Lentisphaeria > Victivallales > Victivallaceae > CAIPAT01. Next base: position 5,158 of record JBAWXM010000337.1, on the reverse strand, counting down.
AGAAATTTTCGCTGGAGAAACTGGTCGGCAAGGACACTCCGCCCGCCTTTCTCTGGCACACCGCTGATGACGGAGGCGTCCCGGTGGAAAACAGCCTGATGTTCAGCCTGGCGCTCCGGGAGCATGCGGTACCGTTTGAACTGCATGTGTTTCCGGCAGGCCGTCACGGGCTCGGCCTGGCTCCGGAACAGCCGAATATCGCAGTCTGGCCGGAACTCTGTCTGACCTGGCTGAAAAATATGGGCTGGTAAATCTGGCTTCTGAATTACTGAAAAACGCGAGTTTTGCAATTGGCGTCAGTTCTGGATTATTTTTCTGATGCTGGGAATGCCGCCGTGGCGGACAATGTCGCCGCGGTTCATATAGATGATGTCTTCGCAAATATTGGTGGTTAAATCCGCGATGCGTTCCAGATAGCGCGACACGCTAAGCATATTGAGATAGTACTCAACGTTATCCGGATGTTTTTTGATCAGCGCTTTTACATCTTTGAACATCTGGCAGTTATATTCATCCACGATATCATCTTTTTCGATAACTTCCAGCGCCAGCACTTCATTCATATAAATTAAGGAGTCGAGAGCGCCTTTGAGCATGCTCCTGGTTAAATCCATCATCGGCCTGAAGTCAATTTCACCTTTGCACTTCTTGCCTTCGGCAATGGCTTTGGCGCGTTTGGCGATATTGGCGCCGAGATCGCCGATGCGCTCCAGGTCATTGTTGACTTTCAGGCAGGCGACAACATAGCGCAGATCGCTGGCTACCGGTTGATAGAGCGCCAGAATTTTGAGGCATTCCTCTTCAATGGCGATTTCCTTTTTGTCAATGGTCTCGTCATAATCAATAACCTTAATCGCTTTATCCGCATCGTTTTCAACGGCGGCGTCAACGGCGCTTCTAACCGCGTTTTCCACCATTGAACACAGAATCAGAATATCTTTTTTAAGATTGGCGATCGCGTTGTTCAGATGAATATTCATTTTCAACTCCAGTTTTTTAATAAATATTATATCAACCGAATCTTCCGGTAATATAATCCTCGGTTTGTTTATTTACAGGACTGGTAAAGATTTTCTCCGTAATTCCGAATTCGATTATTTTCCCCTGGAAGTAGAAAGCGGTGTAATCGGAGATTCTGGCCGCCTGCTGCATATTATGAGTTACGATGACTATGGTGAACTCCTGTTTTAGCTCTTCGATCAGATCCTCCACTTTCAGGGTGCCTACCGGGTCGATTGCGGAAGTCGGCTCGTCCATCAGCAGCACTTCCGGTTCGCCGGCAATCGCGCGGGCAATGCAGAGCCGCTGCTGCTGTCCGCCGGACAGGGCCATGCCGCTTTTTTTCAGCTTGTCCCTGACTTCATCCCACAGCGACGCCCCGCGGAGCGCCTTTTCCACGCGATCGACAATTTCGCTTTTTGACAGCGAAAAGTGCAATTTCAACGGGTAGGCGACATTGTCGAAAACGGACATTGGAAACGGGGTGGGTTTCTGGAAAATCATGCCGACTTTGCGGCGCAGTTCCAGGATGTCCACGGTATTGTCCAGAATATTTTCCCCGTCCAGAATAATGCTTCCTTCGGCGCGCTGTTCACGATACAGTTGATAAATACGGTTGAAAGTCCGGAGCAGAGTGGATTTGCCGCAACCGGAAGGCCCGATGATTGCAGTTACCTGTTTCTCAAGAATGTCAATATTATTATCGAAAAGCGCCTGATGCGCTCCGTAATAAAAATTCAGATTCCTGACCGATATTTTGGTCTTTCTCGCTTCCGGCGGCTGGCTGATGATATCGCTATTTTCCATGTTTGCTGTCCTTGAATAAAAATCTGCATGAAATATTTAAAATCAATATCGCCGCGGTAATAATCAGCGCCGCGCCCCAGGCGCGGGTGTGCATTTCCGGGAACGGCGAATTCGTGGCGTATTCAGTAATCGCGATGGTCAGATTGGAGGTCGGCTGGGTGAAATATCCGAACGGCCAGCTGTCGCTGCAAAGCGCGGTGAACAGCAGCGGCGCGGTCTCGCCGCTTACTCTTGCAATCGCCAGCAGCACGCCCGTCATCAGCCCGGTTTTAGCGGCGCGGCAGACAATGCTTATCGTCGCTTTCCAGCGGGGGGCGCCCAGCGCCAGCGCGGATTCGCGGAGTGCGTCCGGCACCATCAGCAGCATGTCTTCGGTCGTGCGCAGCACTACCGGAAACATAATGATTGACAACGCGACGGAGCCTGCCAGTCCGGAAAAATTTTTTGTGGTATAAACCATCAGCGCATAAACGAACAACCCGACGATGATTGAAGGAATTCCCATCATCACATTTGCGGAAAACCTGATAACATTGCCAAGCTTGCTGCCCTTGGCAAATTCCGCCAGATAGATTCCCCCGAGCAAGCCCGGCGGAACCCCGATGATTACGGCGCCCAGCGTAATAAAGATTGTACCGAGAACGGCATTCGCCACGCCGCCATCCGGAATGCCGTAAGGCTTGGTCGGTTCGGTGAAGAAGGCCCAGGAAAAGCTGCGGAAGCCATTGTCAAAAACGGTATATAAAATCCAGCCCATAAATAATAACGCCAGCCCGACCGTCAGAATTGAAGCGGCAGTCACTGCCAGATTAATTGTTTTTCTGTAGAAAAGACCGCGTTTAACCATTATTTTTCCCCCATCTGTCTGCTGACTCTGTTAAGCCAGAACTGGGCAAGCACCTGAATCAGGAAAGAGATTGCCAGGAGAATCAGGCCAAGTTCAAACAGCGCGCTTCTGAAAACTCCCTGAGCTTCGGCAAAATTGTTGGCCAGCGTGGCGGAAATAGTCGTGCCGGCCTGGTAAAGCGAAGTCGGCATTTTCTGAACATTGCCGATAACGAACAGCACGGCCATGGTTTCTCCAACAGCGCGTCCCAGTCCCAGAAAAATTGCTCCGAGCAGTCCGCGGGAGCCATAGCGCATGGTAATGTCAAGCGTGACTTCCAGGGATGTCGCGCCGGCGCCGAACGCCGATTCCTTGAGCACCGGCGGCACCATCCGGAAAACATCGCGCATAACCGCGCAGATGAACGGCAGAATCATTACCGCCAGAATTATTCCTGACGTGAGAAACCCGAACCCGTTATATTCCCCGCCGAAAAATGGAATTGCCCCCAAATGAAGCGTGTTTGACAGAAACGGCTGTATGTGGTTCTGCATGAACGGAACAAAAATAAACAGTCCCCACATGCCGTAAATGATGCTGGGAATTGCCGCCAGCAGATCAATCGCATGACTCAGCGTATGACTCAAGGCCGGCGGTGCGGTTTCAACCAGAAACATCGCAACGATAAAACTCAGCGGAACGGCAATAAGCACTGCAATCGCCGTTGTCACCAGAGTCCCGGCAATTGCGGGCATCGCGCCGTACAAATTTCTTACCGGATCCCATTCACTGGAAATCAGAAAGTCGAGGCCAAACGTTTTGATTGCCGGGATTGAACTCCAGGCTAACTGGATGAAAAAACCGGCCATCACCGCCACTGCCAGCAATGCGCAGACAATGGTGGTGATTTTGAAAAGCTGATCCGCCGCATCCGGCGAGATCAGTTGCTTTTTCGAATTTTCCATTAAATTATTCTTAATTACTCTTCTGATTTGTAGTTGACTGGTTTGCCATCCGCGACCACGGATTTATCCCAGGTTGACTTGATCAGATTGAAAACATTTTCCGGAATCGGAACATATTTCAAATTGGTCGCGCTCTGAGCGCCTTCAGTGAAACACCATTTGAAATACTTGAGCATGGCTTCGGCTTTGGCTTTGCCCGCCTGATTTTTATAAATCAGAATAAAGGTGGCGCCGGTTATCGGCCATGAATCCTTCCCGGGCTGGTCGTTCAGTTCCATATAGAACGCGGGTGCGTTCTTCCAGTCGGCATTGGCGCCGGCCGCCTGGAACGTGCTGATTTCAGGTTTGACAAAATTGCCGTCGCGATTCTTCAGCATGACAGTCGGTATTTTTGATTCAAGCGCATAAGTATATTCGACGTATCCGATGGCGCCTGCAATTTTCTGCACATTATTGCAGACTCCGGGATTTTTCTGTCCGCCGATGCCGACCGGCCATTTGACGGACTTGTCGCAGCCGACGTCTTTTTTCCATTCGGCGGAGACTTTCGCGAGGTAGTCGGTAAATATCCAGGTGGTCCCGGAACTGTCGGAGCGATGCACTACATTTATTTTAATATCCGGCAGCTTTGCATCGGGATTGAGGTCGGCGATAGCCTTGTCGTTCCATTTTTTGATATTGCCAAGAAATATATTGGCTAATGTTTCACCGTCCAGCTTGAGTTGATTGGTCGCGACGCCCGGTACATTGACGATAACGACGACACCGCCCATCAGCATCGGAAACTGAAGCAGCCCGTCTTTGTCCAGTTCTTCGAGTTTCAGCGGATTATCGGTGGCGCCGAAATCCACGGTCTTGGATTTGATTTGATTAATACCGGCGCCCGATCCCACCGACTGATAGTTTATCCTGGTGCCGCTGGCTTTCTGGTAATTGTAAGTCCAGACCCGGTAAACCGGTTCCGGAAATGACGCTCCGGCGCCGTTAATGGTCTCCGCGCAGAATCCCGATACCGCCAAACCGGCGGTAACTGACAGTACTACTGTTTTTTTGAACCAGTTCATTTGTTCGCTCCTGTATTTAGTTTTATGGTTGAAGATCAATATAAAGCTACTCCTCGATTGTTAGGATTGCGTTAGGACGTAATTAGAAATAAAATAAACTTCTAAACAGCTTTGGATATTATATGACTATATCCCTTAAAATTAACTACTTACAAACATTTCACCCTTCGCTTGCAATTAAATCAATTTCCCCTGTCGCTATATTTACTAAATTTCTGTTAAATGAACACCGGTCCTGCATATTCTGGACACCATGAACAGTTCTAAAGTTCTAAAGTTCTAAAGTTCTAAAGTTCTAAAGTTCTAAAGAGCCAATTGCAAAACTCGCGTTTTGCGGGAATTCAGAAGACAGAATCCAGTCTTTTAGTCTCAAGACTTTAGAACTTCCCATTTCATTCCGAGACTTTAGATAGTCGTTGAACATAATGTTTTGTGTTTTCAATTTTCAATTATCCATCCCCATTTTGGACATTTTGGACACCCTTGTGCGAATGTTC
>JBAWXM010000336.1:0-5736 GCA_037144075.1 Lentisphaerota bacterium | reverse complement strand
AGTTCTAAAGTTGTGAATACAGAATGCAGGAGCCTGTCTAAAATGAGGGGGTGTCCAGAATGAGGGTAACTGGTGTCCAGAATGGAGGGTTATGCTCTGTCATAACCGGGATCGGAAAACGGTTGCGATCCCGCGAATGCGGAACACCCCCCACAGCGGGAAGCAAAGACATTATGCAGGTCATGTGTCCAAAATGAGGTTGGGGGCTGTCCAAAATGTTTGTAGCCCTCAGTGGCGGGAGTGCCCGGCTATGGTGGTCCCGCGAATGCGGGATAGACAAGCTAGACAATCGACCCGTTGATGAGCATCGGGCGGAGCAATGACGTGGCGAATGTTGTCCTCATTATAGTTATAAAAGGCGAAAATCCGCCCGGAGGGAATCTTTAACAGTACACTGTACGCGGATTCCGGAGATGAAGCACTCTCCAGTTCATTATGCTCCACCCATGTTTTACCCTGATCATAAGAACGCATTGTAATTACATGCTGACGGGGATTCCCTTCGTTGCTGGAACCGGTGGTCACACAGCAGAGCCATGCGCCATCATCGGTTTTTAGTAAATATGGTTGATCAGTGTATTGTTCAGATGGGATTAACATTCCATTTTCAATATTGCGCCAATCCTTGCCGTCTGTGATATACATTGTTATTGCCCCATAGAATTATAGACTTGCTGGTACAATCCCCAGTTGGAATTGTACGAACCGGTCAGCGGCAACTTTCTGGTGTCATCTATCCAGGACTTAACGCCGCCATCAGGCCGCATTGCGTTGAGTTGTACCGGCCATTTGCCATGAAGATTTCTGTTCCATTGGAAAAAATCCGAAAACAGTGCTCCGCTGCGAATTTTATTGAGAATAAAATAACTGCTGGGAGTATTTATCCTTCCACTGTAGCTAGAATTTCGGAATATACCACTTGTCTTATTATCGCTTTGACTCGAAATATCCATTGGACATACCAGGATGGCTTGAGCTCGTTTTGAGCTCAGATATTTTCCGCGAAGAACCAGCATGTGTGAAAGTGCAGAAATATCCACCGTCCAATCAGCTCCCATGTAAAGTGGATTCAAGATGATTATTTCTTTATTATCCGAAGCATACATTTGTACATAAATTCCGGCTTGCTTCAAGTTGTTGGCGCATTTGGAGATTTGGGCGGACATTCTGGCTTTGTTCAACGCCGGCAAGAGCATAGATGCCAAAATGACTATAATAGCAATAATAACCAATAATTCTACCAATGTAAAGGTGAACATCGCCTTCGTAATGATTTTTTTCCGCATCTTATTTTCTCCTGTTTTAAGATTTATTTTTTAGGTAACATTACAAATTCATTGGGCTTTAACACGCCGCATTGCAAGTGAAACTTTGCCAGTTGCCCGGAGAAGCCATCCTTAAAATCCGGGGTACTGCCAATGGTCGGAACTGAGTTTATGCTAAATAATTCAGGTTTTGCCGCGCCTTTGGCTGTCTCTTTGCCGTCGATATAAATTAACATGTTATTTCCGTCATAAACAACAGCAAGATGTTGCCATTCATTGTTTTTCAGTTTTTCAGAGCTGATTACCAGGGGATTGCGTAATCGAGTAAAGACAACTCCCAAATCAGGTGTTATTTCGATTCTGGCAGTGGCGTTGCGGTCACTGAACAGCACCATTTTTTTATCATTTTTCTTAGCCTTGAGCAAAAACTCGATTGTGAATGGTCCGTATGGCATTGCGCGACTTGGAAGCGCCAACTCATCATTAACGCCATCAAACTCCAATACCTTTAGCTCCTTACCATTCAGCGTGGATGAAACCTGCCTGGGAGTGTTGTCCGGTACTACCCTTAGCCATTCGAATTGCCGCCCGCCGGAAGTCGCCGGAAGATCCCATATGTTGGAAAGAAACGCGCCTTCGGCAAGTTCCTGATTAAAATCATAACTCAAAGAGTAAATACTGTCTTGTGGAACCTTGACATAATCAACCACATCGGCTTTCCGTTTCAACGAATTGCGCCACATCGGCCAATCTTCATCAAAATCCCCGGCAACCACAATAACCGGCTGTTTGGTTATGGTCGCCGCCGTTGCCTTGTTGCGATCAATAAAAGGTTTGCTCCAACTGATTCGGTCGGAAGTGTCGGTAAGCCGTGCCACATTGAAATCGGCAGGACTTTGTGGTCTGGCTTCTATCTCCAATTCTATCTTGTGGGCTGGTGCTTTAGTTACGGAATATTCCGTGGCAGCGACCGGCATTCCGTTGCGGAAAATCTCCAATTTCCCCGCCGATGTCCAAGTATTCAGCCTAACTACCGCGATTTTTTTGCCTTGTTTTTCAGTAATCGTCAGTTCGGGCATTGGAGAGGCCAATTCATCAAAAGGGATTCTGATTGTACGCACCGATGCCAGTTTCCCGTAACGGATCGCCACCGGAGCAAGGTTGCGCCATGTGGTTTTGTCATCCGCATTGACAACGGCGGTTTGAATGCAAAATCCATCCTGCCAATCTTTCGTTTGGGAAAAAGGCAATCGCCAGTTAGCGGTATCGGCAATATCTTTATTGGGCTTGAAATCTTCAAATTTATGCAGTTCTTTGCCGGAAAAGTCTGTGATCCTAAGTTTAATGGTAGCCGGTTCGGTCGTGTAGCGGGGGACAAATGCGTCAATGGTAAAATCCTGACCGATCAGCAATTCTTCTTTATAACTAAAAATCGGTTGCGCCGGACGTGGTATTGCAGACTCATTGCGCCAGATGGAAGCATATTCTGAATTGATCCGGCACAGGGCATCCCGATTGATACTTGAAGGTTCAAAATGAGTGTGTTCGACATAATCGTTCCAAGTGGTAATGCACACCCAGTTGGCTTGGGATTTGATTGCGGCCTTCCAATTGTTCTGAATGGTTCCGCTGTTTAGAAACGGGCGATAAAATCCGGTAAATAATCCAATATAACCCGGAGTTATACCGGCCACCAGCATACCGCCTGGTCGAATTTTCGTTATTGCCTGACGACCGTTTTCCAACCTGGTGCAAATATCTTTTTCAGAAAAACCGTTGATCCCGAAATCATATAGTCCATCAAAAACCTTCATGGCCTCTTCCATGAGTTTTTTGTCATCCCACAATGTGGTCTCGCGCATCGGCTGTGCCAGATAGTAGGCGGGAACCCCCTTTTTGCTCAATTCGTCAAAAATGGACTTCCAGCTTTCCAGCGATTGTCCGGAAGTATTGTAAATGAAAATTACCGGGCGGCCATCGATTATGCAGCTATTTGGATGTTTTCCGTAACGTTCAATGAACAAAGTCAATTCTTCAATCAATTTCTCTTTGGGCATATTTCCATTGTCAATACACAGTGCAATTTTGAAGTCAGTTCCTTCCGCTCCGCCGTAATATCGTCCCATAATATTGGCAAAATCTTTGAAAATATTGACCGCAAATCCGTCAATTCCGTTGGCTTGAGCCACCCGGATTTGTTTACGTGCCCCCTCCCAAGTCCCGGTGTCGGTTTGAATGAATTTATCATACATTGGACGATCCGTATATGGCATGCTTTTATCTCGATTGTTTGCCCAGGCGCGATCAAATCCGCCGACATGATTAAATCCCCAGCCGACGCAATGAGCCCATACCATTTTCTTTTGACTATAATTCGTCTCAGCCTTCAATGAGAGCGAGAAAGTTAATATCATCAGTAATGCAATCCAAAACTTATTCATAGATTTCCTTGATCTTATGTTGTTTCCCGAGTGACTAATTGCGGCTTTAACTTTTTCTGGCATTCCTGGTTGATATTTCCGTTTAAAGCATTTTCTAATAATGAAACAGTGCATTGCCCATAATCTTCCATGTCGATTTCAATAGACGACAATGCCGGGCAGAGATATGATGTCAACTTAGATTCACCGCTGAATGCTAGAATTTTCATTTCTTCCGGTACTTTTATTTTGTGTTCACGCATTACCCTAAGTGTGGCCACCGCTCCCGATAGCGAGGCGGAAAATATGGCGGTAAAATTGATTTTTGTAGTATTTATCAATTCGGTTAAGGCAATGTAACTTTGATCTTGTGCGTCTTCAAACGGTTGCAACTGGACATCTAAAAATAGCTCATCATCCATATCCATTTTCAACACTTGCTGCGCATTTAAAAATCCGGCACGCCGTTCTTCCATAGTTGATTCGGATGGCTGATCTTTGATAAATAATACTCGGCGATGACCTAAATCATATAAAGTTTTAGCCGCCAATTGTCCAACTTCGAAGTCGTCAGCACAAACATTAAGTATTTTTTTGTTTTCAACATGCTCCATTAAAATGATTACCGGACGTTTGGGCTTTTGCAATGCATGCAAAAATTCCTGACTTAATATTTCGGAAGATGGAATCAAAATAATGCCATCAACTCTTTCGGCTATGGCCGTGATGTCCAATTCCTCCCAAGACCGAAATGAGAACTGTTCAAATTTCCAGTTGCGAGCTTTTCCGATCGCGTAGATCTTATGGGTAATCGTATCTAAATCATATGATGGATAATCTGGCCGAATCATTGCAATTCTTGCTGCAACGCGAGCAATTTTATCTGCGACGATATAGCGTTTTCTTCCCCAAGGCCTGACAATCGTACCTTCGGCGGAAAGTGTTTTCAACGCATAAATAACAGTTCCGTGTGATAATTTAAATTCATTTTCAAGATTGCTGGCAATAGGAACAAATTCTCCTGATGGTAATTCATTGATCAGAGAGCGAATCATTCCGACTGCTTGAAAATATTTGGTTTCATTAATAGTTTTTGGCATTTTAGTCGTTCTTAAATTATTTTAATATTTAATCTGACTATATTATATTAAAAAACCGTGCAAATGTCAAGTGTTTTTCAAGAATAAAATGATTTTATTATTTTATGACCTGCAAAACGAAATATACACAAATGGTTCGAAAATATCGATTAGGGCATTTGGATTTTGCAAAATAACTACAGAAATTCAAAAGAATAAATTAACAAAATTACCTTGAAATTCCAGGAAGACTAAAAAATATTGAATTTTTTTTGATATTGTTTTATAATTGACGCTGTATAAGCATAATGCGAGGCGAAGCTGACGAAAAAGATATGCTTAAAATCTCGTCTTCTCTGATTTCAACCTTTGCAGTGGCATCAATGAAATTTTTGAATATCCGGAAGAATTTAGCGGTCTCATACCCGTTTCCGATTTTACGGCGAACAGCCGAACAGTGTGCTTGCGGGAACAGTCGCGGTGAGGTAGAAATTGACCTGGAGCGCGACTGCCGATGAAAGCGCGTCCATGTGAAAGAAATCAACAACAGAGTTCATCTGTGTCCGTCTGCGTCATCTGTGGATAAGTATGACTTTCAAAACTGCGTTTCCAGCCCTGTTTGTGTCTGTTTTCAAAATTCCGGTTGACAAAATCACTAATTAGTAAAAAGACTATTGCAACAAGATAAAAGACAAAAGTAAATAGATAAAAGTGAATAGTTTTAAGTTTTAGGTTTTAGGTGTTAGGTGTCGATCCGCAGATGGACACAGATGTAAAGCCGGGGAAAGGTTGTCCACTAATTACACGAATGAATATTTGGCTGTGAATTTAATTTTGCATCACAAAATCAAACTCACAGCAAGCGTTTGTGTTTTATGGTTTTAAAACGGTTCAGTTCAATGAGACTCTAAAGTCTTGGAGTGAAAGGGGAGTTCTAAAGTTTGAAAGAGCAGGAAAACAAAAATATTATGT
>JBAWXM010000335.1:0-5750 GCA_037144075.1 Lentisphaerota bacterium | reverse complement strand
AATCAGCATTCGTTAGAGTAAAATAACTTATTAGATCAGATCGTCAAGTTAATTCTAAAAATAAGTTTAAGTATAATGTTCAGTCAGTCGATGTTAGATTTAATCGCGAAGCAATCATCGACCATATCAATTCATGATTGTAATTTTCAATTAGCCATTGCTCTCCAGAATCTGCAATTCTTTGCCGATAGCTTTCATTCTTCGCAAAAAAATTTATAAACATACTTAACTCTCCGACTGTTCGGAATGGCACATAGTGTATGAATGGAACGAAAAAAGTCTTGATCGCTTCTTCTTCTTCTTCAAGTAACAATGCTCCGCTGGCAATCACTTGCCAAACTCTTCCCGTCAATGCCTTGACCGGCTGACCACTATATGATCTTGAAGAAAAATTAAAAACAATTTTCGCATGGCGTATGTCGCGTCCATAATCTTCCTCGTTAAGTGCTTCATTCTTTTGCCGTTCATGTACTACAATGTGTGCATTTAATCTTTCGTTCCGCACAGTGCGCATAGCGAAAGGAAGCCAGAATGCACGCAAGCCGGTTGAAAACGTTCCGGAAAAAACGAGATCAATATCTTTCGTATCTTCATTATGGAAAGACAATCTGTTTACAGGAACAGGAATCATAAGGTTATTTAGAGGAAAATCTATATTGCCATCATCTGATTCAGGAATATTTGGGCAGTTATGCAGAACTAAATCGCAAGCATCTGCCCAATAGCGGACGACATTTCTACCGTGGGAATGCCATGCATCGCCAACGTATCCGACAAATTTAGCGCGACATTGGAGTTTCATTTCGCTAATAAACTCTGCGTTGATCGTTGTTTTGTCTCCTATAAAATTTGTTTCGAGAAAAACAATATCTGGATTGAATGCAAGCAGTCGATTGCGAAGTTCATTCATTTTTGGGGGGGATGTCGTATCCCTGAAATCAGGATTGGATATAGTGTCTGTGTAAAACACGTCCACGTCAAATCCGACAGCTTTAGCTGTTTCTAGGAAAATGTCATCGAACTCACATCGAATATGATTCTTTGATGAAAAAATATACTTTGGGTATAGAAATAATATTTTCCGCTTTACGGGCAGCAACGCAATAGTATTTTCAGTTTTAAACTCCGGATGAGCAATAACACCTTCTTCCCACAATTTGTATTGCTTATCCAAAAAATCGCAAAGTTCGGTGTCATCTCGAAAAAATGGATTGGCAGCAAAATAATGCCGGAAGTTCGGAAGAAATCGGCTTAAGCCTGCCGAGCAAAGTGCCAGAAAATAAAATTGGCGGCGATACGCGGCTATTGAGAATAGCTGAATGACCCGTTCTATCGAAAATTTTCTGAACAAATAGGCATATTTCATATTTTAAAATTTGACGACACGGCGTCAATCCTTTCTGTTTTCCATTTTAAAACTGGCCGAACTGCTGTAACGTGTCCCCACTCATAAGGATAATGACCACGCGCGCCATCAAAGTCACGACTATCGATAATTGTGATATTAGCGGCATCAAATAATTTCACATGCGGAGCTTCATTTGGCGCTATGGGTGGAGAATATATCCATATGACCGCCGAAAGCCGTCCCTCATTCATGAAGTCTGCCGGAATAATGCATGATGATCGATACAAACCAAGAGAATATTCTGGCTGATCACCCCAGGTATCTTTTATGTAGTTATCCATTGACGACATAACATGAACATCATTGTCTTTAAGGAAAAGTACTGAAATAGACAGTTGTGCATTTTCAAGTACATGGAAATCAATGATTAGGCTGATTGATGCCCTAACATCGGCTTGGGGTGATACATTCCCATTCGCATCAACAAATTTAACGGCACGCAGACGAACAACTCTATTCCCCGGTGCATTTGAAATCTCCGGCCAGAAACGTTGAGCTTGTGAACTGCCAGCCCTCAAATAATATTTTTCCGCCGCATCAACTTCTCCTTGAAAGCCAATTCTACCCTCTTTCAGCACAATACTTTTAGTACAAAGTCTTTGGATTGCGGCCATATTGTGGCTGACGAACAAAACAGTTCTTCCCTCTTTAGCCACAGCCTCCATCTTGCCTAGACATTTCTTCTGAAATTGCGCATCTCCGACAGCAAGAACTTCATCTACGACTAAAATTTCTGGTTCCAAGTGTGCAGCCACTGCAAAGGCTAATCGAACATACATTCCGCTTGAATAAAACTTTACAGAAGTATCAAGGAATTTTTCAACTCCGGAAAAATCTACTATCTCATCAAATTTGCGTTTAATTTCAGCTTTGGTCATCCCCAGAATCGCGCCATTGAGATATATATTTTCCCTCCCGCTAAGCTCCGGGTGAAATCCGGTTCCAACTTCCAGTAAACTAGCGATGCGCCCACCCAGATGTATTTTCCCGGTAGTGGGTTCAGTGATTCGGCTGAGTGTTTTCAGCAAAGTCGACTTTCCCGCACCGTTACTGCCGATAATCCCTACTCGATCACCCTGATTAATCTCAAAATTAATATCTTTCAGAGCCCAGAATTCCTCAAGTGTAGTAATCTCCCGGTTTGGGCTGAGCGGATGACGCAGGCGCTGATACATACCACGGCCACAGTGCGCCATGGTATCACGTAGGGACTTGTATTTGAACATTCCCTGAGCTCCTTTGTCGTGTCCGATAATATATCGCTTGCTTAAATTTTCAACAGTAATGATGCTCATATAAACCTGCCTGATACCTTAAATTGTATATTTTGAGTCGTGTGAATCTTAAGCTTTGTTATAATGATTATATAAAATCAGCAAATCCACGTTCAGTGCTTCTGAAAAAAATAAAACCACTGATAAACAAAACTGCCGACAGAACTATCGATAAAATGAAACCTGGAATATACAGAGTTACATCACTCCCGATAATTGCCCACCGGAAACCATCGATGACTCCACACAAGGGATTGATTGAATAGAGCAAACGCCATTTATCAGGAATGATCGAACTACTGAATCCAACCGGAGCAATGTAAAGTCCGAACTGGATCATGAACGGAACGACAAATTGAAAGTCGCGATACTTAACGTTTAGCGCCGATATCCAGTAGACGATTCCTAACGCCGTAAAACATGCGATAGCCAAAAACAACGGCAGGGTAATAATCTTCCAACTTGGAATAAATTTGTACCAAATCATGATGCCGCCTAATAGTACCATTGAAATGGCAAAATCGACGAAGCTTACGACCAACGAGGTTGAAGGAATTATTATCCTTGGGAAATATACCTTTGAAACAAGATGTGAATTGTGAATTAAAGCACTCCCCCCTTCGGAAACGGTGTTTGCAAAAAGTTGCCACGGAAGCATCGCCACATATACCATTATCGGATAGGGAATGCCATCGGAAGGTAGTTTGGCAAGTCTGCCGAACACGATGGTAAATACGATCATGATCAACAATGGACGGATGACACTCCATGCCACCCCGATAATTGTCTGCTTATATCTTACCAAGATATCGCGCCAGGCCAAAAACAAAAACAGTTCGCGATACACCCAGATATCCTTAAGATATCTATGGTTAAGTTTACCAGCTTCGATTGTGAGCGAATAATTATTCATTCCATTCCTTTCTTCATCATTTACTTTCCCTTTGGTTTAGTTTTATAGATTGTAATTATCGGAGATACAACTTCAAAGTAATGGTTCAAACAGTGATTCCGGTTGAGCGGCAGCAAACCGAAAAACGCCAGTGGCACATTTTCAAACTCAATTACTTTCACCGTCCATGGCATAAACGGTGTTCTATCTCCGAAAAGCACCCGTCCATACCAGTTCTGCCCGTCCCAGTCAAACGAACTTTGAAGATAGTAATCTGCCTTTTCAAAAGCGTTGAACCCGTCAACTTGCAAATTTACCAGATGGTATTTTGCCGGGCTGACCATCGGAGTGCGATAACTTACCGGATAAAATACGCTGCCAAGCGTACTGCCAGCCGGGATATTCCGGTTGATCCACTTTGCCGCAGTTGTGCGGACATTTTCTGCCATAGCGACATTGGCGTAAGCAAGCGAATAACTGAAAGTGCTGATAATGATTATAATCGCCGCCGAGTAACAGAATATCTGTTTCCTCGGATAAAATACGAATCGGCCGGCCATCAGGCAAAGCGGAATGTACGCTGGCAGCAGGTATGCATCCGAGGTTTCCGACCCCAATCCAGCGATGATCAAAAAGCATATAATTGCGGGAAGCATGCCGACCCATATTTTTTCCGGTTTGCACAGGCACAAAATCAGGCCGCCCGCAATTGCGATGGCACCAGGTATTCCAACGGTATAGAACATAGCATCATAACTGTAATTGATCAGAGACTCATAAACATTGACAACGACACTGCCCTTACGCGACACACTTTCAATCCATTTTAGGTCGCTGCTGAATGTCTTCCAGTCCAGTATGACCGAAGGACAGACCAGCAGAAATGCTAGGATGGAAGATCCTCCGGCGGCAACAAGCTTCCAGTCGTCACGGACAATCTTTTTTCCTCCGGAGCAGATTTCCGGGGAGCGGCGCATCAGATGAAATATGACAAGATAAGAGGCGTTGAGCACCGCCGGATACTTACATCCGGCGGACAGGCCGACACAAATTCCGCTAGAAATATAATAAATCCAATTAGACCGCACCAGCAACGGTACAGCAAAAAGAATTACCAGCGAAGTCCAGAATGTCGTAATACTGTCGGCTTTGATAAATTTCGACGCCAGTGAAAAAAGTGGAATAAACGCCAGCAGCGAAGCGGAAAAAGCCGCCAGCGGCAACCGTCCGATACGGTAGCCGATCAGAAATGCCACCGCGACCGTCAAAGTGGACATCAGCGCGGAGAAAATCCGGCCGCAAAGGAAAAATGGTGCGAACTCTTCAGGATGGGTCAAGTAATAAAATGAATCTTTTATTGGCCCGATAGCACCGGTTGCCCGACCAACCGCCAGAGAAGCCCCGATCTGATACACATAGAACGGCCCATATATGTAGCTACCGGGATTAATACTCTTTGTTTCGGACATATTCCTCAATGCCTTGAAGATGTAAAATTCATCCGGATTGAATGTTCTGATCTGGTCGAAATATGGCGAAAAATATGCCAGTTGCCGGAAATTGTCGGGATTAGTTTTTTGCAGGAATTCCGAACGGGTGCCAAGGCCGGCCGCGACCGCCGCCCGGATTTCAGGAAGCTTTTTCTCCATTACGGCGGCGCCGCCGAGCGACACATCAAGCCGTTCGGCGGAGGGCAACCCGATGGTAATGCCGCGCATATTGATCCACAGCGACAATCCGCAAATCAGAAAGAGCATGGCAAAATTCCGCCATGAACAAAAGCCTTTCAGCGAAAAGGCGTCAAGACCTGTCTCTTTATTTTCCGCCGCCACTTGAGCGTCCGGTGATCTCATAGAAAATCTCCTAGTATTCAGAAAATTATATACTCTGCACGGCTGAAAATTTTACAATAGATTGCGAGAATTTTGAGAACTGGTTCGTATTCTGAGAGGCTGCCGATACCGGGGTATCGAAGGCATTGAAGAGTGCGAATCCAAACTCGAAAGATCGCAATCCCGCAGTCGCGGGATGAACTTCCTGCACACGTCTTTTTCCGTTCCTTCTTCATGCGATATTTATATCGCCTGTCAGTCGGATCGAAAAAATCCAATTCACAATCCTGCTCGTCTATGTTAAAAGTTTGAACCTAATTGAGTATATCTTTTATATTGCAAAG
>JBAWXM010000334.1:0-5761 GCA_037144075.1 Lentisphaerota bacterium | reverse complement strand
TACAGAGAAAAGGGAAAGAACATGAAAAGGCAACAAAATTTTACGCTCATTGAACTCCTCGTTGTGATCGCCATCATCACCATCCTCGCAGGAATGCTGCTGCCGGCCCTGAACAAGGCGCGCTCCACAGCGAAGCAGGCCGCATGTTTCAATAATATGAAGCAAATCGGTGTTGCAAACAGCTTTTATGCCTCTGACAATAATGACCGTATCGTGCCGATGTTCAACTGTCCTGTCTCGCTCTATATCAATCTGCCGGTGACAACGCTCTGTCTTACTTCGAAGTATATTCCATGGAAAACGTTCTACTGCCCTGAGCAGGTACATCCGGCTAACTTCATCCTCAATCCCGTCAATGAATGGTATACGGACTACGCTTTTAATGTAGGTATTAGCAGGATGCTTGTCGATATGAATCATGACTCCCATAAACTAGGACAGCAGAAAAAACCATCCACTAAGGTTTTATTCATGGACGCATGGCACAACGCCGCCGACGGTACCCCTGACAAATCTATGGGGGCTGCCCGTGTCTCCAATGATCTGGTCGGAGATCCGGCATTATTGACGAAGAACTCTTATGGACGTCCGGCAGGCCGCCATCGCAATATCTGCGTTATTCTCTGGCTCGACGGTCATTGTTCCTCCACCACCGTCAAAAACCCTGTCAACCCGTATGGTGAAGCTCCCTTCGCCATGGGCGATCCATCCATGAACTGGTAATTAGCCATATTTTAAAATTTTCTTAATTACAAATTAACTATTGGAACTAATCGATGAAAATTATCGCATTTGCCTTCGCCCTTTCCATGACATTTAACGCACTGGCTGATGGACAAGCCCTCATTCCTGTTCGCAGTGATACTTTCGGGAACTGGGTCAATCCCGGGGAAAGCATAACTTTCAAGCCGACGATTGCGCTGCCGCCGGAGGCGGTTGAGGTGATTGGCACTGTTCGCGATCTGGATAATAATTTAATTAAGGAAAGCGCCATACCGGCATCTGAATTTTCTTCAAAAGGATGGAGCTGGAAGCCGTCGCAGCCGGGTTTTGACGCCGTCAGTTTCGCGTTCAAGGATTCAGCCGGAAAGACAACCCGGCTGGCGGAGCATGTCAACATAAGGATCTGGTTCGGCCGCGACGGCAGCAACCGCTCTGAAAATATAATTCTCAAGCCTGGTAAGATTGCAAAAGATGGAATCATCACCGGTCATATCTATTCTGTCGATTTCAAAACCCGCAAGTTGAAGCAGGAAGGCGAAATAGCCTCGCACAGTGTCGAAACGCGCAGTTACAATTCTTCCGGCTGGCTATGGAAGATAGGCCCCGCAGGAATGTTGCTGCAAGTTAAGTTTACGTTCAAAGATGCCGCCACCGGGCTGGAATCACCAATTTTTGATGACAATAACTTCTATGTCTGGAAAAACTCGAAGATACCTACTGAACGCTTCATGGAACAGAGTCTGCCGAAGACAGACAGCATGGTGGCGGTACTGCCTTCGCCGACGCGCAAGCCCGCTGACCAGCCGGAGCAGACATCTGTTTCTGTGGGCTGGGGGATGGAATGGCCTGGTCAAACTGAAAAAATGCTCCGGGCATCCGCTCTTCTCGGATTCAAACATCTGAGAGTTCACGCCTACCGCTGGTGCGACATCGAACGCGAGGAGGGGAAATATGACTGGAAAATTTATGACCACTTTATCGAAACCGCGCGCAAGACGGGATTTGAAAGCCTGTCGCTGAATCCTTTCGGAACTCCGCTGTGGGCTTCTCCGAATAAGTCAGAGGAACTGCGGATTCTGCCTGTTTATCAGGGTTATGCGCCAGTCAAGATGGAGTCATGGACGAATTTTCTCAAGGCGCTGGTAGTCCGCTATCCGTTTGTAAAGACCTGGGAACTGTGGAATGAACCGCATTTGCCCGGACAGTCCTGCTTCTGGAATGACACTCCGGAAAACTATGTAAAACTTCTCAAAGCAGGCTATGAGACGCTCAAGAAGGAACAACCTGACGCGACAGTGCTCCTTGGCGGCATCGGTTATCGCTACCTGCCGTTCTACGACCGGATACTCCAGCTTGGCGCGGCCAAATATTTCGATGTGATGGCTGTACATATGCGTTCCAATCTGGATCCGGCTGAACCAAAGGCCTACCGGCAGCTTGAAGACCGCAACAAGGTGGAACGGAAACCATGGACTGTCAGTGAATGGCATGCGGTTCTGGTAAAAGGCGAACGGGCGCCGACAGAGGATGTGCTGGCGCGCAACATGGCTTTATCTTTCATTCATATGGTGCGCGGCGGTGCACAGCAGATTGCGCTGTTTACCGCAATCGGCGGCTGGGCAAAAGGAGTGGACATGCTGCCCTATGCGGTCGATCAGGGGGCAGGGGACTTTGAGCCGGCAGACGGACTTTTTCTTGAAGTGCCAACTCTGGAACCGCGTCTGGCCGCCTCCGTCTGGCGCAACCTGATAGACTGCTTCAAAGGTAAAATCGTCTACAATGACGGTTACAATTTCGCCGAGGGTAAGCAGAGCGCGGCGCTCGTGTCCAGCGATGCCGGAAAAACCCTGATCTTCTGGCAGAATACCAGGGATCCGTTGAAAATAGATCCGGTACTGGCAAAGGCCTTCGGCTCCAAGTCTGAACTTCTGGAATGGGACGGCCGCAAAGTAAATGCTGATTCATCTATCGTACTAAAGCCTGTCCGCCTCTATCTTCTCCGGAATCCGGAAATGACGGAAGTGGCGAAGTGGACCGGCGGGGAAAGCGTTCTTAAGAAGTACGCCGGTTCCGGTTCCGGCTCTGCAGATCCGGAATTTCTCGATCAGTCAATCAACGGAATCTATACCCAGGTACCGCTGTTCGGTAAAGATTTGGAAATAGACAAGAGTACCTTGCCGGTCTGGAATAAGGTCAGCTACTACGTTTCCAAGGACGGTATGCCGGAACAGAAAGGGTATAGTGCGCGCTTCGCCGCAGCATTAAACAACGGAGCTATTGACTTGCTTGTCGAGGTGAAAGATGGAAAGCTGGTTACTGTCGATGATGAACCATGGAACGGCGACAGTATCCAGTTTGCGCTTGACGTCAGCGGTCGCGGCCTTCCGGATGGAAGGATGGAATTTGTCGCCTGGCGCGACAGCAAGGGGCGCTTTGTCGTTAAAAAACTTAAATCTCCAGGATTTGCCGGTGATATTCCGGCACGCTTCACCCTTGAAGGAATGGAACTGGGCTATAGCGAGGCTAAGTTTGAGAAGACGGACAGCGGTGTTGTCTATAAACTGCGCATCAGTCGCGATGACCTTTATCCGTTCGCCCATGTCAGCGGGAGACCGGTGCGCTTTTCGCTTCTGATCAACAATAATGACGGCTCCGGTCGAGCCGGCTATTACGAGTGGGGGGCCGGTATCGGCGCGGCAAAAGACGCGGCTCTTTACGGTACCCTGACGCCGGATATCGGCTCCAGTCCGTTGATAGAGCAGAAAGAACTGCGTTATCACTCCGAGGCTTCGCAGTTGGAGACTGACGCGGCGGCTGGCATTGTCAAGTTGGTAAGCCAGGCCGGGCCCGGGCAGCCTGGATCAATAAATACCGCCAATTTCCCGGTTGTTCCGAACGCGCGTTACAAAGTATCTTTCAAGGTCAGGGGCGACATTGGTTTTCAATGCCTGGTATTTTTCCGCAAGGGTGAAAACAGCAAGCGGCTTGACCTGGTAAAGAATACGCAACTATCCGGGGAATGGCAGAATATGGATAAAACCTTTACGGTGCCGGAGGACTGTGAAAAAATTTCACTTATGCTTCTATGCTGGGAGCAGAAAGGGCAGTTTGAAGTCAAGGACTTCGTGCTTTCACCGGCTCGCGACTAAATGAGGAAATAACATGAACTCTATTTCAAGATTGAAAATATCTCCGGTTCTGGACCTCTGGCCGAATATGTGCATCAATCGTCATCGTGACGGTCACTTCCGGAAACGTCTTGAACTGCTGGCGGGGCTTGGTTTCAAAAGGATATATTTTGTCGCCACCCTGCCGGGGTTTCCCATGTTCAGTTCGCCCTGGCTGTGCCTCTATCCCATGCACAACAATCACGGTCATTACGGGCTGGAATCGATAGTCAACGCCGGAGATCCCAATTTCGATGTGATTTTCGAAGCGCATAAACTGGGAATGGAGGCGTTCGCGGTTTTCAAACCTTACGAGGGCGGTTCAGGGCATACTCTCCCGGATGGAATGGCGCCGGAAGTGCCGCGCAACTGTGTGAAACAGATCGGCGGCATTGGCGTCGGTTACGACAATATGATCGGCGGGAACCCGGAACTTAGAGTCAAGCGACGCCAGATTCCTGATTATGACCGTCTCATCAGTCTTCCAATAGACAGATTGGAGGTTTCATTTGTCCTGGACGAAGTAAAGCAGCGGGACGCGGTATTCCCGCGGCAGTCTGATGAAGTAATCAGCCTGAAACCGTTTTCATCATTCAATCCCCGCCTGTGGGTTAGTCACGACAATGGCCGTTATGAACCCTGGCATGGCTCAATTAAGATTGCGGAGAAATTTGAGAGTGTGCTATTCAAGGATTCCAGCGGGTTGCCGGTCGGCGCAACGCCGATGCGGGCGAGAACGGTGACAATCTCCGGGCTTGAACTGCCGGGAGATTGTTCCTACTGGGCGATTTCCTATGATAATGCGGACAGCTCTCTGGTTACAGTTCCATTTACTATGATTAAAGCATATTCCGGACAAGAGGAAGTTCCGACCACTAATGGATGGCTTCCCCGTCAAACCTTAGTTCCGGTGGAGCCCGGCGCGAAGAAGGAGCCGGAGGACTTTCGTCGTCAAGGGTTTGAGTTCGACTGGCATGGTGGCGGTCATTACGGCCCGGGATGGAATGCCAATCAGGCAATTGGTATGGCGCGCGGGAAAAATCTTTATATGAAAGGTTCCTTGTGCGAGGGGTATCCCGAAGTGCGCAAGTACTGGCTGGAGCAGGTTGAAAAATTAATTGCAATGGGAGTTGATGGTATTGATTTCCGTCTGCAGTCGCACTCGGCAATGGTTTCCGATTATATCAACTACGGTTATAACGAACCACTGGTCGCCCGTTATAAGGAAAAATACGGAGTTGATATATTGACTGAAGAAGCTGAACCTCTTAAGTTGATGGCGGTGCGCGGATCGTATTATCTGGAGTTTCTGCGTTCCGCCGCCGCTAAGCTGAAAGAAAACGGACGCAAAGTTCAGATTCATTTCCGCAATGCATATGAGAACCCGAAGGTGTCGTTTGATTTCGGTGAACTGGGTTTCTGGGCAATGCCGAAGGTCTTTCCGGACTGGCTGGAAATGCTCGAACTGGCCGACGAAGTCACGATCAAGGATTATAACTGGGCCAGATATGTTCGGGAAAAATCTTGTGAGATCAAAAATGAAGCTCATCGTCAGAACAAACCGGTTTGGATCCATTGTTATATCGCCCAGGGGGGAGATTTGAACGAGGATTTCTGCAATCAAGTTGCCGGGGATGAGCGAATTTCCGGAATATTGCTGTACGAGGACGGACATTCTCATAATCCCAATATCAATAATATTGGACTGATAACGGTTGACCACGAAGAACAACCTGTTTATTATCCGCCCGTTCGTCAAGCTCTCAAAAAATGCCTTGATATTTGAGAGTAATAATACATTACGTCAGGTGAATTGCCTGCCGGAAATACTTTCAGTATAATCACAGGAGTTTCATAGAGTATGTCAGATT
>JBAWXM010000333.1:0-5769 GCA_037144075.1 Lentisphaerota bacterium | reverse complement strand
GTGCCTTTGCGCCTTTGTGCGAGAATGGATTTAAAGTCCCGGCGCAGCCGGTTAAAGCAGGGCCGTAAAGCGGTGGAAGGCCGGTGGTTCAGCGGCTCTTGCCGCTGTGATGGGTGGCATGATGAATCTCGTGCGGCCATTTTATCGGGAGTTCTTTTGAATGCCATGTGACGGCATTCTGGATCATCAGCAGTTCCCTGCCGTGAGCGTAGCCCTGCATGCTGATTACTTTGGCGGTTTTCTGGAAATGTAGAAAAGCCGTCTGCATGAGCAGGATGCGCTGCGCGGAAAATACCAGGCGCTTGACCAGATTATGCGGTTTAAAAACTTCCGTCACCAGATTGCACAACCGGTCATTAGTTTCAGGACTGTATTCCCACAGTTTGCCTTTTTCGCCGAAGCCGACGAGCATTTCGGCAAACGGCAGCGTTATTGCGGCGACTGCCAGAGAAACACTGACCCGGTAACGTCCCTGGGCTACGCGCTTGTTTCTCTCCTCCAGCAGTTCCATGACATATTCGCGGGCCGGAGTATTCCAGTTATCGTGCAGAAACGGCATAAAATAACTCAGGAAACCGTACTGGTAAAATGAGTCCAGTATCCGGGCGCTGTGAAGGTTTTGAAGAATCTTTTCCAGTTCCAGAGTCAGCCTTGATTCCGCGGCGTGGGTAATCAGCGGCAGGCATTCGCGCAGGGACGTTTCAGTTTCCGGGCAGAGTTTAAAGCCGTACTGCCCGACAAGTTTCAGCGCCCGCAGCATCCTGACCGGATCTTCCTCAAACCGCAGACTGGCGTCGCCGATAGCCCGCACGACGCCGTTGTTGATATCATCAATTCCTGATTTGGTGTGGTCTATCAGCTTGTGCGAAACCGGGTCGTAGAATAAAGCGTTGACAGTGAAATCCCGCCGCCAGGCGTCTTCTTCAGAAGTGCCGAACTCGTTGTCGTGGAAGATCATATTTTCCGGCACCGGCTGATCTTTAAGCTTGGCAGGTATTTTTGCGTTCTTTTCCGGCATCTTGCGGAACGTGCTGATTTCGATGATTTCCATGCCCTGGTAGAGGTGAACCAGCTTGAAGCGGCGGCCGATGATTCTGGCGCGGCGGCGGCCGAAAACATCTTTGACCTGTTCCGGCGTGGCGGAAGTGGAGATGTCGTAGTCTTTGGGTTCCCGGCCGAGCATCAAGTCGCGGATCGCGCCGCCGACCACATAGGTTTCATAGCCCTCCTCCTGGAGTCTGGCGATAATGTCGGTAATGTAGGGAGCGACTTGCAGCGTTTTTTTAGTCATAGCAATCCGGGTTTTTCTGTATAATTGTGTCTACATGGTCCAGCGCCGGGTTCTGGAACGGATAATCGGCGTTAAAATGCAGGCCCCGGCTTTCTTTGCGGTTCAAGGCGGAATGGATAATAATCTCCGCGACAGAGGCAATATTGCGCACTTCGATCAAGTCCGGAGTAATCAGGAAGTCCCAGTAGTACTTCTCGATCTCCTTGTTGATGAGCTTAATTCTGGCATTGGCCCGCTCCAGCCGTTTATTTGTCCTGAAAATGCCGACATAGTCCCACATGAATGTTCTTATTTCATTCCAGTTATGGGAGATAACCACCATTTCATCGGAATCGGTCGCATCGCCGCAGCTCCAGTTCGGAACCCGTTCAGGAAGGCGGCTGTTGCGGAGTTCGTTCATGTGTTCATGGATATGCTTCAAGGAGAATTTAGCGACGACCAGAGCTTCCAGCAGGCTGTTGCTGGCCAGGCGGTTGGCACCGTGCAGGCCGGTGCAGCCGGCTTCGCCGACAGCATACAGTCCGACAATGCCGGTAAAGCCGTTGACATCGGTGCGGATGCCGCCGCAGGAGTAATGCTCGGCCGGAACCACCGGAATCGGATCTTTGGCCATATTGATTCCAGCCTCAAGGCATTTTTCGAAGATATTCGGGAAACGCAGTCTCAGGGTTGCTTCGTCAACATGGCGGATATCGAGATATACGCAGCGTTCGCCGCTGCGCTTCAGTTCATTGTCAATGGCTCTGGCCACGACGTCGCGGGGCGCCAGACTTTTCATTTCATGGTATTTGTCCATGAACTCGACCAGTTCGCCTTTGCTGTTTTTGCACTTGAGGATTGCGCCTTCGCCGCGAACCGCTTCACTGATGAGGAACGATTTGACTTTCGAGCTGTAAAGAATGGTCGGATGAAACTGGATGAATTCCATATTCGCGATTTTAGCGTTGGCGCGGTAGCACATGGCCACGCCGCAGCCGCAGGCGATGTCGGCATTGCTGGTGTAAAGATAGACTTTGCCGGGGCCGCCAGTCGCCACCGTGGTTGAAAGGCCGACAAAAGTTTTCACCGAGTTTTTAATGTAATCCAGGACGTATACGCCGAGGCAGCGGTTCTCGCCTCTGATGCCCATGCGCTGGGTGGTGATCAGGTCGATTGCGATATGGTTTTCAAAGACGGTGATATTTTTGTGCGCCATGCATGAATTCACCAGGATGCGTTCGACTTCTTCGCCAGTGATGTCGCCGGCATGCAGGACCCGCCGTTTGGTATGTCCGCCTTCACGGCCGAGATCGAAGTCATCCTTGCGGGAATCATGCCCAAGTTCTCCGCGGGTGGTAAAATGCGCGCCGCGGTTGATCAGTTCATGGATAATCGCCGGACCGGCTTCAACAATCTCCCTGACAACTTCTTCATTACACAGTTTCGCGCCGGCATTCAGGGTGTCTTTGACGTGTTCGTCAAAGGAATCCATGGCGTCCATGACGCAGGCAATTCCCCCCTGGGCGTATTTGGTGTTGCAGTCATCGATCTTGCGTTTGGTGATGATCGCCACTGAACGGCCGGTGTCCGCCATGTACAGTGCGGAGGCAAGCCCGGCAAGTCCGCTGCCGATTACAATATGATCAAATTCCAGATACTCGCTTGTTTCCATAATAATTAAAGCCGTATCTTTAAAAATACGGCGCTTTATATATTTTAATATTTAAAATGTGGATTAAATTACACTACTGAATGCATAAAATCAATGAACATTGCCGTAAAACTCCAGGCAAGATACCGGAAAGATTTACAGAATATGGTTTCAAATATGAATGATGAGCAGGAAAATAAGCCTCTGGCGGCCATATTGCCGGATGAGGCGGAGCAGAAAAAAAACCGGCCCGGCAATGAGGCCGGCAGAATAAGATTCTCCACCAGGCTGCTTGAAGTCGGCGTTCTATTGTTGTCGGGATTGCTGATGACTGCCTCGCTGCCGCCGCTCAACTGGAGTTTCGCCGCCTGGATTGCGATTATTCCGCTCTACTGGATCGCTCATGACAAGAACCCGTTCCGCGCCTGGCGCGCCGGCTGGGTCTGGGGGCTGGCCTGGGGTTTCACCTCATTCTACTGGCTGAGGGAAATCAATCCGGCTATTCCATACATGATCGGACCGGTCATCGCGCTGTACACCGCCTGCTGGAGCGCCGCCGTGCCGCTGTTCCGGCGCGGCATCCTGATCCCCGCGGAAGTGCAGCTTGCAGGCTGCCGTGCCGAACAGAATTACAGCCGCGTTCCGGTTCTCCGCGAACTGTTCTTTGCCGCCGCCCTCGCCGGGTGGTGGTGCGTGCTTGAGAGCGGACGCTCGACCATGCTGCCCTGGAACTATACCGGATCCAGCCAGTGGCGGAATCTGCCGCTGATCCAGATCTGCGAATATACCAGCGTGTACGGCATCAGTTTCCTGCTTGTGATGCTGAATGTAACGATTGCTATGGCCGTTCAGAACTGCCTGAAAAGCCGGAACGCCATGGAGAAAATGCCCCGTCCGGCGCCGCTGATGATTACCGTGGCGGTCATGCTTGCCGTCATTATTTTCGGCGCCGCTTCAATCATCACTGCCAGGCCGCCTGCTCAGGTCAACTTCAGCGCGGCGCTTGTTCAGGGCAATATCTCCCAGCGGCGCAACGCCGATAACGACCAGGCGCTTGAAGCGCTGGATGTCTACATGCAGCTTTCGGAAACGGTGGCGCAGGGCAGGCCGGACATCGTCATCTGGCCGGAAACTGCCGTGCCTTACCCGTACCGCGGTTACAATAACCTGTGCCGGGAATACCGCTCGCGGCTGACCGGCTTCATCAAGCGTAATCAGATTCCGATGCTGATCGGCACTCTGGATTTTGAACAGAGCTTTGACCCCGGCAAGCCGCCGCTGATGCTTAACAGCGCTTTTCTGTTCGATAATAACGGACGGTTCACAGACAAATTTGACAAGGTGCAGCGCGTCCCGTTCGGTGAATTTGTCCCGTTCAGAAAATATCTTCCTGAGTTTATCAGCAAACTTATCGATATGAATCGCGATCTGACCCCGGGCAAAAGCTTCTCTCCGCTGAAAATCCTGCCCGGCGTCAATGCCGGCATCAATATCTGTTTTGAAGACACTTTCCCGTATGTATCGGCGAATGAAGCCAGACGCGGCGCGAATCTGCTGCTGGTCATCACCAATGACGCCTGGTATCCGGCAAGTTGCGAGCCTGAACAGCATCTGGCCAATTCCGTCTTCCGGAGTATTGAAACCCGCCTGCCGATGCTCCGCTGCGGCAACAACAGCGCCAGCTGCCTGATTATGCCCAGCGGACTTATCGCCGATGCGGTCATGAAGCAGACTGACCCGCAGACCGGCAGGCAGATTCCCGACGTCCTTCAGCGCGGACGGACGGGCGGCATCATTAAAGTGCCGGTTCCGGTAAATCCCCGCCAGACCTTTTTTACCCTTTACGGCGATGTCTTTCTGTATCTCTGCATGCTGCTGAGTCTGGCCGCATCTATTGCCTCCATCTGGACCCGGCGGCAGAAAAAAAACAGGCTTGACGCAATGTTCGAAGGAACTAAATAAACAGCCGCACGCCTGATCAGATGGCGCAGGGCGGCGCGGCGCGCAGAACATCGCTAGTGATGATCCTGCCTGTCCGGTTATATTTCAGTTCGAATAAAGCGTTGTTTCGGAGTTGAAACAAAAGAGTGGAAGGATGCGGAGAATTAATGGATTATTGCACGATCTGACCACGATTTTCAACCGCGACTTAAGCAGGTTTCCGGCCGGTTAAAATAAAGCCGTTGGACTGATGACCGTTCATGGTATGGTGGATTACCGGCTTAAAAGCCAGTTCGTCAAACGGCGAGAACAACTGGCGGATATAGGCTTCATCGTGATGGCGCAGCGCCGCGCCTTCATCCAGTTCGAAAACCCCGCAACAGTGATATTTATGCTCGAAACGGCGGTACCGCTCCACATTCCGTTCATCGGTGTTCAGCAGAAAATCTCCGGCATAAATGACCCCGCCGGGTTTCAGGACGCGGAGAATTTCGGCAACAAGTTTCTGCTGGCCGGCGTCGTCAATAATCGAAGTCAGCACCGCAATCAGCAGCGCTGCGTCAAAATGGCTGTCAGGAAATGGGATGGCCAGGCCGCGGCTTTGCGCGAAAACGGCGGACGGGAGCGCCTGCCGGGCGAGTTCCAGCATGTTGGCCGAGATGTCGGTTCCGTGCAGCGCGGTGTAACCCTCTGCCGCAAGTTCCAGCAGAGTGCGTCCATAACCGCAGCCGACATCGAGGATTGCGGAATCATGATTCAGGCAGCCGTCAAGCAGTTCCGGATAAAATTTAACCGTGAACTCTTTTTTTCCGGCGACCTTATCCCAGTATGCTGCCTGATTCAACCTGACCTCCGCCTCTCTTTTTGAAACTTAAGCATAAAGACACAGATAAAACCTTCTTAAGAT
>JBAWXM010000332.1:0-5819 GCA_037144075.1 Lentisphaerota bacterium | reverse complement strand
TGAATTATTTTCAAAATTAAATCCTTTCTTAACCACAGAGAGCATCGAGAACACAAAGGAATTCACTTCACCATGAAGAGCATGAAGTTAATGAAGAGAGATTCTTTAATTTTAAATAGAAACTCCAATTTCTTCACATTCCCGCGACTGCGGGATATAACGGTCATTCCATTCTGTATTCATTCTAGCTACTGACTACTAAATTCTGACTTCTCTCTTACTTGTTTTGTAATATAGTCCCGTATTTATTTTTGAAAAGCCGATTGCCGGAATTTTATTTGCATTTTGCGTATCCATAAGGCATATTTAAAAAGATTAGGAGCTATAAATAAACTTGACAAGTTTTGCGAAATATCCCGAAATGATTTTGGGGCTGTTATAAAGAGTACTGCAAGCATCCTGCTTGCTTATCAAGCTGAAAGCTTGAGTTACTTTGAGTAAAAGCAATCGGGGAAATCGCGAAGATGTAAAGGTTATTTTTAAACGGTTCCTAAGCGAGAAAAGTGTGTCCAGCTTGCCGGATACCACGACTGCGGGAAAGAAAAACAAGAAAAGTTGAAAGCAAAAAGATGAGCGTAGAGTATAAAATATCAGCAATGGAGGCATTATGGGAAGCCCCATGTAAAAATGCGGTGAATATTGCATCTCCGGAATGGCACAAGGATATTTTGAAGGAAAGAGAAAAAAAACTGAAATCCGGCTCTGATTCATTGCTTGACTGGGAAGATGCCAAAAAGCAAATCAGGGATAAAATCCAGCATGGACAAGAACTCGCTAGGAAAGCTAAGAATCGACATTAGGTTTAATTGCGTATTTATGTATTAAACGAAAAATTATTTAATAACTTTAGGCAACTTTGCATATATGGGCATTGGGACGAATAAAGAACATCACACAGCGTTTGACGACGCAGAAGATTTAGCCGGCACACCATCTGGAGGCTGCATTAAAATGTGGCTGCTCGGAGCCGGATTGGCGCTCATCCCTCTCGGCTACGGGGTGCGTTGCCTGTTCACTGGCCATGCTTGCTTCTTTGGAAGCCGTGCGCATCTTGACATTGTCGGCCCTGCCGCCGTTGCTCTTGCTATCGCCTACATCGCCATAGGCGTGTTTATTCACGCCCACTATTTTTGGGGGCTGCACCCAAAGCTTCTGCCGTTCAGCAACATCCTGAAAACATTAGCCGCACTGGCGTTTATCGGCAGTTTCTTTTACACGCTATTCAAGATTATGGCATGATTATTTTTTGATTCTGTTTTTGTTTTTCCATATAGTTGGATTATTTTATTGAAACACGGGACAGGGGCAAAAAGAGATTATGAAGCAGAATATATATATTGAAACAAGCGTGGTAAGCTATCTGGTTTCTCGTCCATCCAAGGATATTGTAGTGGCCGGACATCAAATGGCAACAAAAGATTTTTGGGATTCGCTTGATGATTTTGATGTTTTTATTTCAGATATTGTGATTCAAGAGGCATCTGGCGGAGACGAATCTCAGGCAAAAATGCGACTGGAAGCGCTGAAAGACATTCCAATCCTCGAAATTGATGATCAAGTCAAGGCCCTGGCTAAAAAATTACTGGATGGTCTTGCCGTGCCGGAGAAATGCGTTGAAGACGCACTTCATATTGCGGTTGCGGCAAGAAATGGAATAGATGTGATTGTCACCTGGAATTTCAAACATATAAACAATCCTTTTACGAGAATAATGGTTAGACAATTAATAGAAAACAGCGGGTTTGCATGTCCTGAAATATGCTCGCCCGATGAATTGGGAGATGAAACATGATAGATCCTATTGTTGAAGAAATACGCAAATTCAGAGATGCTCATGCAAAGCGTTTCAACTATGATCTGGATGCAATTTGTGAAGATTTCAAATCGCATCAGCAGAAATGCGGACATCGCCTGGTTAAATTCCCGCCTAAAAAGATTGCCGGCAAACTTATTCACGCCGCCACCCCAAAACAGCCGACTTTACCATGAAGGACATGAAGATAATGAAGGTAATAAACCATTAGTAGTCAGCATATAACTGCGATGGTCACAGTTATATGCTGACTACAGTTTTTCCTCTGTGTCCTCTGCGCCCTCTGTGGTAAAAATGGATTTTCCGTGGTCAGCGTGGTCAAACTTTAGCTTTTGTGTTTTCGTACAATAACTCATCAATTTTCTGCATCTTCCGTTTCTTTTGTTTCAACTCCCAAACAACATTTTAGAACTGTTCAGGCTGTCCGGCATATCCAGGCAAACCGGAAGTTTGCGGTCTCTATTTTTCGAGAATTTGCCAAACAATGAGTTAAATAACTGGCAAGGACGCGATTTTGTGTTATCTTTATGACTTTATCAATATTTTCAGGAACGGCTGGAAACGATGAAAGCCGGTAAATCAGAAGTTTATAATGGAAGGAGTCGAACATGAGTGTACCATTCAAAGTTGATCTTAAAGACAAAGTCGCGGTGGTCACCGGCGGCGGCGGCATTCTCTGCGGCGTCATGGCTAAAGCTCTGGCCGAATGCGGCGCGAAAGTAGCCGTGCTTGACCTGCGCGAAGAAAATGCCAATAAAGTTGCCGATATGATTAAAGCCGAAGGCTTCACCGCTATCGGCGTGGCAGCCAACGTGCTGGAATACGACAGCCTGCTCGCGGCGGAAAAGATCGTCTGCGAAAAGCTCGGCCCCTGCGATATCCTGATTAACGGAGCAGGCGGCAATCATCCCAAAGGCACTACTTCCAAAGAATATCTGTTCAAGGAAGACCTGGAACTGGCAGGCAAAGAACTGACTACATTTTTCGATCTTGATCCGGCCGGCGTCGGTTTCGTTTTCAACCTTAACTTTCTCGGAACTCTGCTCCCGACCCAGGTGTTCTGCCGCAAAATGGCGGAAACCCACGGCGGCGTGGTAATCAATATTTCCTCGATGAACTCGTTCACGCCGCTGACCAAGATTCCTGCATACAGCGGCGCCAAAGCGGCAGTGAGCAACTTCACCCGCTGGCTGGCGGTCCATATGTCCAAGGTGAACATCAGAGTAAACGCGATCGCTCCCGGCTTCTTCCTGACCGATCAGAACCGCGCCCTCCTGACCAATGCGGACGGCTCGCTGACCGCGCGCGGCAAGACCATCATCGCCCACACTCCGATGGGCAAATTCGGCGATCCGGAAGACCTTGTCGGTGCGCTGCTCTGGCTGGCCGACAACAAGGGCGCAGGCTTTGTCAATGGCACTGTAATTCCGGTTGACGGAGCTTTCTCCGCCTTCTCCGGAGTATAACGTTTATCAAAAAAACAACCCGGGACCGGCGCTGCCGGCCGCCCCGGGTTTATTCAGAAATTAAAAAGAACATGATTGCCCTGATCGATTACAATATGGGAAATCTGCTGAGTGTCTCCAAGGCGCTTGAATACGTCGGCGGCGACATCAGAGTTATTGACACGCCCGCCGATATTGCCAAAGCGGATGCTGTAGTGCTGCCCGGAGTAGGCAATTTCGGCGACGGCATGGAACATCTGCGCGGCAGAGGCTTTGAACAGCCGGTGATTGACGCGGTAAACAGCGGCAAGCCGTTCCTGGGCATCTGCCTGGGGATGCAGATGCTGCTGGACGCCAGCGAAGAAGCTTCCGGAGTCAAGGGCCTCGGCATCATTAAAGGCAAAGTAGTGCGTTTCCCGGAAAACATTGAAAAAGTCCCGCACATGGGATGGAACAGCGTAAGAATTGACCGTCCATGCAATATTCTTGACGGCGTTGCGGACGAAAGTTACTTTTATTTCGTGCATTCATATTACGCTTGTCCGGATTCCGCTGACGCCGTCATCGGCAGTTGCGAATATATTACGCGGTTTGCGGCGATTATCGGCGGAAAGAATATTTTTGCGACACAATTTCATCCGGAAAAAAGTCAGAATGCCGGGTTGCAGATTCTAAAAAACTTTGTAAAGTATTCATAATAGCAGTATAATGAATGGAATTATCATTAATAACAACATATTTAAAAGCAGGAGTCATGCACGATGAACGATAAATTAAAAAATAATCCTTTAGTAATTGATATTCTTGCTTATTTGAAAGAGAACTTTGAGATTGAAGGGGAATCGGCGGAAGAACTGGTCGAAAGTTTTATCGGATCAGTCGGTGAACACATCAGCGAAGCAGAAGCCTTCCTTGGATCAGCCAGCTGGACAGACCTGTCCAGAGTCGGCCATACCTTGAAAGGCTCCGGCGCAAATGTCGGCGCAAATGCGTTATCCGAAGTCGGCAAGGCGCTGGAATTTGCCGCCAAAGCCGAAGACGCCGCCGCCAGCTTGGCAAGCATCACCAAACTTAAGGATCTTTACGCAGAGCTGCTATGACCGGAAAAATATCTGCCGCCGGACGAAAGAAGTTACTATCTGAAATATACCGTCAGCTTTATCAGAAATACGGAAAACTGCGTTGTAAACTCAATTACAGCAACCCTTTCGAACTGCTGGTGGCGACAATCCTTTCCGCACAATGCACCGACACCAGAGTAAATCAGGTGACGCCGGCGCTTTTCAGCAAGTTTCCGGACGCGAAGGCGTTTGCTGCGGCGGAAACGGCTGACGTTGAAAATGCAATCAGAACAGCCGGGCTTTTCCGCAATAAAGCAAAAAGCATCATGGCTGCAAGCCGCCGCATCATAGAGAACTTTAACGGCGAAGTTCCCGCTGACATGGCATCGTTGACCAGCCTGCAGGGCGCAGGCAGAAAGACCGCCAACGTAGTGCTTGGCGATGCGTTCGGAATACCGGGATTTCCAGTGGACACACATGTCAAAAGAGCGCTGAACAGGCTGGGAGTCACTGCTTCAGACGACCCTGAGAAAATTGAAGCGGAAGTGAATGCCGCCATCGCGCCGGAATACTGGGTAAATTTTTCGCATCTGCTGATTATGCATGGACGGGAGACCTGCCGGGCGGCAAATCCGGACTGCGGGCATTGTCCGCTAAGTACAATATGCAAATACTATAAAACAAAAAGAAAACTTAATTATCATGAGTAAACTGAAGAAGAAGTTCCGACAGATTCAAAAACTGCCTGACTGGCTGTTTATTCCCCCTGCCCTTCTGATTAAGTTTCTTAAAACCTTTATCATGCGCACGGAGATTATTGATCCGTTAAATCTCATTGAGAATGCCCGCGGCCATGTGACCGTCACCTGGCACAACCGCCTGATGTTTTTTCCGGCGATGTTCCCGAAAGCTACCAGAAAACGCACTGTCGCGGTGGTAAGCCCGTCGCGTGACGGACAGTACATCACTGACCTTATTTCACATTTCGGACTGAAAAGCCTGCGCGGTTCCTCCAGTAGAAAAGGCGCGGAAGTGCAGCGCGAAGCAATCAAGGCAATCAACGACGGATTCCATGTAAGTTTTACACCGGACGGGCCGCGCGGCCCCAAATACCGTATGAGCCGCGGCCCGATTCATCTGGCCAGCGTCACCGGCAAGCCGGTGATTCCGATCAGCATTAATGCATCCAGCTACTGGCAGATCAAAAGCTGGGATAATTTCCAGATACCGAAGCCGTTCGCCAAACTTACCATAATTTTATCCGAACCGATAAAAATCCCCCCAAATCTGACGGAAGAGGAACTGGAATACTGGCGCACAACCGTTGAAACTGCATTGATGAAAATAACCGCAGACCGCAACAAGTAAAGTTGCCGCAATCCCTCGAATATCAGATACTGCGCAGGATTTATTCCAGCTATACTCTGCACGGCTGAAAATTCAACTATAGAGCCAATTGCAAAACTCGCGTTTTGCGGGAATTCAGAAGACAGAATCCAG
>JBAWXM010000331.1:0-5846 GCA_037144075.1 Lentisphaerota bacterium | reverse complement strand
GCGACACCGGAACCGAGCCCCACATCCCCAACCGCGTTATATCGAAATGCCCGTCCGCACGAAAACAACGGTCCAGCATAGTCAGAAAGCGGTGGCCGGCATCCCGAGCCCACGCACAATCGCGCCAGCGCACCAAGGCGTGATACGCAATAATCGTCTCGCGCAGGTTATGCAGATTGATCAGCCGCTTTCCAGATGCGGCGTCGTTCACCAGCAGCGCATCCGGGTTGTCCGTCAGGCGTTGCAGGTTTGCCAGCATTGCCGCCTCAACCGCCGGGGGAATGACAAAATCGATTGTCGCTTCCAGCCGCAGCGCGGCATCCCACCAGCGTCCTATATCATGCGCTACTTCATACCCGGCAATCGGCAAGTATTGTTGTATTGGATCCAGCCACGCCAGCAGCCCCTTCCCACCCAGCGCCAGTGAATCATAAAGCTTCCACGAATGCATCTTGTCTATCTCCAATAAGTTGATCCAATTTCAAAATTATTGGATTTTCCCTGTTTATAATTTTTTCACTTAGCGGGGCAAACCTGTTTTTGACACGCACGATGCAACTTTTTTGCTGAAAAAAGTGCAAAAACTCAAGAATACATGAGGCATAGGCGTGATTCATTATCTGATCTCTTCTATTGTCACATTATCGAACCAGGCTTCGCCTTCGGCATCCCAGATCCAGATTCCGACAACCGGCTTGATGCCTTTTCCGGTATCCGGAGGCGTTTTTATGTCAAATGTAAGTTTGTGCCACGGATGTGTTCCGTTGACCCGGGGATCCGGATATGCTGCGCCCTTATTTTCAGAGAAGTAAATAAACGCGCCTGCGCCGCCCGGGACCTTCAGATCTTTTGTCTTGACGAAATACGAAAATCGGTACTTTGTGTCCGGCTTCATATTCTGAAGCTGCTGCGTCGCATTCAGTTTCAGGCCCTTGCCATTTTTAAAATGGAGGCTTTTGCCACCTGAAATAAACATCTTTTCATCGAGTTCGCAAAGTTGGACATCGGATTCCTTGCCGGACTGCCAAAACGACCAGGCGCCTGCGGAGTAATGATCATTTTTGGTGATATTGAAATCGCCGTCCTTGACAATATTTGTATTCGGCGCACCCTCAAGAATCATGGAGCCGTAACGTTCGATGGCGTGAAAGCTTCTGCCCGGCACAGGGCTCCACTGATAGTATACTTCTACGGGCTGTTCACCCTTCAATGAGCGGTGGCGAGCAAAATTGACCGGGAATCCATTTTTATTGTATTCGCCGAGTGCTGCTTTCGGTACTGATACGATGGCTTTCCAGCCATCTGTCCGCTTTTCAATCTTGACATTGGCTCCGCTATTCCATTTGATGTCCGGATTCTCGTGTATCTTGCATTTTGAATCGTAAAGCGCACCGTTTGAATTGGCTACGATGTGGTAGTAGTTGGTGCGGTCGCCGGATGGATTCAAAAAGATTTCCACACAGGAATCTTCGTAAGTAAGCGGAGCATCTGCTCCCTTATTTGCGGCTTTAATGTCTTCCATGCGGGGCTCTTCGCAGTCAACGGTGAAAATCATATTGTCTTTGTCTTGCGAAAGGCTGACAACGGTTTTCACTTCGTTCAAGTCTCCATCGCAGGGACGCAGGTGGACTTTCCCTGGAACGCTGACCTTCCAGCTGTCGAGGGAGTTCTGTCTATTCTGAAAATCCCGGGCGGGAACATGAATGGGCGCAAGCAGTTTTTCACGCATAAACTTGATGCGTTTCAGTGCGCCTTTGTTTGATGCAGCCGCCTTTTCAGC
Source organism: Lentisphaerota bacterium (assembly GCA_037144075.1). Classification (GTDB taxonomy): domain Bacteria; phylum Verrucomicrobiota; class Lentisphaeria; order Victivallales; family Victivallaceae; genus CAIPAT01. The sequence continues at coordinate 4,066 of JBAWXM010000331.1, read as the reverse complement.
CTGATCGAATAAACCGTCAAAGTAACTGAGCCTTTTAGGAGAATATATTTTCGTCCAGATGTCGATATCATTGGGAAGGGTTGTAACCGGACCAAGCGAGGTATCCACGGTGTTGCTGGTGATTTCGTCAATCCAGATTTTTTCAAGTTCGTCGTAGAACTTCTGCATCATTGGCGCACCCTCGCCAAACATTGCCTTGTAATGGTCGGCGAGCAGAACGTCAAGATCGGCGGAGTTGTTCCAGACACCCTTCGAGAAAATATAATAGTTCAGGTAATTGAATATATATTGATCAGTCTCCGATTCGATGAATGCTCCAAATATCCAGTTTTTCCGCTCCTGGAAGTATTTACCGATGTGATGATGCATCATGGCTGGTATTCCGGGCATGGCTTTGTTGCCGAATTTTCCAGGATAAGTCCAGAGCGAGACCTTGCTGTTAAGCTTTGTGACCCATTCTTTAATCTTCTTGTCGTCATCCTGCTGATTTTTTTTCCCAGGTCCAGTGACTGCGATCTGTACAGCTATGTTCTGCGGTATATCGCATTTCGGCACAAGATCGTAAGGCAAGTATGCCATCTGCGTTACGACACCTTTTATACCGTCCCGAGTAAGGCGATTGGCGATTTCCGTTGTAAATGCCCACATATAGTCGCTTATTGCCTGATTATCTTTTTCAAAATTGCGTCCGCCTTTGGCTGTTTTAGCGCATTTCTCGCAACAGCACCAATAGAACCAATCCTGGGGCATGATGTTGAAATATCCGTGAGACCCAACGTATGGATGCCAGTCGGGTTTCCCCCAGGCAAGAGCTCCGGTTACTGTTGCGGGTTGTCCTGAAAGGCATGCTTTGGCATCCTGATAAATGACCTCGCGCATGCCACTGTTGAAGCAGATATGTCCGGAGTGCGGCATGTCCGGCTCTATGTTGCGTCTGCCATCCTGCATCAACGCAAAATATTCCGGATGGGTTTTGCCGAAGCGCTGTATATATCCCAGTAACGCAAGACCGTGTCCAAAAGGAATTATATTACTCTGCATGCGCAGGCGAAGAAGGTTCATATTGATCCCTTTTACACCTTGGTAATTATCGTCCTCGTACCATTTTCCGTCATAATGCAGAAATGTACGGCCAACCATGTCGGGACGGTCAAAAATGTCAATCACAGGCGGAAGCATCAGCGCTCCTTTATCCGGAATAATCGTTCCCATCTCACCCGGAAAAAAGAACCGTGCGTCTGCAAAACGTTCCAGAAAATCATATACCGCGTTCAAGGTTCCGCGTTTGTATATCTGCGCCCACTTGTTCTGTGCTGGGAAATCTGTTGTAGAATCAACCCCTGCCAGAAATATCTGATTGCCATTGCGTCTGATGTAATAACCATCAGTCGGGAGATTGGCGACATCGAGCCCGTTTGTGCGTAAGTAGGAATTGTCCCCAAGTATAAGCGATGTTGCGCCATCAGTCGGCTTTGCGACAATCGCGGGCTTCTGTCCGGTCGCCTCTGTGAGAAACGTTTGAAGTTCGTTTGCGGTAAACTCCATCAATTTGGTGGAATTTTGAACAACGATCTCCAGTTTCTCTGCTTTTACCGGAGTTCCGCTTACGTTAACAATACGCTGCCCTTGGTCAAACTGTACCGCCGATGCCATAATTCCTGCAGTAAGTGCAAGTGAGATTAGAAGTTTCTTCATAAATTCCATATTCATTTCTTATTCTTTGCAATGGTTTCTTTCATTGTTCCCATGCGGTTTTTAATCCACTGGGGTGTTTTCTCATTGGCTTCGAGCTTTTTAATGAGATTTAAGGAACTCTCATAGTCCTTAATCTTATTGCAGTAAATTTCCGCAGCCATATAAAGGTAATATATGCCTTCGTCAGTATTGTCTTCTCCGATTTCGTCGCGAACTCGCTTAAGTTCGGCGGCAGCCTTGTCAGTTTTGCCTTGATCCGCATAGATGTTCGCGCTCAACATAACAATCGTTGCTGTCATTTGCCCATTGGTAAGTTTTATTTTATAAAGTTCCTGTATCATATTTTCGGCATCTTTATATTTTTTCTCTTTGTAATAAATAGATGACATCCCTGTCAGAACTTTAAACTTCTGCCAGTCCGTCGTTGAAAATTTGAGCCCTTCCTGAAACGCAGCGAGAGCTTCCTGGTTCTTGTTTGCCTCGCCGAATTCTTTTGCGCCCTTGAACGCGCTGTCGAAATTGTCGTACCCGGAAGCAAATACGGACAGGAACATAAAAGCCCATATTAAAGTTACTTTGTAAAAGTTACTGACTATGATTCTCTTCTGATCTTTTTCAGGACTGCCGGATAGATGTTTTAACTCGTTCATTTTTTCTCCTTATTTTGGGGATTGTTTTGTCAAAGTCCAGACCAATTTATTGTTTCCGGGTTGAGCAAAATTCATTGTTTCATCGTTTCTATATTTCTTTTAATTTAAATTATACCACCACGGATATTGTTGTTTATAATTAAAATAAGTGTTCCTTTCGCATGGCACGTTAAACCTGCTGTACCAGGTTACATGATTATCAAGAAAAAGAATATTTTGTCCGTTCGAGTGGCGGAATACCATCGGATTATTGATCTCATGAGCGATGAAAGATCCAATTATTGCGCTGACATTGCCCTCGAGCCAGTAGAACCTGGTGGACATTTTGCGGACATTGGTAAGTTTTCTGTACGTTTTATTGGGTAACTCGCTTGTACTGTAAAAATGTTGGTTGATGCCATATGAATACAAATTGACTGAATTTTGCTGCAAATCCGGGCAGGCAAGGGTTGAACGGGCTCCCGATATATCTACCAGTCCAAAAGACTTATTAAGTTTGAGATATTGCGACAATAATCCTACCGGTTCCAGCACTTCGTATTTAGCATCCACATAGGCGGCAGTCGAGCGGTATGGCGTAATATAATCGCCGTTGTCAACGGAATACATGCTGCATGCAGTGCCCCATTGCTTTAAATTATTTAAACATTGTGTCTTGCGTGCACTTTCCCGCGCTTTGTTCAGCGCCGGCAGCAGCATTCCAGCCAAAATTGCGATGATGGCGATCACGACCAGGAGTTCTATTAGTGTGAAATTCAACGACTTGCAACTTTTTTTCACATTCATTTTCGTCTCCGCTTTACGATTTGTCTTCCGGAACATGTTGGTTTTCATTCTGCACCCCTTGCCTTGTTAGTTTTTAAAACTCATTTTATCCAGTATGAATGAATCGAATTCCAGTTTCAGGATGACAGCTTCGTTCGCGAGTTCATCCGCCGGAATGTTCCAGACATGCAGATATGCCTTGTTTTCCGCATGCATGGAAGGCATAATCTCCACTTTGGACTTCAATTCCCGTCCGTTATTTAAAAGCGTGGCCTTTTTCGGCTGAATCTCCAGCGGCTTGAGCGTGATCCCTGATTTTCGCGGCGCGTCCAGCAGATAAACATACAGCATATTCTCTTTCCGGCCCAGCAGCACATTGCCGTTATCAACAGTCAGCGGCAGCGGTTCCACCTGCTCAAATGCCTCTCTGGTCTGCTGACGCCACTGCCCGATTTTATTCAGAATCCGGACGGCTTCCGCCGGGAATGTGCCGTCTGCCTGCGGCCCGATATTCAACAGATAATTACCGCCCTTGGCCAAGTGTCTGGCAAAGTTCCGGGTAAGTGCGCCGACGGTAAAATAATCTTCATTGGTTCGGTATCCCCAGCTTTCCGCGCCAATGGATTCGCAGGCCTCGGTCGGCTTGGTATAAATTTGTACGCCATTGAGTTTCGCATCATCGAAATCGCGTTCCGGCGTGTCAAAATCCCCTTCGCCGAATCCGCGCTTATTAATAATGATTCCCGGCTGGAGCGAGCGGATCAGTTGATTGACTGATTCGTCATGAGCATTAATGCTGTTTTCATTGACATCCCACCAGAACCCGTGGATTTTACCATAATTGGTACACAATTCAGTAACCTGCGCCTTGACGAATTCGAGATATTTTGCCACATCAGGCTCATCGCCTGGATCCGGTCCCGGCAGCTCATAACTCCGGCCCCGGTTGGGATAGT
>JBAWXM010000330.1:0-5896 GCA_037144075.1 Lentisphaerota bacterium | reverse complement strand
CTTTTCTCGCTTTCAACTTTTCTCGCTTTCAACTTTTCTCGCTTTCAACTTTTCTTGCTTTTCTCGCTTGGCCCCTGTTGCAATCAATTCAGTCCAGGAAAAAATGCGCTTTTAATGCCTTTGACCAGCATCTCAATCGCCAGTGCGGTAAGCAGCAACCCCATCAGCGATTCCGAAGCATCGAGTATCTTGTGGCCCAGCACACGGGAAATAAGCTTGGAGAACATCAGGATAATAGTTGACAGACTCCACGCAATCGCCAGCGCGATAAAACAGTCTATCAAAGAAGTATCCGCCCTGCCCCTGACCAGAATTATCGTCGCGGCGGCGGACGGCCCGGCAATCATCGGCACTGCCAGCGGAACAATAAACGGTTCCTCCCGTTTTTTGTCTTCACTGTCGACCTGCGGGCTGAAAATAGGCAGGCAGAAAATCATCTGCAGCGCGATCAGGAAAAGAATAATTCCGCCGGCAATCCCCAGCGACGCCTGGGAAATCTGCAATATGCCGAGAAGATTTTTCCCGACCAGCATGAATACTGTAAGTATAACCAGCGCAATGACAGATTCCCGAAAAATTATTTTCAGATAACGCTCTGGGGACGTATTTTTCAGAGAACTGATAAAAAAGGGCAGATTGCCCAGTGGATCCATCACCAGGAATAGCAGCAATGCGGTTGAAAATATAAATTCCATTTAATGCTCCGTGTACGAATTTTATTTGGATATAATATAGCCGTGTTCCAAAGATAAAAAAATAAGATTTATTCAGCCAGCGAATTAATCCAGGCCTCGGTAGTCAATACCTGGCTGAAGCGCATGGCCTGGGTTACCAGGACTGCCCGGTGCAGCTCTTCGGCGGTGACCTGCCCGGCTGAGTTGGAAAAATCCCGTGTGCCTGTCGCGTCAGAGAGAAATTCCACCTTGAACCCCAGATGAAACGCCTGCCGGGCGGTTGTGTCGCAGCACATCTGGGTCATATAACCGCAGATGGTGATAGTGTCAATTCCATGGTCCAGCAGATACTTTTCCAGAATTGTGCCGGTAAAACTGCCGGGATAGTTTTTCTCCAGCAGCAGATTGAATTTTCGGCTGGTGATTTCCGGAAGCAATTCCCAGCCCTTGCTGTTTTTAGCGAAAATCTTAGCATCAGGTTGTGACACTGTGTGCTGGATGCAGATTGTCTCAATTGAAGCAGCCGCCGCGTCAATGGCTTTCAGAATGTTTTGAAGACTGTCAACGGGATGAGTAACCGGCAGTTTTCCGGTGAAATATTCATTTTGAACGTCAATTACCAGTAAAGCTCTTTTCATGATGTCCCTCGGGTTATACAGGTTGATAAAATATAGACTGTCTCCGTGAATATGCCAAACAGTCATTGCAATATTTAACTGTTACGGCGGATTGAATTTTATGCCGGTTGATGTACCATAAGTGATAAATCATAATTGGAACTAAGATGAAAATAACAGAATTCACCATAGAATATTACGAGGAAGTATATCGCTTGTGGGAAAGCTGCGAGGGAGTCGGACTCAGCCGGGCGGACTCCAGGGACAGCATCGCCAGATACTTGGAACGCAATCCCGGCCTGAGTTTTGTCGCGCTGGAAGACGGCAGAGTGGCCGGTGCGATACTCTGCGGACATGACGGCAGACGCGCCAGCCTAAATCACCTGGCGACGCATCCGGATTTCCGCAAGCGCGGCATTGCAACAGCTCTGGTGGAAAAATGCCTGGCGGCGCTGGCGGCGGAAGGCATCCAGAAGTGCCATATTTTCGTTTATGAAAGCAACAGCGCCGGAATTTCCTTCTGGAAAAAACTCGGCTGGAAGAAACGCGCCGACATCGGATTAATGTCGTTCGATATCCTGTACGGCAAAGATTGCGGTTGTCAAGGAAAGGATTTATCATGAATTATGACTGGAGAAAGGGCAGAAACAGCGCGCTGGAATTTGCGACAGAATGGATTGCAGCATGGAATTCCCATGATTTGAACAGAGTTCTAAGCCACTATTCCGAGGATTTCGAGACGTCGTCGCCTTTTATCGCCAAAATGTGCAAAATCGTCCGGCAAACTAAAAGGCAGGAGCAATGTTGGAGAATATTGGCGGAAGTCGCTGGAGAAAATGCCTGATTTGAAGTTTGAACTGCTGGATGTGTTTGCCGAAGCCTCAAGCATGACCATTTACTACAAAGTCCGTACTAAATCTGTTCGCGACGGAAGTCTTATTTTTCGATGACCGGGAAAAAGTGTTCAAGGCGGCGGCGCATTATTAATGAATTGCCGCAGCTTTGAACTTTTTGATTCTGCGGTTGTGAACATGCCGTTTGTCTGATATATTAAAATTGAGCTGATTACTTACACCGAAATTCAGGAGACGAGTTTATGAAGCAGGCAATATTTTTAATACAATGCCAGGACCGCAAAGGGCTTTTGTCGGAAATCACAACGTTTTTCTATTCACAGGGATTCAATATTCTGCACTGCCAGCAGTATACCGATATCTTTGAGAACAAATATTTCATGCGGATAAAACTGGACATGACCGGCGTGGTAACTACCAGGAAGAACCTGGAAAAGGATTTCGACGAATTCAGTCGTCCATATAACCTGAACTGGGCGGCATATTATTCTGACTGTGTCCAGAAAGTGGCGGTACTGGTCTCCAAAACATCACATTGCCTTTATGATTTGCTCGTGCATCGCAACGAAGGCGACCTGCATTGCGAGATTCCGCTTATTATCAGCAACCACCCCGATCTGGAATATGTGGCGGACAAATTCCGTGTTCCGTTCTACTGCTTCCCGATAGATAAAGATAACAAGTCCGGGCAGGAGGAACTGGTGCGCGATCTGCTCGACCGGCATCATATTGATCTGGTCGTGCTGGCGCGCTACATGCAGATACTGTCAACAGATTTCATACACCATTTCCCCGGACGGATAATTAATATTCATCATGCGTTTCTGCCTGGATTCAAAGGCGGGGATCCTTATCGCCGGGCCTGGGAGCGCGGCGTGAAAATGATTGGCGCCACCGCGCATTATGCCACCGCCGACCTTGATGAAGGACCGATCATTGAACAGGATGTGGAACGCATCACGCATGAGGATGATCCGGAGGAGCTGAAGCGGATCGGCAAGGACATTGAGCGCAGAGTATTAACCCGCGCCGTAAAGGCCCATCTGGAACACCGGATCATCAATTCCGGCTGCCGGACAATTGTGTTTTCAAAGTGACGCACACTATAGTGAAACAGGATTGGAAAATAAATAAGCAGCAAACTCGGCGCGGTCTCTAAATCCCCGCAGTCCTGCGCTCTATCTGTTTCAGGAAAATTATTATAAGAGGTTTTGTAAAATCCGGATATGCGTCTATTTTTTCATCTTAATAATATTACTTTAAAATCACCAGATATATTCAGGGGTTAATAAAATGGCACTTTGGGGTGGGCGTTTCAGTACCGCAACCGACAGCGAACTCACAGCGTTCTCTGAATCGGTTTCCTTTGATAAGAGGCTTTACAAATTCGACATCGCCGGCAGCAAAGCTCATTCCGCAATGCTGGCGGCTTCCGGCATTATTCCCTTTGAGACCGCCGAAAAGATCGCGCTGGAGCTAAGCGAGATCGAAAAGCGGATAGACGGCGGCGATTTCACCTTCACCGCCGAACTTGAAGATATTCACATGCACATCGAGAACGCGCTGATTGAAAAACTGGGCAACGAAGGCGCCAGAGTCCATACCGCCAGAAGCAGAAACGACCAGGTGGCGCTGGACATCAGGCTTTATCTCCGGGAAGAGATTACGCAGATCAGCGCCATGATCAAGGACATGCAGCGGGCATTGACCGGCCAGGCCGACGCCAATGACAAAGTCATTCTGCCGGGCTTCACCCATCTCCAGCACGCCCAGCCGGTGCTGTTCGCCCATCACATGCTGGCGTATGTGGAAATGCTGCAGCGCGATATTGAGCGTCTGAGCGACTGCCGCAGGCGCATCAACGTCATGCCGCTGGGCTCCGGCGCGCTGGCCGGAACCACCCTGCCGATCAACCGTGAATTCGTCCGGGAAAAACTCGGCTTTGACGCAATCACCGCCAACAGCATGGACGCCGTCGCCGACCGGGATTTTGCGATTGAACTGCTGAGTGCCCTGTCCATTTTTGCCATGCACATCTCCAGACTGTCCGAAGATATCATCCTGTGGTGTTCGCAGGAGTACAATTTTATTGAACTGGCGGATGCGTTCTGCACCGGCTCCAGCCTGATGCCGCAGAAGAAGAATCCCGACATTGCCGAGCTTTCACGCGGCAAAACCGCGCGGGTTTACGGTGCGCTGATGGCGCTGCTGACGCTGTGCAAAGGGTTGCCGCTGACCTATAACCGCGACCTCCAGGAAGACAAGGAACAGATTTTTGACGCCATTGATACTGTGAAGAAGATACTCCGCGTATATCCGCCGATGATCGCCACTCTGACGTTGAAAGCCGAAAACATGCTGAAAGCCGCATCCGATCCGGCATTGATGGCAACCGATCTGGCGGAAAAGCTCGTTGAACTCGGGGTGCCGTTCAGAAATGCCCATCACCGGGTCGGAGCATTCGTCAAATGGTGCCGGGAAAACGGCAAAGCGCTGAATGATGTGTCACTGGATGAAATGCAAGTCTCGATTCCCGAAGCCACTCCGGCGTTCCTGGAATTATTCTCCCCGGAAAGCAGCGTCGCCAAGCGTGAAATACCCGGCGGCACCGGCTTCAAAACCGTCCGCGCCGGCATTGACCTGTGGATAAAGCGGCTGGATTAATCTCCGGCGGCGTACTGAATGTTATTTTTCCGCGGCCTCGATCTGGGAAACATAGCCTGCCCAGGTTTTAATAATGGGATTGGAGGATGACTGCATTTGCTGCGCCTGGCTTTGACTGCCGCCTGAAGCCGGAGTCTGTGCAACAGGCCCGGCTGGAGCTTGGGCGGCAGGCGCAGGCTGCGGGGTATCGCCGAAGCTATTGAAATCAACATTGCCGAACGGTTTCGGATTAGAAGTCACCGCAGACGCCGTACTGCCAAAAGGATTTGAACTAAATGCCGCGCCGCCGGACGGAGCCGGAGACCGGACAGAAGCCGCTGGTTGCTGAACCGGCGACGGAGTGTCATTCCGGGTTTCTGCTTTCGTAACCTGAACCGGATCATCCTTTCTGGCATTATCGCGACCTTCCTGTTCTTTGCAGAACTGTGCAAAGGCGTCTTCTTCCTGCTTGAACTTCTTAACAATATTTACAACTTCACCCGATCCAAACCAATTGTGGTCTTCATCAGTCAAAAGCATAGCCGCCCCGATCAGACCGATTATCACGAATAACGCAATTATATAATGCATTTTACCGTCCCCCTGTGTTTAATAAATCCGGCTATAATATTATAGCAATCATTTCTAAAAAAAACAAATCTATATCGGAATACGCGGCCGGCAACTAATCCTTTTCTAAACTTTCGAGTGTAGCAACGTAACCGGACCAGCCTTTTATGACACTGCCCGCTGCCGAGTCCGGCGGAACGTTCTGACTGCCGGAACTGCCAACCGGCGTGGACTGACTGCTATTCAGAGGCTGATTGCTCTGATTATCTGACCGGCTCAGACTACTGTTCGCTGCTTGACTTTGCCTGGCAGAATAATTCCCGGAGTTTAACGTCGGGCCCCCCCGCAAATTAAGCGGCGGTCCGAAAGGATGGGCTGACATCCGGAGTTCAGTACGCGGCCCGAAAGGATGCGGGATCATTTTAAGACTGGAGGGCTGGCGCTGACGCGGAGCAATCCGAATATTCTCTCTTGCTTTGACAGCCTGGCTGAATTGCTGAAACCGGGTGTTCTCCTGCTGCTGCTGTTTAGCATATTT
>JBAWXM010000329.1:0-5931 GCA_037144075.1 Lentisphaerota bacterium | reverse complement strand
TGGTCGGGAAATATACCTGACGAAAATTCAAAAATTGATCATCGCTTTGACCACGCCATCGCGATAATTGGCCACAAGCTCGAAAGCGGCGGCAGTGTCGTTAAAATTAAACCGGTGCGTCCGCATGATGTTGACATCGAAAATGCGTTCGCGGATCATGTCCAGCGCCGCCTGGCAGCAATGGTTCTGGCGGCGGACGTTCTGGATGCAGATTTCCTTGCGGCGCATCAGATCGACGCTGAAGCCGTACTTTGCCTGTGTCGGCGGAATACCGATCAGAATCAACTTGCCGCCGGGTTTCAGCAGCGCGAGCGCCTGGTCGACAGTATCCTGTTCTCCCGCGCATTCAAAGACCGCGTCGAGCAATAATGGTTCGTCGGCGGTAATGGCCTGGACAATATCCTCCTTCAGCGGATTGACGGTACAGGTAGCTCCGGCGCGGCGCGCCACTGCCAGACGGGCATCGATTTTGTCAGTCACATAAATTTTCGCCGCACCTTGAGCTAGCGCCGGCATAAGTACGCTCAGCCCGATCGGCCCGGAACCGAGAATACCTATTTTCGCGCCTTTCATAGATACCGATTGTTTGACCGCATAAATCCCGATGGCCAGCGGTTCGGAGAGCGCTGCTTCGTCGAACGTCATGGAGTCGGGAATCGGGAAGCAGCTTGTTTCCGGCATGACCAGATATTCCGACAGACATCCTTCCGTCTGTCCGGGGCAGCCAAGAAAACGCAACTTGCGGCAGGTGTGGGGTCTGCCTGCCAGGCATTGATCACACTGATGGCACGGCATTGCTGGTTCGATGGCGATCCTGCTTCCTGCCATAACCCGCGTTACAGACCGTCCGACTGCGGCAACTACCCCGGCCCCTTCGTGTCCGACGGCAAAAGGGTGCTGCACCACTTGCGAGCCGATCTGTCCTGATTCGTAATAATGAACGTCGGATCCGCAGACGCCGACGCATGACATTTTGATCAAAACATCAGTGTCATTTTGAATTTCCGGAGTTGGAACGTCCATCATCGCCATCTGGCGAATCCCGGTAAGTTTACAGGTTTTCATTACAGTTCCTTAATAGTTAATTACAAATCAAAAATTTTCCCCGGATTCATGATATTGTTCGGATCGAAAGCGTGCTTCACGGTCCGCAGCATATTCAGATATTCCTCCGAAACCACCGTGCGCATATACTTTTTGCGTTTGGAGCCGATGCCGTGTTCGCCGGAAATGCGGCCGCCCAGCGCGGCGGCGGCAAGGTAGGTGTCTTCGAGGATTTGCGGCAAGGTTTCCTGCCAGCGTTCGTCGCTCCACTCCGGCGGACAGATCAGCCGGGCATGAATATTGCCGTCGCCGGCGTGGCCGAAGCACGGAACGATGATGCCATATTTCTCGCCGATGCTCTGCAATTCTGCGACCATTGCCGGAATTGCGGCGGGCGGCACCACCAGATCCTCGCCGCTCTGGCGCTTCGAGTAAACGTTGCAGGCTTCGCCAATATTGCGGCGGATACGCCAGATACGTTCGGTAGTGGATGGATTATCCGCCACATACACTTCGTAAGCGCCGTATTCCTGACACTTTTTACCGATGGCTTCATATTCGGTGATGATGGAAGCCTCTTCCGCGCCATCGACCGAAATCAGCAGCATTGCGCCGCAATCCTGATACGGTATTTTTTCGTTGAGGTAATCGCACGCCCCTTTGACGGCGAGGCGGTCCATATATTCGATCGAGGTCGGGATGATCCCTGAGGCAGTCATCAGCCTGGGCACGGCAGCGACCGCGTCTTCGCTGCTGCGAAACATGCAAAGCAGATCTACCTGAAATTTCGGCAGCGGAATCAGTTTCAGGATGATTTTGGTGAAAATGCCGAGCGTTCCTTCCGAACCGACCATCAACTGCACCATGTTGTAACCGGTGACGTCTTTGATCAATTTCCCGCCAAGTTCGACGATTTCTCCGGCCGGCGTGACCACTTCCAGACCGAGCACGTAACGTCCGGTGACGCCATATTTAACTGCTTTGCCGCCCCCGGCATTTTCCGCCACGTTCCCGCCGATAAAACAAGTTTCCAGACTCATCGGATAACCGGCATAGAACAGATCGTATTCCCTGATCGCTTCGTTGATTTCATTGGCAATGACGCCCGGCTCCACCACGATCATCATATTGTCGCGGTCGATCTCGATGATGCAGTTCATGCGGTCAACGCTGATGACGATACCGCCGTGAACCGGCACCGCGCCGCCGGAAAGCCCGGAGCCGGCGCCGCGCGGCGTGACCGGAATCAGTTCGCGATTGGCCAGCTTGACGATTGCTGCGATCTGCCGCGCATCCGCCGGACGCACGACCGCTTCCGGCATCGCGCGATATTTGGTTCCGGGAATTTCATCACGGGAAAACGGCTCCAGTTTTTCAGAGTCGTCGTAAATGACGTATTGTGCGCCGGCAATGCCGCGCAGTTCTCCTGCTATCGCCGGAGTGACAGGATTATACTTTCTCATTTCGTCCATGGCGTTTTACCCTCCTGTATTTCCCTGAGCAGCGCCGGAACAACATCGAACAGGCTGCCGGCGATGCCGAAATCGGCCACTTTAAATATTTGCGCTTCGGGATCGGTGTTGACGGCAATGATTGTCGCCGCCGTCTGCATTCCCGCCAGATGCTGGATCGCGCCGGACACCCCGAGCCCGATATAGAGTTTCGGGGTTACCGTTTTACCGCTCAGTCCTATCTGGTGCGGATAACTCAGCCAGCCGCGGTCAATCACCTCGCGGGTTGCGCCCAGTGACGCTCCTAACGCAACAGCCAGATCACGCGCCAGTTTGATGTTCTCCGGTTTCCTGATGCCGCGGCCGACCACGACCAGCCGTTCCGCGTCCTGAATGCCGCAGTCGTCGGCAAGCGGCGTAAAACCGGTTCTTCTGATGCGGCTGACCGGCAGTTCAGGATGAATGCGTATAATCTCGCCGTTACGTCCTGATTGCGGCTGGGCGGGACGACATGATTTGGGCCGCACCGTGGCCATCTGCGGCTGGTGTTTCGGACATTTAATGGTAGCCATAATATTGCCGCCGATTGCCGGACGCGTCTGCAAAAGCAGACCGGTTTCCGGTTCAATGTCCAGTTCGGTGCAGTCGGCGGTAAGCCCGGCGCGGGCAGTCATGGCGGCATACGGCAGCAGGGTCCGTCCGCTGGAGGTGGCCCCGGCAATGATGATCTCCGGCTTTTCAGACCGGATCAGAGCAAGAAGCGCCGCCGCCTGGGATTCAAAGTCAAACTCCGCCAATTCAGGGGCGTCAACGGCGAGAACCCGGTCCGCTCCGCAATCAATTAATTTTTGCAATTCGGCATCCGGAATTCCGGAGCCGAAGATGACCGCACCAAGCTGTGCCTGACGTTTCCAGGCCAATGCAATTCCGCGTGTCAGCAGTTCGAACGATACGCTTTGCAATTGTCCGTTCCGCTGTTCGGCGATAATCCAGATATCAGGAGTCATTTTCAGAGACCCTCCCTGGTTTGGATAAAATTATTAAGTTCATGGCATGCGGCTGATGCTTGCTCCTCGTCACCGGCAAAAACCAGTTTGCACTGGCGGGTGATTTTCGGACGGAATATTTTCACCACATTGGTCGGGGAACCTTTTAGACCGATCTCGTCAGGATCAATCTGCAGTTCGCTTTGAGTCAACACCGGAATATTAGTTTGGCGGGCGCGGATTTTACCGTCGAGCGTAGGTAACCGGGGCTCCGCGATCTCTTTGACTACCGTAATCAGGACGGGAAGTCGGCCGGCAAGTTCTTCAATTCCGTTTTCGACCATGCGGCCGGCCTGAAATTCATTGTCTTTCACGTCAAAACGATTGAGGTAGGTAAGTACCGGCAGCCCGAGCGCGGCGGCCAGCTCAGGACCGACCTGACCGGTATCTCCGTCGGTGGCGCGCTCGCCGCAGATGATTAAATCAGCGTCACCCAGATGACGAACCGCCGCCGCCAGAATGCGGGCGGTGGCCCAGGTATCGCTGCCGGCATAGGCTCTGTCACTGATGAGTACCGCCCGGTCAATACCCATGGCAAGAGACTCGCGCAGCGCAACCGCCGCCTGTGGCGGCCCCATTGATATGGCGATGACTTCTGCACCATGCTGCGCTTTCAGTGTCAGCGCGGCTTCGATGGCATACAGATCGAGCGGATTGACGATGGACGTCACCCCTTGACGGATGATCGTGCCGGTTTGCTCATCCATTTTTACTGCTTTGGTTTCCGGCACCTGTTTGACTGGTACTATTATCCGCATGACTCGATTCTCCGTGATATTGCTTTGATCCATCGTTATGTCAAACTCCGGTATGGCGTTTCGTCTGCCGTCCCTTTCCGGAGACAGTGTCAAGCTTTAAAAGCTGTCCGGCACATTCCGAGTCTGCGATTAAGCTGTTAATGATTTTTCCTTTGATTGCTGCGGCAATCGCGTCCGCCCGGTCACTGCCGTTGACAACGCCAAAAACTAACGGCGTTTTACGCAATGTATCGAGCTCGATGCTGATTGTCTTATTCTTGTAAATCGTTGAAGCTTCATTGCCGTCGCTATCAAAAAATCTCCCGCAAATTTCCCCGCAAACGCCATCGCATCTCAAATTCGGAATTTCTTTTTCAGAAATAATATTCTGGTCGGCAAGAATGGAATTTCCGGGGATCCCGATTCCAACAAACGCGACATCCATACGTTTAGACATTTCCATAACCTCTTTGATCTGCTCATGATTCAAGAAAACGTCGCGAATCTCACGGCTCGGGGTGAATACTGGCGCATTAATCGCCAGAAATGAACCTTTGCCTTTAACTGCCAGCATTCTGCCGACCTCCGAGGCATCAATGGAACTAATCCGCGAGCCGACATTACCCATCGCCTGGATAACTGTAACCCCGTTAATGCCGGGATGCGGTTTATAGCTTTCAATCAACTCATAAATTGTTCTCCCCCCCGCCAGGCCGATCACCATTCCAGTCTGGATATTTTCCGTTATTAACGGCGCGGCAAAATGTCCGATCAATGTCCTGGCCTGCTCTGCCGGCTGCCCGGACTGAACCCGGATTACCACTGCCTTTTTAAGTCCGAAACGTTCAATAAGTAACTTTTCCTGTTCGCGATTGCGTGCTACATATTCATTGACGGTAACAGTAACAATCCCGCGCTCCCTGGCCATTGCCAGCAGCCGGGAAGCCTTAGCTTGCGAAACATTAAACATCGCAGCCAGTTTCTGCTGTGAAACCCCGTCAATGTAATACAATCTTGCCGCCAGGGTCAATGCTTCATCACTGATATTAAACGCCATATATACACATTCCTGAATAATTATTCATTAATATTTATACACAACTGTAATTATACTATTGCTATGGCAAAATTTCAAGGCCATAGCAACAGAAATTAAAAATAGGGGACAGGGCGTATTCGCGTATTCAGCTTACTCCCGTGCCTTTAGTTTACCTAGCTTTGTTGGTAAGCTCCCGGCGAGACCATGACACCGAAGGCGGCGGGGGATTTTGAAATTCTGGATTATTTCTTTTCCCTTGCGGCTTTCCAGTTATGCGGCAGCAGTTCCGCCAGCTTCCGGAATGGATGAGAATTGATTCTGGCGAGTATGTCTTGATATTCGAGTGGATTGTGTGAGAAATTAAAGGTTTTTAAAGCAGGGAATCATGAGAACAGGGGACGATTTAACGCAAAGACGCAGAGTAGCAAACAATTTAAAATTGAAAATGATAGCTTCATTACCTTCATGCACTTCATGGTGAAAATATTCCTATCTTCAGTTACTCATACACTCCGCTATACCTCGCACCGGCTTGAATGAACCGTTCTGCTGTAAGTGAAGTTCGTCTGCCATGGACAACAAGATGGAGTTATTCTTTGCCATGAACTGCTGAA